>SXIP01000183.1 GCA_005772825.1 Methylococcaceae bacterium | reverse complement strand
GTAACCGTATCGATCCATTGCGATAGTTCAGGATGTTGAGACATGGCAATATCCTCCAGTGAAAATTTGTATTGACACCTGTTAATTTATCTCAACATCCTGTTTTGTCTACTTTTATTTAAAAACCTACACTTGTAAGCGTCCCCCGTCCCCCTGCCCTGTTATTACTGGCCCGAAGCGCAGACGGTAACGCGTTCGCCGATGACCCTTGCGCCGCCGCCGTTGCCGCCTTCTTACGGGCCGCCGCCCGCGAGCGCGCCGACTGGTCTTTGGTCGCTTTAAGCCTGCCCAATTCGGTTTGGGATGATCTTGACCAAGGCTTGCCGCTGCCCAATGTGGTGTTAAGTGCTCTGCCCGAAATTCCTTACGATGACGCTGTTCCGCCTGAACGCGCTTGGCGGCACGGTGTGTTATGGCAACGTTTCCTTGCGCCGGTCGAACTGCCGCCCGGTACGCCGCCCTGGCGTGACGGCGAGGTGATTCTGATTGCCGGTGCGGGTGGCCTGGGCGGTTTGCTTGCCCGGCACGCGGCGACTTGCGCACGGGTATCGGTGGCCTTTTTGGGCAGAAGTCCAAGCCCGAACGCCGCCACCGCACAAGCCATCGCCACATTACAGGCCACTGGCCGGCCAGCCATTTATCGGCAAACCAATCTTGCCGATCAGGTCGCCGTAACCGCCAGCATCGACACGGTAATTGCAACTTTGGGGCCTATCGATTGGCTGGTACATACGGCCTTGGTTATGGGTGATGCGCCTATCAGCAGCTTGAATGCCGATACCTTGCAAAACGTTCTGGCGCCCAAAACCCTGGGTTTAACGAATTTAACCTCGTGCCTGCAACCCCGGCGCGGTTTATTGCTGTTTTCGTCCAGCAATGCTCTGACCGCCAACCCAGGTCAGGCTGCGTATGCCGCCGCCAGCGCCTTCGTTGATGCAGCCGTTACTCACTTGCCATATCCGGTACATGTTTTCGACTGGGGATTTTGGGGCGAAACCGGCGCGGTCGCCGATGCAAGCCATCAAACCCAATTGGCTAAACTGGGTGTCCTGCCTATTCGTGACCGCGAAGGTCTGGAAACCCTGGAGCAGATCATCGCCGTGGGCTTGCCGCGCGTTGCGGTATTGCGTGTCGCAGACCATTTATTACAGCCGATGGGCGTGGATTTGCGGCGTACGGAATACTGGCGTTTCCAGCCTAGCGGTGTGTTGGCGGCATCCGCAACCCAAGCCGCACGGCAAACCCAACAGGACAGCAGCCGCTTCGTCGATCCCGCGATAGACATTCTGAATCGTTACGCTGCCGAACGCCTATGGCTAGCCTTAGCGGATTCCGGCATATCGCTTGTCGTCGGACGGCAATTGGATGCGCCTAATCTGAGCCGGATGCTCAATGCCAAGGCCGGTTATCAATCGTTAATCGCGGCGCTGGCGGAACTGTTACAGCGGGCAGGTTTATGTGACGCCGCCGGCAAATCGACAGGTTTTGCCGTCAGCGCAACTACTTTGGCGGAGCAACACCAAAAACTGCAAAGCGAAGCACCGGAAACCGCACCGACGTTGGCATTATTGGAAACGTGTTTATTGGCCTTGGCTGATATTGTTGCCGGGCGGCGTGATGCGGCAGCGGTGCTGTTCGGCGATGGTGAAGCGGCTGTAGCGGCTTTGTATCGCGGCAATCCGGTGGTTGATCATTTTCAAGCCCTCGTGGCCTCCGCAGTTGCCGGGGCGGTACAAGCGGCAGAACGTGAAAACAAGGTATTGTCGCTATTGGAAGTGGGCACCGGAACAGGCGGCACTACCGGCTTTGTCCTGCAAGCCTTAGCGGATTCGACGGCGTGGCGCTACCGGATAACCGATCTCAGTATGGGTCTGGTCAATGCGACCGCCGAACGCCTGGATCCGGAACGAAGCCGCCTGGAAACGGGACGCCTGGATGTCAATCTGGCTTTTGCGCCACAAGGCGTAACGCCGGGCAGTGTGGACATTGTCATTGCCGCCAATGTGTTACACGCCACACCCGATTTGTTAACCGTGCTAGCCAATATCAAGGAAGCGTTGTGTCCCGGCGGCCTGCTGATTTTAAACGAAGCCACCAGCCGACAGGACATCAACACGCTGACCTTTGGCCTGACCCCCGGTTGGTGGGCTTACCGCGATGCGCCGCGCCGCTGTCCGCATGGTCCTTTGCTAGACCCTGGCCGTTGGCTGGGCACACTGACGGAAGCGGGCTTTACGGTAACGGCCGAATTTGGCCTACCCTTAGCGGCAGGCGGCGAACATCCGTTGCAAAGCGTCATTATCGCCGTCGCCGATGCCTTCGCCCGAAGCCAAACCACCCTGCCTGACATAACGGAATCGCCGCAAGCTACAAGAACCCAGGTCACATCCGCATTGACCGGAGGAAGCGCTTCTTCCGGGTTGGAACCGGCCCTGCAATCACTGATCGCCGATACCTTGCGCTTGGAAGCCGATGAATTGGGCCTGGACGACAGCTTTGCCGATCACGGGGCGGACTCCATCCTGAGCGTGGAATTGGTGCGGCGCATCAATTCGGCTTTCGGCATCGACCTTAAAAGCACCGCGCTTTTCAATTATGCCACTGTCCGGGAATTAGCCGCGTATATGGTGCGTGAACACGGCGTCGCGGGAACTGCCCCGCCAACAGCGACGGACGGACGCGCCGATGAGGCCAAACAACGCAGCCGCCGTTTGCGCGATGTCATTGAGCGGCGACGGGCCGCGGCGCCGGTCAACCGCGAAGCCGAATTTTGGCAACGGGAAAGCGGACAAGCGGCTACGGCTACCGAGCCCGCAATTCAACAATTCGACACCTTGCCACCGTCACCACCTGAAATGGCCGATCTGGACGAAGTGTTGCGCCTTCTGGAAGCAGGGGAAATCAGTGTTTCACAAGCCATGGAGCTAAATTATGCCGACGAATAACAGCCACTGTCCGATTACCGCCACCTTCGCGCCGAATTTATTTAGCGGGCGTACGGTATTGATTACGGGCGGGGCGGGAACCATCAACCGTGGCATTGGCATGGGGTTTGCCAAATTGGGCGCGTCGGTGGCGTTGCTGGGACGGACCCCTAGTACATTGGAAGATGCCGTCAATGAACTACGTCGCTACGGAGGAAAAGTCTTGCCGCTGCTGGCCGATGTCGAGAAAATCGACACATTGGAAGCGGCTTATCGTCAATGCGAAGCCGAATTGGGGTCAATAGACATTCTGATTTTAGGGGCCGCCGCCAATTTTCCGGCTCCCGCCGAACAAATGAGCGCGTCTGGCTTTGCCAAAGTCATTGATGTGGATTTGAAAGGCTCTTTCAACGCCGCCCGCGCGGCTTTCAGCCAACTAAAAAAGACACACGGCTCGATCATTTTCATATCGGCCACCAATTCGCTGATGCCTTTCGCTTTTCAATGCCATGTTGGGGCCGCTAAGGCCGGAATGGATAGCCTGATGCGTGGACTGGCCTTGGAATGGGGCCCGCACGGTATCCGTTGCAACAGCATTTTACCCGGCCCCATAGAGAACACCGAAGGGCTGGGACGTTTATTGACCAGCGAAGATGTGGAGACCTTACGCGATTACATCCCTATCGGCCGTTTCGGCACCATTGACGATGTTGCTGCAGTGGCGGCTTTCCTGGCTTCGCCCGCCGCTTCATTATTGACCGGAATCACCTTGGTTGCCGACGGCGGGCAGGCATTTTCAGGTTCGGCAATGGTCGCCGAAGTGATGGCGAATCCCTGATAATTTCGCGTGCTTTTAATTTCGTAGCTCATCAACCATATCCGAATTCGATTGCAATAACAGCCATGAACAATCAACACGCCCCACAGGACTCTTCCGCTGCAAAAATTCGCGCCGCCTTGTTTTCGATGGTGGCCGAAGGCCGCCTTAACGCCTCTGAGGCTAAGCTTTTACTGACAAAAACGCAGCCGCCGGAACACGCTACGGCGCCGATTGCCGTCATCGGCATGGCGGGGCGGTTTGGTGATTGCGATGATCTGGATGCTTATTGGGACATGATAAATTCGGGACGCCATTGCATACGCACCATTCCTGAAGGCCGTTGGCAGGAAGGCGGCGCCGATGCTGTCGGCGGTTTTTTGCACAATCCGGATGCCTTTGATGCGTTGTTCTTCAAAATTTCCCCGACTGAAGCGGCCTTGATGGATCCCCAACAACGGTTATTTTTGGAAACCGCTTGGCTGGCCTTGGAAGATGCCGCGCTCAGTGAACGGGATTTGGCGGGAACGGCTTGCGGAGTGTTTGTCGGTGCCGGCGCGGGCGATTACGGGCGGCGCTTGGAAGCTGCCGGTGTCGGCGATGCGCCTTTGGCGCTAATGGGCAATGTCGCTTCGATTCTAGCGGCGCGTATCGCCTATTTGTTGGATTTAAAAGGCCCTGCCCTGGCTATCGATACCGCTTGCTCGTCGTCGTTGGTGGCTGTGCATCTGGCCTGTGAATCCTTGCGGCGCGGCGAATGCGACACAGCCGTCGCGGGCGGCGTATGCGTGATTAATTCCGGTAAGTTCCTGACGGCAATGTCGCAAGCGGGCATGATTTCGCGCAGTGGCCGTTGTTATGCCTTCGACGAACGCGCCGATGGTTTTGTCTGCGGCGAAGGTGCGGGTGCTTTGGTTTTAAAACCGCTGGATAAAGCACTGCAGGACGGCAATATCATTCATGGCGTTATTATCGGTAATGCCATCAATCAGGACGGGCGCACCAATGGCATTACCGCACCCAGCGCACCGTCGCAAGAAGCTCTCGAACGTAGTGTGCAACAGCGTTTCGGTATTAATCCCGGCGACATCGGCTATATCGAAGCGCACGGCACCGGTACGCCGCTGGGCGACCCTATCGAAGTGGAAGCCCTGAGCCGCGCATTCGGCGCCGTCTCCAACCGGGCCGATAAAATTCCGTTGGGGTCGGTCAAAACCAATATCGGTCATGCCCTGACCGCTGCCGGCATTGCCGGACTGTTAAAAGTATTGTTGATGCTGCGCGCGGGCCGCATTCCGCCGAGTGCCGATTTCCAAACCCCCAATCCGCAATTGCGCCTAGCGGAAACGCCGTTCCGCATCGCCAAGCACGGCGAAACCTGGACGCCCGGTGCTAATGGGCGACGTACAGCGGCAATCAGTTCGTTCGGTTTTTCAGGGACGAACGCTCATATCGTATTGGCCGAAGCACCGCCCACGACAATACGGGATACAGGACAAACGGAGGTCTATCTGCTGCTGTCGGCGCGCGATCCGGCCGCTTTGGCGCTACGCGCGGGTGCGCTGGCGAGTTATTTGCGGCAGCATCCCGAATTACGTCTGGACGATGTCGCCTGGACGCTGGCGATAGGAAAAACCCCGCTTGCGCACCGCACCGCCTTTATCGCCGCAAGCCGCGAACAAGCCTTGGTGCGTCTCGATATGTTACAAAACGGCGCCTACCCCGATAGCAACGAGTTGCCGCCCGCTATCCGGGACTGGTTGGCAGGCGGGCAAGCCGATCTGCGCCCGTTCTTCCCCGCCGGACTGCAACGGGTTGCCTTGCCGGGACAGTTATTACAACGACACCCCTGTTTGCCGCCTCAACCGGCGGCTCCAGCCGTTAAAACCGATGTCTTGACGCAAATACGCGCAGCCACCGCCGAATTTTGCGCCCATCCCGAGCCGAATCTGTTCACTGAAGGCGATTCTTTCGCACAAGTCGAAGCCTGGGGCCGTAAAGCGGCTGCGGCGGCGTTGCTGGCAGAGGGACTTGTTTCGGGTGCGCGTCCGGTAATGACCCGCGCCGCCCTGCACCGTGATTTTCAGGTCGCCCCCCATCGCGCCGGGTTATTCGATGCTGTATTGGCTATTCTGGAGCACTGCGGGATAGTGGGCATTGAGGGCGATTTAGTCCGCTTTACCAAACCTCCGGTACACTTTAACGCCGGTGACTTGCGTCTGGAATGGCAAGACTTGCGTCGGCATTATCCCGCCACCGCGCCATTTCTGGATTTATTGGAGCGTACCACAGCCGCCTTACCGGAGGTTTTGAGAGGCCGGTGCGAAGGCAATAGCGTTTTGTTTCCTGAAGGTCGGCTCGATTTGGTCGGCGCCATTTATAAAGGCAATCACCTGGCCGATTATTTCAACCGCCTGATGGCCCTGGCGGTGGCTTCGGCAGTGCGCAACCGCATCGATAATGACGCCCGGCCCGTACATATCCTGGAAATCGGCGCCGGTACGGGCGGAGCCAGCACAGCGATTTTGCAGGCCTTACAACCTTTAGGCGCCCAAGTCCGCTACACCTATACCGACATTTCGCTGGGTTTTTTGAAACACGGGCGCGATACTTTTGGGGATAGGATAGAAACGGCCTTGCTGGATATAACCCGCCCTGCCGAGGCGCAAGGCTTCGCCACCGGTGAATTCCATATCATCATCGCCGCCAACGTCCTTCATGCCGTCCCCGACCTTAAGGAAAGCTTGAGCCATGTATACCGGCTTTTGGCTCCGGAAGGATTATTAGTGCTCAATGAAGTGACCGCCGTCCAGGATTTCGCCACGCTGACCTTTGGCCTTACCGACGGCTGGTGGGCGTTCCGTGATCCGGAGTATCGCCTTCCCGGTGCGCCGTTGGCTGATCCCGACCGTTGGCAAGCACTTTTCACCGACAGCGGATTCCCATCAATGCTTAACTTGGGTCTACCGGGTAACCAACGCGATGCTCAAGCCATTCTGGTGGCCAAGCGTGACGCCGCATCGGTTATTGCGGCTCCGTTAGGCAAACGGGTGGGCTTGCCAAGCCCCCAAATAACATCCGAGCCGGTTTATCAGCCCCCTTCACAGTCTTTGGAAATGGCGATTCAGGAGGCCGCCGCGCAAACATTGGGGATGGACAAGAGCGCAGTTGACTTGTCAGGCCGATTCATGGATTACGGGGTTGACTCGATACTCGGCCTGGATTTGATTAACCGCCTCAATCGCCGTTATGGCCTGGAGCTGAGCCCGACCGTGGTGTTCGCTTATCCCACCGTGCGCGATCTGGCCCGTCACTTGGCCGATAGTCATGGCGTATCGCTAGAACACGAATCCCCGCCAATATCGCTACCGCCAAGCATGGACAGACTCGAAGCAGCTAAAGCACAACCAACATTCCTATCGACCGATGAACCTATCGCGGTCATTGGTATGGCTGGACGTTTTGCCGATACCGACAACCTTAAGGAATTCCGCGACCTGTTGGCGGCGGGCCGTAGCGGCATTGTATCGGCGCAGCAACGTTTGGGCATAGACCCGGACAACCCTCCTGAACATTTGCGCTCCGCCGCCGCTTTTTTGCGCTGGGGCGGTTTACTGAAAAACATCGACCTGTTCGACCCGATGTTTTTCCGCATTTCCGGGCGCGAAGCCGAATTGACCGATCCCCAACACCGGGTTTTCCTGACTGAAGTGTGGCGCGCGCTGGAAGATGCGGGCTACGCGGGAGTCGCGATGGAAGGTAGCGATTGCGGCATTTTTGTCGGTTGTCACGGCGGTGACTATACCCATTTGATGGCGGAAAAAGGTGTCGTACCGGATGCCTTTGCCTTCACAGGCAATGCCGCGTCGATTTTGGCCGCGCGTATCGCCTATCTGTTGGACTTGAAAGGCCCTGCCCTGGCGGTCGATACCGCTTGCTCATCGTCGTTAGTGGCTGTGCATCTGGCTTGCCAGGCCTTGCGGGCGGGCGAATGTGGCATGGCGATTGCCGGGGGCGTGTTCATCAATACCACTGTCGGTTTTAACACCGCCGCCGCGAGCGCCGGAATGCTTTCACCGCGCGGACGTTGCGCCGCGTTCGATGCCGACGCCGACGGCTTCGTACCGGGAGAAGGCAGCGGCGCGATAGTGCTGAAACGCTTGTCGCAGGCGCAAGCCGACGGCGACAGCATCATCGCGGTCATCGCCGGATCGGCAACCAATCAGGACGGCAAAACCAACGGCATTACCGCGCCGAATGCAGCGTCACAAACCGCGCTGATCCGCAAAGCCCATCAGCGTGCCGGCATTAACCCTGCTGAAATCAACTATATCGAAACGCATGGCACGGGTACCCGTTTAGGCGATCCTATCGAAATCGAAGGCTTGAGCGGCGGCTTTGCGGGAACATCCTTGCCAGCAGGTTCCTGCTTGCTGGGTTCGGTCAAATCGAATGTGGGCCATGCCGCCCATGCCGCCGGGATAGCGGGACTGATCAAAACGCTCCTGTCGTTCCGCCATGCCGAATTATATCCCTCCTTACATTTTAAAAACGCCAACCCCGCCCTCCGTCTTGAACGCACTCCCTTCGCCATCAACATCGAATACCGCCCCTGGCAACGTCCTCCGGCAGGACGGCGGGTAGCGGGCATCAGTTCCTTCGGCTTCTCCGGCACCAATTGTCATATCGTCCTCAGCGATCCGCCGCCATCAGTACCGAAAAAGACAGCTACCGGATCGGCTGTGCTCATCGCGCTGTCGGCGCGTTCCGAGGCCGCCTTGGAACGTCGCCGCCACGATTTGCGGCAGCACTTGAAAAACCATAGCGAAGCGGACTTGCTTGATGTGGCTTTTACCTTGGGTGTGGGCCGCCGGCATTTTGACCATCGCTGGGCAGTAATTGCCACCGACACCGTCACTTTGATTGCCGCCCTCAATGCCGACACTCCGAACGATGCGATGCCGTTAGCGGATGCGCAGGAGGAAATGTTGGCGCAGGCGGCGCAATTGTATAGTCAAGGCGGCTTGCCGGATTTCGCGGCGCTGGCTATGGGCGGTCGCCGCATCCCCTTGCCGACTTATCCTTTCGAAGAGCTTTCCTATTGGATAGCATCGCCGCAAGCATTACCGGAATCAGTATCGCCACCGGCACAAACCACCGGGCTAGCGGATTTGATGGTCCCGGTTTGGGAACTTTGTCCCGCCCCCCAGGCGTCCGAGTTGACAAACCGTGTGATTGCCTTAACGGGTGATATGAAGCGCTGTGCCGAAACGGCGGAGGCCTTCCAGGCTTTCGGCATAACAACGATAACGCTTGAAAATCCCGACACGACTCCGTTAGCCGCTGTAGATAGTTTAATTTTATTGGCGCCGGACAGTGACGATGCCCAAACCCTGTTAGCCCCCTTGTTTGCCTGGCTACGCGCCGCCTTGGCCCGCCCCCGACTCGCGCTAAAACTGCTGTTCGTCCATGACGGCGCACCGTTAGCCGCCTCCGCCATCGCCGCAAGCCCGTCTTTGCGTTTCGTCTCCAATCATGTTCATTTACAGGCTTTGGCGATAGATAAATCCTTATCGAATAGGGACGCCGCGCGGCATATTTTGGCGGAATTGGCGGAAAGCGATCAGGAAGCGCTTATCGATCGGCACGGGCAGCGTTTGCTCAGACGGTTGCAGCCTTTGGCATGGCAACCCGCTTCAGCCGCGAACGGCGGGGTCTGGCTGATCACGGGAGGACTTGGCGGCTTGGGGCCGCACTTGGCCCGTCATCTGGGTATCACCCGCGGTGCGCGTATTGCGTTGCTGGGCCGTTCGGCGCCGCAAGGCGACAAAGCCGAACGGCTCGCCGAATTACGCCGCGTTGGCGTGCAAGTCCATTATTGTCAGGCCGATGTCAGCGACGCCGCGTCACTGAGCCGTGCCGTGGGCGAATTTGAAACCGTCCTGGGCCCTATCGACGGCGTGATCCATGCCGCAGGAATACCGAGTGTACGTAGCCTGAGCGAAAGCACTTGGCACGACATGCAAGCGACCTTTGCCGGCAAAATTGACGGAACAAGGGCGCTTGACCGGGTTTTAGCCGGACACCCGCTACGCGCTTTCGTATTGTTTGCTTCTTTGGCCGCCGAATGGGGCGATTTTGGGCAATGCGATTATGCCGTCGCCAACGCTTTTCTGGGCCGTTTCGCCGCGTCGCGTAACCGGGAAGTCGAAGCGGGCCGACGCCAAGGCGGCACGGTAGCGTTGGCCTGGCCGATTTGGGAAGGCGGTCATGCCGCGTTGGGTAACGAAGGCGGCGCTTTGGTCAGCAAAGCCCTGGGCATAGCTCCGCTTGCTTATACGGCGGGCCTCGCGGTACTCGATTGGGCGCTCAGCTCAGCTAATAGACCTGCCGAAATCGCCATCATGAGTCCCGCGGCAAGCCCCACTATTACCAACATTGCTACCGCTAACACGGAGAGCCGCCCGATGGATACCGCCGTTTCCGAAACCCAATCCGACGCCGCCCAATCCGACACCACTAAAGCCGACTTAACCAAGCCCACCCTTGCCGCCCATGAAGGCTTATGCGCCGAGTTGACGGCATTGATTGCCCGCTTGCTTAAACTGGATCCTAAAGCCTTAAAAATTTCGGCCAACTTTGGCGATTTTGGCTTCGATTCCATTGCCCTGAAGGAATTCGCCGGCTTACTGGCGCAACGCTACGGCATTGAAATTTCCCCCGCCGTTTTCTTTGCCCACAGCAGCATCGGCGCTTTGGCCGCCTATATGTTAAGCACTTATCCCGAACTCTCGACGGTCGCAGCTGAATCAGGGTCTTGCCAAACCACACCTGAAAGCCAAGCTGACTGCAACGCCGCATCCACAGTGACGCGAGACACTGAAACAGACGGTGCGGTCGCCATCATCGGCATGTCGGGACGCTTTCCCGGTGCGGATGACGCCGTAGCATTTTGGCAAATCATCCTGTCCGGGCAAATCGCAGTCGGAGCGATGTCGTCTGAGCGTCGACAATTGTTGGGTTTGCAAGAAGCGGAGGCAGCCGGAATACATGCCGGATTTATCAATGCCGTCGAAACGTTTGATCCGGCCTTTTTCCGGCTGTCGCGCCGCGAAGCCATGCACATGGACCCGCAACATAGGCTGGCATTGACCGCAACCTGGCATGCCCTGGAAGATGCCGGTATCGTGCCGACTAGCCTGGCAGGCAAGGCCGTCGGCGTTTTTCTCGGTCAACAAGTCAGCGGCTATGCCACCTTGCTCCGCGATGCCGCGCCGGAAGCGATGGCACAAGCCGCTTTGGGCAATGTCAACGCGCTGATGCCGAACCGCATTTCCTATTTCATGGATTGGCGCGGCCCCAGTGAGTCGGTCGATACCGCCTGTTCTTCAGCTTTGGTGGCCGTGCATCGGGCGGTGCGAGCCTTACGCAGCGGCGAATGCAGCATCGCCTTGGCCGGGGCAAGCAGCTTGTTGCTGGATATGAAAGACCTGCACGCGACACAAAGCCTGGGCGTAATGTCGCCGGACGGACGCTGCCATAGTTTCGATGCCCGTGCCAACGGCTATGTCAAAGGCGAAGGCATTGGCATTGTCGTCCTCAAACCGCTGCAACAGGCGTTAAAGGACGGTGATCCCATTCATGCGGTAATTCGCGGCTCGGCGGTCAACCACGGCGGACGGGCGCAATCGTTGACCGCCCCAAACCCGCAAGCACAAAGCGATTTGATCCGCGCCGCCTTGTCTGATGCCGGTGCGCCCGCCCACAGCATAGGCTATCTGGAAACGCACGGGACCGGTACCGAACTCGGCGACCCTGTGGAAATTCAGGCCTTAAACAGCGTGTTCAGCGCAGCTCCCGCCGCAAGCGTTGCTTTAGGCGCGGTCAAAGCCAATATCGGCCATCTTGAACCGGCATCGGGTATCGCCGGGCTGTTCAAGAGCGTTTTAGCCTTACATCATCAGACTTTGCCGCCTGTCGCCGATTTGCAAACCGTCAACCCCTATATCGATTTGCAGGATTCGGCCCTCTATCTGCCGCGCGAAGCCGACACTTGGCCCGCCCCGGCCGACGGCGGAATGCGCCGCGCCGGCGTCAGCGCATTCGGTTTCGGCGGCGCCAATGCCCATATTATTTTGGAAGAAGCCCCGTCAGTTGCCGCATCCGCTTGCAACGCCCCTGTGCTATTGCTGCTGTCAACATCGGAACCCGGCTTATTGGCGACTTATGCCGATCGGCTCGCTGACTATCTGGAGCGGCAGACCTCGGTCTCGTTAACCGATGTGGCCTATACCCTGATGTGCGGACGCTCGGCCCTGTCGTCACGGGCGGCGCTAATTGTTGATGACCGCAATGCCGCCATAGAAAACTTGCGGGCCTTGGCCCATGCCATTAACAGCGAGACGCCGAAACCGGCAACGGTCCAATTCGGCGAGGTCGGCGATGATAATCCCTTGGCTTTGTTAGGCGCGGAAGCTGAGGATCAGGCGTTTTTCGCCCAATTGGCGAAAGCCGGACGGAACAGTCGACTTGCCGGTTTCTGGGTTGCAGGAGCCGCAATCGATTGGGCGCAAATTCTCGACACTCTGCCCGAAGATCAGCGCGGTCATCGGGTGCATTTGCCGCCGACCCCGTTACGACAAGTACGCTGCTGGATAGCGCCGCAACAAAAGCCCTTAAGCGCCGAATCGCAAATCCGGGATCAACAGCCGCTTGCCGTTACAGCGCCGCCTGCACCAGCCAAGCCTCTTGCCGAGATGTTGGAGGCAAGGCCTGCTTCGGCGCCTGCACTGTCCATATCCCAAGAGCGGGAAGCTGAAGCGACAGCCGATCTTCCCGATCAATCCACGCTCATCCGCGAACTACGCGGTATCATCGCCAATGCTTTGTACATCTCGGCCGATGATTTGGATGACCACGCCCGTTTCATGGATTTGGGGCTCGATTCCATTTTGGCCGTGGAAGTGACCCGCATCATAAACACCCGCTATAACCTGCAATTGCAAGCAACCCGTCTTTATGATTTTCCCAGCGTTAAAGACTTGGCGTTACATCTACGGGAATCCTTGGCAAACCATGCCCACGCTGGTGCTGTTTCCATCACGCCCGTAGCGACTCAGATCAACAGGACCACCGCACCTTCGGCGCCTTTAGCAACGCGCCCAACACCTCCAGCCATTTCGATAGAAAAAATCCGCGCTATTCTTGCCGACGCGCTGTATATCGATCCGCAAGAGTTGGATGATCACGCCGGTTTCGCAAACCTGGGCTTGGATTCCATTTTGGCGGTGGAAGTGACCAACCGGCTCAACAGCACCTTCGGCACGTCGCTACAAGCCACGCGACTCTATGATTACCCAACCATAGCCGCGTTGGCGAAATACCTCGCAAGCCATGTCGACGCTCAAATTCCAACAGCAGAAGAGCCAACCGCCGCCGCGTCTCCCGCCCTGCTCTTTTTGCTTGAGCAAGTGGCAGCAACATTGACGAACGGCATCAGCCCCGACCCCGATGCCCCACTGGATAGCCTGGACATTGGCCCTGAGCAAGCAGCGCGAATTCTGAACGCCATCGAAAGCCATTTCAGCGTAAGGCTGGAGTCGGCAGACATCGGAGCTTGCCGCAATCTGACGGCAGTCGCAAACTTGATAGAACGGCGTCAAAATGGACAACAGGCCCAAACTGCCGTGGCCGAACCAGTCTCTGCACCGGAAATTGCAACAGCCGTTATCAGCGATAAACGGCAACAAAGCAGTGTTGACAGTGATATTCTGACGCAACTGCGTGATGCATTGGCGACCTTGTTATGGTTGCCTGCCGATAGTATCGAAACCGAAACGCCACTGATTGATTTGGGGCTGGACCGTATTGTCGCCCAAGAATTTGCCGAACGCTTGCACGGCCTGTTTGGCGCGGCGGCTCCGGATGCCCGTACCGTATTGGCGGCCCCCGGTCTGTCGGCCTTGGCCGCTGCCTTGTCGCAGCAGGCGAAAGCTCCGGCGCCGGACCTTCGCCCGGCAATGTCTGGTGAATCCTTTTTCGCTGATTCGACAACCTCGGAAGTCGCCGTCGCCGTTACGGGCATTGCCTGCCGTTATCCGGGCGCACCCGATAAAACGGCGTTTTGGGAACTGCTACTTAACGGTCTGAGCGGTATCACCCGCATCCCGCCGAGCCGATGGAACCCGGACGAGCATCTGTCGGGTTTGGACAAGCCGGAACAGCGCGAAGCGGTGCAATGGGGAGGTTTTGTCGACGGTATTGACCGTTTCGATCCGCTGTTTTTCAACTTGTCCCCGCGTGAAGCGGAATTGATGGACCCTCAACAACGCTTGTTTCTCGAAGAAGCATGGCACGCGTTTGAAGACGCAGGTCTCAGCGACCGCCGCTTGAAAGGCGCCCGTTGCGGCATATTTATTGGGGTCGGACAAGGCGACTATAGCCGCCATTTGCCTATGGATGACCCAGCCCAAGTCACCGGGCAATTACTGCTGGGCAATACCGCCAGCATTTTGGTTTCGCGCATCGCTTATCTGCTCGATTTGGCGGGTCCCGCCGTAGCTTTGGATACCGCTTGTTCTTCGGCTTTGGTTGCCGCCGACATGGGCTTTCGCGCCATTCGGGACGGCAGTTGCGACTTTGCCTTGGTCGGCGGGGTCAATCTGATGACCACGCCGCAAATGCACGTCATGACCGCCGCTTCTGGCATGTTGTCGCCGGATGGACAATGCCGGACTTTCGACGACGACGCTTCGGGCTTCGTACCGGGCGAAGGAATCGGCTTGCTGGTGTTGCGGCGGCTGGATCATGCCCAGGCGGATGGTGACCGGATATACGGGCTACTGCACGGCGCCGGTACTAACCAGGACGGCAAAACCAGCGGTATCACCGCGCCCAGCTCCAACTCCCAAGAACGCCTGGAGCGCGAAGTATGGCAACGCTTCGGCGTCAATCCGGCGGATTTCGGCTATATCGAAGCCCACGGCACGGGAACGCGCCTCGGTGATCCTATCGAAATTGACTCTTTGACGCGGGCCTTCGCCGCACATACCGATCGCCGCCAGGATTGCCCTATCGGTTCGGTCAAAAGCAATATCGGCCATACCTTGGCCTCATCAGGCGCGGCGGGGTTAATCAAAACCCTGTTGGCTTTGCATCACGGCGTCATCCCGCCGTCCCTGCATTTCGCCAAACCCAACCGCCATATCGACTTTACGCGCACACCGTTCTATGTGCCGACAAGTGCACAACCTTGGCATGATCGGTGTTTGGCGGCGGTCAGTTCGTTTGGTTTCAGCGGCACCAATGCCCATCTGATCGTCACCGCCGCGCCGCCACCGCTTATTGCAAAAACGGCGACCCGTGGTGAACAACTCATCGTCTTATCGGCCCGCGATTCGGCGGGGTTACGCCGTCAGGCCGAACGCTTGCTCAGCTTTCTCCAAGCAGAAGGCAAAACGTTGGCGTTAGCCGATATAGCCTACACATTGAACTGCCGCCGCAGCCATTGGGAATTCCGTCTGGCTATCACTGCCCGTGATCTGTCGGAATTAACTGACGCTTTGGCGGCATTCTGCTCTGACCGTGTTAACAACCGCCTGATCGGGCCTGACAAACGCCGCCGCGAACCCGAAGCGTTCGAGTCTGGCTTGATCGGGCAAGCCAATGCCCTAGCGAAAATCGGGGCGCTGTGGGTACAAGGCTGCGAGATTCCTTGGGAAGGCGTACAAACGGACGGACAATTCGTGGATTTGCCCGGCACCGCCTTTGCCGGTTTACGTTGCTGGTTAGGAGAAACAACCAGAAGCAATGCAACACCCGTTAATGAACCCCGCCCCGCGCCAACAGCACTCGTTGCGACTGACCGGGCGTGCCTGAACTTAAGCGCGGACATGCCGGTGATGGCCAATCACCTGATCAACGGGCGCGCTATCCTGCCCGGCATGGCGAGCCTTGCGCTCTTCCATGCAGACGCCCGTGGTTTGGGTTTTTTCGGGCCGCTGTCGGCCATCAGTTGGCGGATTCCGGTCGCCGCGCCCGCCCGTCTGGCATTGCGAAGCGAAACAAACAACAACGTTTTGACCCTCTGTCTGGTCGATGCCGAAGGGCGCACCGTCGCCCAGGCCACCGCGCGGAAATCGGCAAGGCCGCAGCCTTTACCCGTTGATTTGGGCATTATCCGTGCCGATTGCCGGACGGAAGTGCAAGCCGAGACCATCTATCGTCGCCTCGAAGCGGGCGGTATACACCATGGCGCTGGTTTCCGTTTGCTCGATAAAGTGCAAACCGGAGGCGGGCAAATTTTCGCGCAATTGCGCCCCTGTTCGCCGGAAAGCTCCGCACCGATTGACGGTGACGGCCTTTCCCCCGCCTTGTTGGATTCGGCATTGCAAGCGCTGGGGGCCCTTGATACCGAGCGGCACAGCGGCGCGTCGTTATTGCCTTCCGGCATTCGCCAGTTCAGCGTCTATAGCATCCCGACCGGGCCGGTATTCGCCTGGCTTACGCTCAACCGTAACGATAGCGACGAACAAAAATTAGTCGCCGATTTGCGCCTGCTGGATGCGCAAGGCGAGGTTTTGCTGGAAATGCTCGGTTTCGAAGCCCGTCCCGCGCAGCCTAACCCAACGCCATCCAAATGGGATATTCCAGAACGCTCTGGAACAGCGGCAACGGCCAATAATGCCGAACTGCTTTTGTTGCGTCCACATTGGCAACCGTCTGCCCTACCAACGTCACCCTCCGTACACGCACCCTTGGTGTTGCATTCGCATCCAGAAGCCGACTGGGCGGCTCGATTGGTGGCCGAACACGGCGGCGATACGGTCATGTTGGAAACAATTTCGCCACAAACCTTAACCGATTTGATCGGCAATCTGGAAAAAAACCGCCCGATCCTCTTTGCCGCCTGGCGGGATCATGCTTCGTTGCCGCTCGATGCTAAGGCCTTGCTAATTGCCGAACAGCGCGGTGTCCACGCCTTGCATAAGCTATTGAAGGAGCTGGGCAAACATCCGATCGCGCGTAAACTGATCATAGTCACCTGCGGCCTCCAACAAATCCAGACGGAAAACGCCGGTGATCCGGCTTTTGCCGCCTTACCGGGTTTTGCCCGTTCCGCCGCCCGCGAACTGAGTCAAGTCCACGTCAGTTGTATAGACCTTGACAATGCAGCCACCGCGCCCGAATCGGCGAAGCGCGAACGGGCATGGCTACTGAGCGAGCCCGCCGATGCCGTGGTTGCCTATCGTTCAGGCATACGCTTCTTACAAGGTTTGGCGCGAATACTGCCCGATACCACGGAATTGCCGCCCGTCCTCCCGCAAGGTGCGGTTTGCATATTGCTTGGCGGTGCAGGCGGTTTAGGCATCGCCACTTCGCTGCATCTAGCCCAGTGCTATGCCGCCCGAATTGCTTGGATAGGCCGCCGCCCCCTTGACAGTACGATCCAACGTTCACTAGACGCCATTTCTCAAGCGGGAGGCCAAGCCATTTATTGGCAAGCCGATATTGTCGAACCGGAAGCTTTACGCCAAGTGGTCAGCGCCGTACGTCAACAATGGGGACATATTACACTGGCTTGGCACGGGGCTATCCTGTTACGTGACAAATCGGTACTGGCCATGACACCCGACGATTTGGATCGGGTATTGGCCCCTAAAACACGCGGTTTAAGGAATCTCATCGAAGCCTTAACCGATGATCCACCGGAATTTTTAGCGCTCTGCTCCTCGGCCAACGCCTTCACGGTCAATCCGGGCCAAGCCAATTATGCCGCCGCCAGCACCTTCGCCGATGCCATGGCCTTGGCGCAAAACCAGAAACCCGGTTGGCAAGTCCGAATTTTGAATTGGGGCATTTGGGGGGAGACAGGCATCGTCGCCGAGGAACGTTATCTGCAACGGGCCCGGCAAGCGGGCGTAGAGCCACTGACGACCCGCGAAGGGTTGGCGATTTTTGAAAGGTCTTTGCAACTGCCGCAAACACAGCTTATTGCCCTAAAATTAGCCGCCGATGCCTTGGCGGGGATGACGGCCACTGTCACCGACACTGTCCGCTTCGGTGGTCTGCCTGCCGTATTGGATTTAACCAACGGACGCAGTCAATTGTCCGCCGCATTTGCCCAGATTCCGCCGGAAAGCCTCTATAGTCAGGCCGAAGCGATGAGCGAAACCATCCGATATGGCCGCGAGCGCCTGTTCCGTCTTTATGCCGAACTGGGCTTGAACCGCCACTGCCCTACACGGCTAACGGCTTTAGCGGACACATTAGGCATAGTGCCTGAACGGCACGGCCTGTTCCTGGCGCATTTGGACATTTTGGCGCGCTGCGGTTGGGTGCGCATCGACGGGGACGATACGACAAACGACCCCATCATCTCCAGCACTGGTGAATTGCCGTCCATGCCGCTCAGTGCGCCGGCTTTGCAAAACGGCGCCATGCGCCTGTTAGCGGCGGCTTTGGACGGAACCGCCGATGTCTTGACAGGCAGGAGAGCAGCCACCGAGATTTTATTTCCGGAAGGCAGTAACGAGTTGGTGGAAGCCGTTTACAAGGACGATCCTGCCGCCGACCTGTTCAATCATGCGCTAGCCGCAGCCGTTGCCGCCGTCTCTACAGGTAAACCCTTACGCGTCATCGAAATCGGCGCCGGTACCGGCAGTGCGACAGGGCCGGTGTTGGCCGCCTTGGACCGCCACGCGCCGGGTAGTCATTATGTTTATACCGATGTGTCGGCGCATTTTGTTGCCGTTGGCGAAAAACGGTTCGGCAATAGAGCCAAGACTGAATTCCGTAGCCTGGATATTGGCCGTCATCCCAACCTGCAAGAAATAACCTACAACGATTTCGATATCGTGATTGCCGCCAACGTCCTGCACGCCTTGCCCACCCTGCTTGACGTACTGGGCCATGTCAAAGCCCTGCTGAAACCGGATGGTATCGCACTGTTGTTGGAAGCGACTTCGCATAGTGATTTTGCGACGTTTACCTTCGGTCTGACGGACGGCTGGTGGGCGTTCGCCGACGCTGAGTTGCGTATTCCGCATAGTCCCTTACTGTCCGTGGCGGGTTGGCGGATTGCCGCAGGCAGCCGTGGCCTACACTTGGAAAGTTTCGGACAAATGCCAGGCAGTGACGCCCAAAGCATATTGATGCTGAGATCGGACGGCTGGCTTCCTGTCGCCGCCCCAGTGGCAGCGACAATAACTCAGGCAGCCAAACCGGAGATTTTTGGACAAGCGTCAAAACCACTTGCCGACGCACCGTTTTTGGTCACTGTCCAGAACCTGGTAGCCAGCGTTTTGCGTTTGGATAGCGACATCCTTGATCCAGACGAACCTTTGGAACGTTACGGGGTGGATTCTTTGGTTGTCAACGACATCAATGCGCGTTTACAAGCAGAGCTGGGCCGGTTTCCGAATAACCTTGTTTTTGAAGCGGTGACACTGCGGGCTTTGGCGGAGCGTTTGCAACCGTTTGTCAGCCAAGTTGAAGATACCACTTTGCAATCACCCGCAACGCCTGCCCAGGCGGAAAAAAACGCCGCTAACGAAGACAGCATAGCCATCATCGGCATAGCGGGGCGTTTTCCCGAGGCGGATGATATTGAGATATTCTGGGACAATCTCGAACAAGGCCGTTGCGCCATAGGTCCGCTTCCAGCCGCACGTCGTAACCTCTGGCCTTCCGAGGCGTGCTATGACGGCGGCTATTTGCAGGACATCGCCGGATTTGATGCTTTATTTTTCAATATTGCTCCCAATGAAGCCGCCATAATGGATCCTCAAGAACGTCTGTTTCTGGAAACGGCGTGGGCTAGTCTGGAAAATGCCGGACGTTTACCAACGGCTTGGAGCGGCAAAGTGGGCGTGTTTGTCGGCGTCATGGGACAGGATTATTTAAGACTGGCGGCTGAAAGCGGCAGTCTCGGCGATACCGCCGCCTGGTCGGTCGCCAATCGGATCTCCCATATTCTGAATCTAACCGGCCCCAGCCTCGCGGTCAATACCGCCTGTTCCAGCGCCTTGACCGCTTTGCATCTGGCTTGCGAAAGCCTGCGTCAGGGCGAATGTGAGGCGGCATTAACGGGAGCCGTGCATTTGCTTTTACATCCGGCTTCCAGACAGGGTTTACAAGCGATGGGAATGCTGTCGGCCAGTGGCGCGGCGAAACCCTTTTCCTGCGATGCCGACGGCATGGTCGGCGGCGAAGGTGTTTGTTGTCTGGTGTTGAGGCGTCTGGATGACGCGCTGGCGGCGGGTGACCGAATTCTCGGCACGATTCGGGCGACGGGTTTGGCGGCAAATGGCCGCACCCGCAATTACATGGCTCCGAATGCCGAAAGCCAGGCCGCCGCATTGCGTTCGTTTATCGCGCAACGGCAAGTCGGTCCTATCAGCTATGTCGAATGTCAGGCGGTCGGTTCACCAATGGGTGACGCCATCGAATTGGCCGGTTTGGCCGCGGGCTTGCCGGATACGGGACAGCCTGTTCTGATCGGCAGTACCGAAGGCGCGATCGGGCATTTGGAAGCCGCCTCAGGTGCCGCCCAAATCGCCAAAGTATTGGGCATGTTCAATCGCCGACGCTGGTTGCCCAGCATTGGCACCGGCGAACTTAGCGCCGATGTGCAGGCCGCCATAGGCGGACGTTTTGGTGTGGTCCGCCGCACCCAACCGTGGTTGGCACAGGACTTACCGCACCGCGCTTTAATCCAGTCCTTCGGGGCCGGTGGCGGCAGCGCTTTCGCCGTCATTGATGAAGCCCCGCTAGAGAAACAGACACCAACCGGTGCGGCAAATCCGGACGGCGTCATGGTCATCCCGCTTTCGGCGCGTACCGTCGGCAGCTTACGGCGTATGGCGCAGGAACTTGTCGTTGCGCTGCGCGGACGGTTTAGCGGCCTGACCCTGTCCGCCATTGCCTGGACTTTACAGACAGGGCGTACGGCTTTTGACCATCGCTTGGTTTTATTGGCTGACAATTTGGAGGCCTTGACCAGCACCTTGACGGCTTTTTTAGCCGGACGGCCCGGCACCTGGCAACAAGGCGAGCGTAAAGGCGCAGGCAAAAGCAACGGTAAAGGTCCTGCCGATAATGACCCTGCCACTGTCGCCGCTTATTGGGTTGAAGGCCATAGCGTGGATTGGATGGTTTTATGGTCAAGCCCGCACCATCCCCTACCCGTCGCCTTACCCGGTTATGCTTTTGAACATCGGCATTGCTGGATACAACCGCCGACGTCAGGCGACCAAGCCGCAAAGGCGATAGCAAAGCCGCCTGCCGAAACACTGAAGCGCCGCCCGCCACGCCTGCGATTGTCAATTCCCGTGCTGCCCTCCGAACGCAAATTATTGTGCATTCAAGGGCCGGGCGAAGCGGATGATTTAGTGGTTAATGCCGAACCGTTATCTTTACCGCCCCCTGGCGAAGTGCTGATAGAGGTGCTGGCCTGCGGTTTGAATTTCGCCGATTTGCTTTGCGTACGCGGCTTGCATCCAAACCTGCAAACTTACCCTTACCTGCCGGGCTTCGAGGTGGCGGGCGTTGTCGCTGCTGTGGGCGATGGCGTTATTAATCTGCAAGCAGGTGACAAAGTAATTGCCCTGAGCGGTGGACGCGGAGGTTTGGCAAGCCATGTCACCGTTCCTGAACCGTGGGTGGTTGCTATTGCAGATGATGTTGATGTTAATTTGGCCGCCGCCGCGCCTATCGGTTATCTGACGATGGCCCATGCCTTGGATAGGGCTGATTTGTGTGCGGGGGAAACCATCCTGATCCAGTCGGCTGCGGGAGGTACCGGCCCTATTGCCGTCCAATTGGCTTTGGCGCGTGGAGCCAAGGTTATCGCCACCGCCAGTTCCGCCGAAAAACTGGCGGCATTACGCCAACTGGGCGTCCATGAAACCGTTAACTACCAGGAAGAAGACTTCTTTAGCCGTGTCAAAGCCATCACAAATGGTCGTGGCGTGGATGTCGTATTAAATACTCTGGGCGGTGATGCCATTCAAAAAGGCATAGACTTATTGGCGGCAGGCGGGCGTTACTGTGAAATCGCCCTAGCGGGTCTACGGGCTTCGAGACCGCTGGATTTATCGGGATTGACCGAGAACCAGAGCATTATCACCATAAACCTCGGACGCTTACTGGCCGATCCTGACGCTTCACGGGCCGCCATGCAGGATATGGCGGATGCGTTGGCAACCAAGCGGATTAGTCCGCTGGTTGCGGAGGTTTTTGCTATGGACCAGTTCGTTGCCGCGTTCCGGCACATGGACACGCGACAAAATATCGGTAAAGTCATCCTGAAACCGGACCCGCATATCGGCGTTTCTGCGCTGCGCCCCGGACCTACCGCTGTCCCGGATGACGGCTCCCTGCCGATGCAATTACGTGACAGGGTGGCCGCTATCCTCGGCCTTGCCGCCGATGAAATAGACAGCGGACGGGCATTGGCGGAATATGGTCTAAATTCGGTAGGCGCTGTGGCGCTGATGCGAACTATCCATCAATGTTATGGCATCGCCGTACCGGTGGCCGTCGTTTATGAATCGCATACATTGGACGGCTTGGTGGCGCGATTGAAGACGGAAGCCTTACGTCTGTCTCCGGAAACCGAACTAGGCTGTTTTTTTCGCTACAACAACGGTACAAGCTACAACCCGCTGGTACCCATCCGCACAGGGAAAGGCCGGCCCTCTTTCTGGGTACATGGCGCCCCCGGCGATGCCAGTTGGGTGCTTGGACTTGCCGACGCTATCGGTGGCGATGCGCCGGTTTATGGTATTGAAGCCCGTGGCGTCAATAGTCAAGACGCGCCTCGCCGTAGTGTGGTGGCGATGGCAAAAGACTATATCGCCGCATTGCGGGATGTCCAGTCGCAAGGCCCTTATCGTTTAGGCGGCTATTCGGGCGGTGGCGCCATCGCTTACGAAATGGCGCGGCAATTGATCGCAAGCGGGGAATCTATCGATAAACTGGTTTTATTGGACGCCAATGCGCCCGGCAATACAGCGTTAAGCCGAATGAGTGAGGTTTATCAAGAAAGCTTCATTTACCAGTTGTCGGTCAATTGGTTCGGTCGCCGCTGGGGAATGTCCCATCTGTTAACTGTCGATGACCTGCTTGGCTTAACGTCCGAAGCCCAATTACAGAAAGCCCTGGATCATTTATACCGCCATGCGCAGCCGGATGTCGGACGTGATCGTCTGGCAGCGTATTTAACGGGCATGAACCGTGTCGGCCATACCCTGGGCAAAGCCTTGAAAAACTATGTTGCCAAACCACTGCCCCATACCCGCTTCGATACGCTCTTGCTGCGATGTACAGCGGGCATGAGCGCTATAGACAACCGCTATGCCCTACCCGGCTTTTTGGCGGAAACTGATTATACGGCAGGCTGGTCGACATTACTGGGCGAACGCTTGCGGATAGAAAACCTTGACTGTGATCATTTCACGCTGCTCGATCAGCCCTGGCTGGACCAAGTCGGGACTGCCATTTCAGGTTTCTTTGCCATGTCGGAAACACCCGCTTTACCCACTATCAGCGCTAACATCGGCATACACGACCACATCCGTAAAATTATCATCGCCGAAGCCTCGCGCGTACTGATGAAGGAGTTTCCGGATACCTTGCCGCCCAGGATCAGTTTGAATGAACTGGGGGCGCACTCAGTGGATAGGGCCGAAATCGCGGCAGCGGCTATGGAGCGTTTGGATGTTGCGGTACCGCTCAGCGTCCTGGCTAAAACCGCTAACATTGATGACTTGGTTGAGTTATTGGCGGGTCACCTGTCTCCCAACTTCTCCGAATCTATCATTGCTTATAAAACTGAGCACTGATACCATAAATAACAATTGACAAATATATAAAACGCTTATTGATAAACGCTTACCGTGCTTTCAATCCCTATCGGTTTTTTCCGGGGCTCCGCTTTTCCCGATCTCCAGGCGACAGTGCCGATTTTGGCCTAATCGATCCGATATAAAAACGGTGTAATTATCCTAATCCAACGTGCCGCTCGATGATTATTAACACCTTCAAATATCTTGGCATTGCCGTCTTGTTCACCGGCCTGACCGGTTGCCTTTGGAAAGGCGGTTGGCTGACGACCGTAGGTCCGGATTACACGGGGAAACCGACGACAACCATACCGTCACAGTGGCATGTGCCGGAAAACATGTACGATACGCCTATCGCCCATCAGGGAAAGCCGTCAAACTTGCAGGCCTGGTGGAGCCGCTTCAATGACCCGGCACTGAGTCGCTTATTGGCCGCTGCGCAGCAAGCAAGCCCAACGCTTGCGGCCGCCAAGGCAAGAATCGCTCAGGCCCGCTCCGGTTTTATTGCGGCCAACGCCTCGTTATTCCCAAATCTGGACTTCAATGGCGAAATTACAGAGTCGGACACCAGCATAGAAGATTTGAATATCGATTTGGGAGAAAAGCAACAAGATCTGAACATCAATATACTCCAGTATAAAGGCGGTCTGCAGTCTTCCTGGGAAATCGACCTCTTCGGCGGTCTGGCCCGCCAGCAGGAAGCATCGACCAGCCAAATCGAGGCCCAACAAGCCGCGTGGCACGATGCACGGGTCTCGGTTGCGGCGGAAGTCGCCAACGCCTATTTGAATTACCGATATTGCCAGGTGCAAGCCGAACTGCTGACGGTAGATACCGAATCCCGCCGGGAATCGGCCAAATTGGTCAAGATCGCCGGCAAAGCAGGGTTTCGCTCTCCCGCCGACATTGCTTTAGCCGATGCCACCGCTGACGACGGTCAAGCCAATCTATTATCACGAAAAGTCCAATGCGGTCGCTCAGTCAAAAGTCTGGTTGAAATCTCCGGTCTGAAAGAACAGGAGGTTCGCGCACTATTAAAAACCGCACCCGGACAGCCGGCCAAATTACCCATACCGCCGCCGTTCCGCATCGATGCCATCCCGACCAAAGCCTTACTGCAACGCCCTGATCTGGTCGCCGCAGAACGCGACATGGCGGAAGCTTGCGCCAATATCGGCGTGGAACGCGCCAAGCAATTTCCCAAATTGACGCTGACCGGCAACATTTCGCGTACCTTGATGAATCTCGATGCCAATATTTTTTCCACAGTCGAGGCTACCATGCAGGCGGGATCTATTGGTCCCTCGCTGAGCCTGCCGCTGTTCGATTTCGGCAAACGCGCCGCCAGCACCGAATTGGCCCGCGTCCAATATGAAACGTCGATCATCAACTTCAAAGCCAAAGTGCGCACCGCCGTCAGAGAAGTCGAAGACGCCTTGCTGAGACTGGACGGTGTCGATCGCCGTCTGCCGCTGGAACGCAAGGCCGCCGCCAATTATCAGATGAGCTACCGCGCCCAACAACAATTGTATCGTGCCGGACTCGGAAATCTGATTGATGCCGAATCGATTCGGCGCAACGCGCTTTCAGCCGAAATGACTGTAGATGAACTCGAACAGGAGCGGGTGAGTGCCTGGATTGCTCTATACCGTGCAGTAGGAGGAGGCTGGGAAGATCCACTCCAAACAGCCGATAAAGCATCGCATTGACATAGACTGCGTCTTGTTTTTCGTTTCCACTCAGGAGTACTCATCGCTATACGCACCACTCCGGCAATGAACAGCAAACGGATTCCGCCCTTTGAAAAAATGGGGATTAGGGGGGATTTTAAAAGCATTTTTCTTATTCTATTCCCCGTGGGTAACCCGCGCTGATAAAGGTCGGGCGGTTGGCATTTTTAGGGACTTAACATTCATCTTTAACGGTCTTAAAGCGATGACAAAAACAAAATTCGGTATCCATCTTACCCTTGCGGTTTTAGTGTTCTGCACCGGCGCTGTCGTCAAACAGGTCTATTCCGGGGAGGACCCCAAAACCACCGCGTCACCGCACTCGTCCCTCACCGTACAAACTGTCCAACCCATATCACGGGAAATTCCCGGTTCCCTGCGCAGCTACGGTTCGATTGCCGCATGGCAGGAAACCGTAATCGGTGCCGAGGTCAACAGCCTGCGCCTTAGAGAAGTCAAAGCTCAAATCGGTGATCAGGTCAAAAAAGGTCAAACGTTGGCGGTGTTCGACAATCGCGGCATTTTGGCCGACCTTGCCCAAAGCCGGGCAGCGGTCGCTGAAGCGGAAGCCAATTTGGCGGAAGCGCAAATCAAATCCCGCCACGCTCAAGAGGTGGCCAGCTCCGGCGCACTCAGCGAAATGCAGGTCATAGAATACGTCACCGGCGAAAAAACCGCCGCCGCAAAATTGCAATCCATGAAAGCGCAACTTGAAAAAACGCAGTTGCAGGAGCAATACACCAGGGTGATTGCCAGTGATAACGGTATTATCTCGGCCCGCAACGCCGTGTTAGGCAGCGTGGTCGCACAGGGCCAGGAATTGTTTCGTCTGATTCGCCAAAACCGCCTGGAATGGCATGCGGAAGTCGCCACCGAAGAACTGGCGCGACTCACCCCCGGTATCGCCGTGACGGTGACGGTGCCCGGATTTCCGCAAGCCCACGGCAAAATCCGCGCGCTGGCCCCCACCGTTGATGTCAAAAACCGTAAAGCGGTAGTGTTCGTCGATTTACCGGATGCGTCACCACAAGGCTTGAGGCCCGGCATGTTTGCGCGGGGTGAATTCCGGTTGGCGGCGCATACAGGGATAACCTTACCGCAGGAAAGTTTATGCCTTCGCGACGGTTTCAACTATGCCTTCAAGCTGGACAAGCAAGCGGATGGCACAAGCCAAGCGGTGCGGGTCAAACTGAGCCTCGGCCTACGCGCCGGGGACTGGGTGGAAGTCCTTGCCGGTATCGAGCCTGACCAGCACTTCGTTGCGTCCGGAGCGTGTTTCCTTAATGATGGCGATACGGTCACGGCGGTACAAAAATGAACATCTCGGCCTGGAGCATCAAAAACCCAATTCCCGCAGTCATGCTGTTTTTGCTGTTGACGCTGGGCGGCCTGACAAGCTTTGTCGCCCTCAATGTGCAAGACATTCCCGATATGGACTTGCCCGCCGTCACCATCCTCTGTAGCCTGCCCGGCGCTTCTCCGGCACAATTGGAAACGGATATCGCCCGCAAACTTGAAAACGCCATCGCGACAATTCAGGGACTCAAGCACATCACCACCAAAATACAGGATGGCAGTGTCAGTTTCATTGCCGAATTTCGCCTGGAAAAATCGGTACAGGACGCCGTCAATGACGTACGTTCCGCAGTGGCTATGATCCGTTCCGATCTCCCCGCGACCATGCGTGATCCTATCATTAACAAATTGGACATTGGCGGCGGAACTATCCTCGCCTATAGCGTTAATTCCAAAAACGCCGACGATGAAACCTTATCTTCATTCGTTGACGATGTTGTTTCCAAACGCCTGCTCACCATTAACGGTGTCGGCTCAGTCAGCCGTGTCGGTGGCGCCGACAGGGAAGCCCGTGTCGCACTGGATCCGTTCAAGTTACGCGCCTTAGGTATTACGGTTGCTGACATCTCCAATCGCCTGCAACGCGTACTAACCGAAAGTTCCGGCGGCAAAAGCGATGTGGGCGGCGGTGAACAAGCTATCCGTACCCTCACCGACATCAAATCGGTAGACCAGCTACGAACATTGGAGCTCACCCTTCCCAATGGTCAACGCATCCGTCTCTGGGAAGTGGCAAGCGTCGAGGATACCGTCGCAGAAGTGCATTCGGCAGCTTATTTGAATGGCAAACCGGTGGTCGGTTTTGAAATTTCCGCCAGTAAAGGCGGCGATCAAATCGCCGTTGCCAAAGAAGTTCGGGCGGCGCTGGATGAATTACATACGCTGTATCCGGAAATGCGCTTTACAGAAACCTTCAACCTCGTCGCCCCAGTGCAGGAAGCCTTTGACGGCTCTATGGAAATGTTATATGACGGTGCGCTGTTGGCGGTATTGGTGGTGTGGTTTTTTCTCAAGGATTTCCGCGCCACGCTGATTTCGGCTTTCGCATTGCCGCTATCGGCTATTCCAGCCTTTCTTGGTATGTATTATTTCGGCTTCTCGCTGAATGTCATCACCCTGTTGGCGCTGTCGCTGGTGATCGGCATTCTGGTCGATGATGCGCTTGTCGAAGTGGAAAATATCATGCGCCATCTTCGCAAAGGCATTCCGCCCCTTGAAGCGGCGCAGGAAGCATCCACCGAAATCGGCATGGCGGTGGTCGCCACCACTTTGGCGCTGGTGGCGGTATTTTTGCCGACCGCATTCATGGGCGGGACGGCCGGCTTGTTTTTTCGCCAGTTCGGCATCACCGCCACCTTGGCGATTTTGGCTTCGCTGGCAGTCGCGCGGATGATCACGCCGATGATGGCCGCCTATCTGTTAAAAATAACCTCCGAACACGAACAAACCGAAGGGCCTGTCAAAAAAGCCTATTTACGATCCGTGGTTTGGTGCCTTAAACATCGCTTCCTGACAATAAGTGCGGCCAGTTTGTTCTTCGTCGGCTCTTTGGCCTTAGTATCCTTATTGCCCGCCGAATTGATGCCGCCGGACGATGACCCGCAAACCCAAGTCTCCGTCGAATTGCCCCCCGGAAGCACCCTGGCGCAAACCCGGGATGCCGCCGAAGCCGCCAGAAAACTGGTCGCCGGCATCCCTTACGTCGAGAGCATCTACACCACCATTGGCGGCGGATCGGCCGGCAATAATCCGGCTGCCGTTCAAGGCGCAGAGGGTGTAAACAAAGCCACTCTCACCGTTTTGCTAACCGCTAAAAACCGCCCGGTGATCAAGTCGGTGATTGAGAAAAACATTGTCAAAGCGCTGACAGCATTACCGGGGGTCAGGACTAAAGTGGGCTTGGGCGGTGGCGGAGATAAATATGTGCTGGAATTGAGCGGCGATAACCCGGAAGCCTTGGCGTCAGCCGCCGATACCGCCATCAAGGCGATCAGGACCATTCCCGGCTTCGGCGCAATAACGTCAAGCGCGGCGCTGGTCAAGCCGGAAATAACCGTCCGGCCGAATTTCGCTAAAGCCGCCGAGATGGGGGTCGCCACCGAAGATATAGCCGAAACGCTACGTATTTCCACGGTCGGCGATTACGAGGCCACCGCCCCCAAACTCAATTTGGCGCAACGACAAATACCGGTTTCAATCAAATTGACGACGGAGGCAAGACAGGACTTGTCACTGCTCGAACAACTCAGCGTGCCGTCCAGTAAACCGGAAATCGGGACCGTCACCATCGGTGAAATCGCCGAATTCGAATTTTCAGGCGGTCAATCGACTATTGATCGCTATGACCGTTCACGCAATATCAATCTTGAAATCCAACTGGTCGGTCTGTCCTTAGGGGCGGCGGCGCAAACCGTGAGCAAACTGCCGAGCATCCGTAACCTTCCCCCCGGCATTAAACAAGTCGGGGTTGGCGATGCAGAAGAAATGAAAGAACTGTTCGATAGTTTCGGCATTGCTATGGTGGCGGGCATATTGTGTATTTATTTCGTATTGATCTTGTTGTTTAAAGACTTTCTGCAACCCATCACGATTTTGGCGGCTTTGCCGCTGTCTTTCGGAGGCGGTTTCGTCGCGCTGCTACTGACGGGCAAAAGCCTGTCCATGCCGTCCTTGATAGGCCTCATCATGTTGATGGGTATTGCCACCAAAAACTCCATCTTGCTGGTCGAGTACGCCATCGCCGCACGTCACGAGCCGGGCAACGACCGCGCTTCCGCGCTGCTAGACGCTTGCCGGAAGCGCGTTCGCCCCATCATTATGACCACTATCGCCATGGCGGCGGGAATGTTACCGATTGCAATGGGAACAGGCACCGCCGATTCGCCGTTTCGCAGCCCGATGGCGATTGCCGTCATCGGTGGTCTGGCGACTTCAACCTTTTTGAGTTTATTCGTCATCCCTGTCGTATATACCTACGTTGATGATTTTGAAGGATTCCTGCGCCGTTTATTTCGAAAAAGAAGACCAATTAAAGAATCTTAAGGCTTCAATTTTTTCATTTCATGAGGTATGAATCATATTTTATTGAATCCTTTCTTCATCATTCCATGGCGCAACTTTAAATAAAAGCAGCATGCCCGGAATAGCAATTACAAAGCAAAACAGAAAAAAACTCATCCATCCGAACCACTCCACCAAGTAACCGGTAGCCGCATTGGCAAAAGTTCGCGGCACTGCGGCCAAACTGGTAAATAAGGCAAATTGCGTAGCCGTGTAAAGAGGATGGGTGGTGTGAGCGATAAAAGCAACAAAAGCCGCGGTACCCAATCCTACGCCCAACGCTTCGGTGCCAATCACCACAGCCAGCCATGGCAAGCTATGACCTACCGTCGCAAGCCAGGCGAAACCCAAAATAGCCAGCATCTGTATCGCTCCAAATAGCCATAAAGCTCGATTGATGCCCAACCTGACCATCCAAATGCCGCCAAGCAAGCCACCAATAACGCTCGGCCACAACCCGGCATTCTTAGCGATAAGGCCAATCTCCGTTTTACTGAAGCCCATATCGAGATAAAACGGAGTAGCAAGGGCGGTAGCCATGCTGTCACCGAGCTTGTAAAAGAAGATAAACGCCAGCACCAAGGCCGCCGATTTTAAACCGTTACGGCCAATAAATTCTTTAAATGGCTCGACAACTGCGGCCCTAAGGGTTTTCGGGGTATTGTTTGCAAGCGCCGGCTCGCTGACAAAGAGTGTCATGACAATGCCCGGCAGCATAAACAGGGCGGTAATGATGAATACGCTGCTCCACGGTAAATGGTCCGCAAGGATTAATGACAAAGATCCCGGTATCAATCCGGCAATTTTATAGGCATTAACATGTACCGAATTACCCAAGCCCAGCTCCTGATCAAGCAATAATTCACGTCGATAGGCATCCAGGACAATATCTTGCGACGCACTGAAAAAAGCTACGAGGACAGCCAAGTAAGCGATGGTCCACAAATCGAGATTGGGATGCAATAAGCCGAATGCCGGAATCGATAACAACAATGCGGTTTGCGAAATAAACAGCCACCCACGACGCCGCCCCAAAGGTGGTGAGTAACGATCAAACAGCGGCGCCCAAAGGAATTTCCAGGTAAACGGCAATTGAATCAGGGCAAACAAGCCTATGGCTTTCAAATCCACGCCTTCAGAGCGTAACCATGCCGGAACCAGGCTGGTCAGGATATACAGCGGCAAACCGGAACTAAAGCCGGTGAAGATGCAAATTAGCATGCGCTTGTTAAGCAGCACTTCGCGGATGTTGGTTTTATTAGTCATCGGAGTCTCTGAAAAGCTCAAGCCGGTTGCAAATAGGATAAAAACAAAAAAGGCCGGGCATCCCAATTGTCAGGATAGCATCGGCCTTTTTAAAAACACAACTGCAAGGATGCAGGGCGCCGCATTTAATTTAAGCGACGCCCCGTACTACAACTAAGCGGTTTAACCATTAATTAAATAATGAGCAAAAATACTGGCTGCATAACCTGCCGCAATAGCGGGGGTCCATTTCAGGTGGCTGAAGAAGGTGTATTTGTGATCGGACTGACCCATTAACGCTACACCTGCAGCCGATCCGACTGACAACAATGAACCACCGACACCGGCAGTCAAGGTTACCAACAACCATTGATACAAATCCATATCCAGGTTCATGTTCAGTACCGCAAACATCACAGGAATGTTGTCAACGATAGCCGAGATCAAGCCTACCATGATGTTAGCCGTTGTCGGTCCCAGGCTGTCGTACATAGCGCTTGACAACAACTCAAGATAACCGATGTAGCCCAAACCGCCTACAGCAAAAACAACTCCGAAGAAAAACAGCAAGGTATCCCATTCGGCATGACGTACTTTGTTGAAAATATCAAAACCGTCTTCACCTTCAACATAAAATTTAGTTTTCAACACATAACCATACAACATCAATACGGAAAGACCGACCATCATACCCATGAAAGGAGGCAAATGCAGAACTTGTTTAAAACTGACCGCCGTCATGATAGTCAACAGGAACATTACACAAATAACCAATGCTCCGGGTTTCAACTGCACGGCTTCTTCGGAAGTTTCCTTAGGCTGCTCATTTGGCACAGCAAAATACATGACCGCTGCCGGTACCCCGTAATTTACCGCTGAAGGAATAAATAGTTTGAAGAAATCAAAAAACTCGGCATACTCAGCTTGCCACACCATCAAAGTAGTAATGTCTCCAAAAGGACAAAACGCTCCACCGGCATTCGCGGCGATAACCAGATTGACAAAACCGATACTGACAAACTTGGGATTATCAGAACCAACGGCCAGCACTACCGCACCGACCAGCAATGCAGCGGTCAAATTATCAGCCACTGCGGATAAAAAGAATGTGATGATGCCGGTGATCAGAAATAATTGCCGGTAACCAAACTGTCTTCTGACCAGCCAGGAACGCAAGGCTTCAAACACATTACGTTCAGCCATCGAGTTGATATAGGTCATGGCAACCAATAAAAACAGCATTAACTCGGCATATTCTTTCAAATCATGCTCGAAGGCGGCGTGCATGGCTTCAGCCGGAACACCTTTTTGCGCCGCCAAAATAGCCGCATGCGCCCAAATAATGCCCGCCGCAAGAATAACCGGCTTGGATTTACGCAGATGGGTAAACTCCTCCGTCATAACAAATGCGTAAGCTATGATAAAGATAAGGACTGTATAAATACCCCGCTCCGTCCCCGTCATCCCCAACGTTTCAATTTCTTCAGCCATTGCTATTTGAGGAACCAGCAATGCCAATAACAAGATGAATAATAACCGCACCAAAATAACCCCCTTTAGTTTTTCTTAAGTATTAATTATAAATACAACAAATTTTAGCCAGTTATGTTAACACCAACTAATTAATTTTGTCATTTTATGACTCACAGTATATGATTATAAATTACGATTATTCGCCTGACAGGCACTAAAACGCCCATTTATGTACCAGTATAACGACACCGACCAAACCCTTGTTAACGAAAGGGCCGCCCAATTTAAAAGACAGACCGAACAGTTTTTAAAAGGCGAAATTTCTGAGGATCAGTTTCGCGCATTGCGCTTAAGAAACGGTCTTTACATTCAGACACATGCGCCAATGTTGCGAATCGCCGTTCCATACGGACTGCTTAATTCCAAGCAAATACGCAAGCTGGCCTATATTGCCCGTCAATACGACAAAAATTATTGCCATTTTACCACCCGGCAAAACGTTCAGTTTAACTGGCCCAAGCTGGAGGAAGTTCCCGATATTCTCGCGGAACTGGCCAGCGTGCAAATGCATGCCATTCAAACCAGCGGCAATTGCATGAGAAACACCACCTCAGACCATCTTGCCGGTGTATGTATCGATGAAATAGAAGATCCTCGCCCATACTGCGAAATTATCCGGCAATGGACAACATTGCATCCTGAATTCGATTATTTACCGCGCAAATTCAAAATAGCGGTCAGCGGCGCATTGCATGACCGCGCAGCTACCCAATTCCATGACATCGGCGTACATCTTGTAAAAAATGATGCCGGAGAAACGGGATTCAGAATACTGGTCGGCGGCGGCTTGGGCCGTACACCCATCATAGGTCAGGTGATCAAACCTTATCTGGAAAAAAAGCATTTGCTGTCTTATCTGGAAGCGATATTGCGGATTTACAACCTGTTTGGCCGCCGCGATAACAAATATAAGGCACGCATTAAAATCCTGGTCAAAGAATCGGGCCTGGAAAAATTCTCCGAGTTAGTGGAGCGGGAATGGCATCTAATCCGTGATAATCTGGAACTCAGCGCCGATCGCATTGACGCGATGAAAGCACAGTTTACCCCGCCTGCCTACGAACCGGATGCAGACCGGGATACCGGCTTTACAACGCATCAGCTGGAAAATCCTGCATTCGCCACCTGGGTTAAATACAATACCGCCGCGCATAAAATTGCAGGTTATCGGGCGGCGTTTTTATCATTAAAAGCGCCCGATTCTCCACCGGGCGATATGACCGATACGCAACTGGATGCGGTGGCCGATTTGGCCGATCAATACAGTTTCGGTGAAATCAGAAGCACCCACAGACAGAATCTTATTTTTGCCGACGTAAAGCAGGCTGATTTATTTGCACTATGGCAGCAACTGGACGCTCTGAAGCTGGCAACCCCTAATATCGGCACTGTGACCGACATGATTTGTTGTCCGGGACTTGATTTTTGTTCACTCGCCAACGCCGGCTCAATTGGTGTCGCTAAAGAAATCAATGAAGCGCTTGATGACATGGATTATATTCACGACATCGGTGATTTAAAAATCAATATGTCCGGCTGCATGAATGGATGCGCGCATCAAAGCGTCGGTCACATCGGCATATTGGGCGTTGATAAAAAAGGAACTGAATGGTACCAACTAACGCTGGGCGGCTCCTCGGAAAATCAAGCCGCCATCGGCGAACGACTCGGACCTGCGGTTGCCAAAGATCAGGTAACCAACGCAATTACCACGATTCTGGATGTTTATGTCAAACAACGTTTGGCTGACGAATCGTTTCTGGACATGGTCAACCGCGTGGGAATCATGCCATTTAAACAACAGGTCTATAAAGGACAGGTCTATGCAGATAATTAAAGATAAACAGATCACCGATGACGCCTGGCTCACTATTACAGATGATGCCGAACTGAAAGCCGGCGATATTAGTGTTTCTCTGGCGCGCTGGAAAAAAGACAAGCAACTTTTACTCGGCCATAACGGCAAAATAGGCGTTAGAATCGGTCCTGCCGATTCGGTTGAAGATATTGCCGCCGATCTGGACCACATACAACTGATCGAACTGGATTTTCCGGATTTTGCTGACGGACGTTCATTTTCCCATGCCTGGCTGCTTAGAGGCCGATATCATTACCGGGGGGAAATCAGGGCCACAGGTCACTATATGCCGGATCAGGTATTTTACTTGTCCCGTGTCGGTGTAAATGCATTCAAACCTGAAAAAGACGAGCACTTACCGGTAATCATTAATCATCTGAATGACTTTACCGTCACCTATCAACCCTCAATCAATTAAAATCAATTAAACGGCGTCCTGCATTTTAGGGCGCCCAAAATAATCCGCTATTCGCTCTTATAAAAAAACCCGTCTGTCGGCAAATAGTAGTATTTGCCGACAGACGGGGTTTTTGTTAACCAAGCCGGGTGAATTTACTTATGCATGATACTGATGCCTTTTAACAGGTTCAGTGCCTCATACAAAGAGTAATCCTTCATTTCCAGCGCCTCCTTGTCTTTATCAGCATCGGTGCCGTCGGTATTTTCAGGATTACCGGGATTTCCCTTGCCGTTCTGCAAATGATGTGACAAATCAGCTTCCTTGACCGGTGTAAAATCCGCCTTATCCAGCGACTCCAGCTTGACACGGGCCAATGTGATATCCGGCTCAATGCCTTCTGCCTGTATTGATCTTCCAGAGGGCGTATAGTATCTGGCCGTTGTCAACTTGACCGCGGCGCCGTTACTGGTAGGCAATATGGTTTGTACCGAGCCTTTGCCAAATGACTTCTCGCCCATAATTACCGCACGCTTCTGATCCTGTAAAGCGCCGGCGACGATCTCTGATGCGGATGCAGAACCGGCATTAATCAACACAACCATAGGGGCATCATCAATCAGATCATCAGGCGCGGCATTAAAACGCATTTCCGAATTTTCAATACGGCCTTCCGTATAGACAATAAGCCCGCTTCTTAAAAATGCGTCACTCACTTCAACGGCGGCATTCAAAACCCCACCCGGATTATTTCTCAAATCCAGCACCAGACCTTTTAATTTACCCGCATTCTCTTTTTTCAATGCAGCAAGCGCATCTTTTAGGCCATCGCCTGTTCCGGATTGAAAGCTACTGATACGAACATAGCCGTAGCCTTTTTCCAACATCCGGCTCTTGACGCTTTTAACTTTAATGATGTCGCGGGTTATCGTCATTTTAAGAGGCTCGTCCTCCCCTTCGCGAACGATAGTGAGCAGTATTTTACTGCCCGGCTCACCACGCATCAGCTTAACGGCATCAGGCAAGGTCATGCCTTTTACCGGCTTGTCATCCAGCCTGACAATAAGATCCCCGGTTTTTATGCCCGCCTTTTGAGCCGGCGTATCATCAATCGGAGAAACCACTTTAATGAAACCGTTTTCCATGGTTACTTCTATACCCAACCCGCCAAACTGACCGGTTGTTCCTTCTTTCAGCTCCTGATACTCTTCCGCCACCAGATAAGCGGAATGGGGATCGAGTCCACTCAACATGCCGCGAACAGCATCTTCCAATAATTTTTTATCGGAAACCGGCTCTACATAGTCCCTTTTAATGCGGCCAAAAATTTCAGTAAATGTCCTTAAATCTTCAAAAGGCAGCACATCACCGTCGGCCACCGCATCACCGTTATCTTTATCAGCAAAGACACTGCCGCAGGTACCCATAAAAACACCTAACATAATCCCGAGGGATAAAATAAAAATAGCTTTCTTTTTTTGCATGTGTCTTAAGACTCCAAATCCTCTATTACTTACACTCATCGTCCAGCGGCCAAGCACTTGACGCCGGTTTATTTTTTGCACCAATCAAGCGGATTAATCGGCGTACCTTTCTTGCGAATTTCAAAATACAATCCAGGTTGGCTACGTCCATCGCTTTGACCGACGGAAGCAATAACATCACCTGCTTGTACTGACTCACCTTTCCGCTTATAAAGACTCTGGTTAAAGGCATAAAGCGACATATAGTCCTGTCCATGATCGATGATCATCAACAAGCCATAGCCCCTCAACCAATCGGCATAGGCGACTTTTCCCCTGGTCACTGCATGTATCTCAGCGCCTTCTTTGGCATCTATTAACACGCCTCCCCAAATCCCACCGGATCGCGGACTACCAAACTTTTGGGCTAATCGGCCCCTGACAGGCCAAGGTAATTTACCCTTGAGAGCCGGAAAATCGCCGTCAAGTTTGGGAAAATCATCGTTAATCTGCGGCGAAGCATCTTCCAACGGCGCTGCATTGATGGGAACGGAAAGTTCTTTCGTCGCTGAATCATCAACAATGTTTGTCTCTTCACCGCTCGACAATGAAGTTATCAAACCTTTTAGTTTATTTTCGCTTTCTTGCAGATGACTTAGCTGCTGCTCGCTTGAAGAAAAATCATTGTTTAATTGGGCCAACAATTTATTTCTTTGTTCCCTAAAATCATTCAAGGCCGTTTGCTCTGATTTTTTCTTTTCCAGATTTTGTTCTAAAAGTGCAGTTTCAGCCTGCTTTTGCTTTTCCAGTTGATCCAGCCGCATCACAGACGCTTCAATATCAGCGAGTCTTGATAAACGCGTCTTATTGACATAATGGTAATATACCATCATCCGACCGTACAAGGCGGGATCTTGGTTGTTGAGTACCAGCTTTAATTTTTCTTGCCGTCCCATTGCATAGGCGGCCTTTACTTGATCGGCCAGTTTCTTGCTTTGCTGATCAATTTCATACCTGTGCGACTTTATATCCCGGCGGATGTTAATCAAATTCTGACGTTTATTTTCAATTTCAGTGTGCAATGATTTCAATAAAGCGGCAGTTTCACCATATTTTTTTTCAACATCGGCCAACAGATTTTGCAATGACGTTTTTTGCAGCTCGAGACGCTGCATATTCTGCCTCACCGTATTGATGTTTGATTGAATATCCTCCAACTCATTACTGTTTTGCAAACTTTCAGCATGACCGTTATTTATCAACAAACCTAATAACAAATAAAGAACCGGCTTTTTTCTCATTCAGTGATCAAATTAAAAGTGATCGACCAGTCATTTCAGCAGACTGTTCAATGGTGTAGTCAACATTATTTTATTTCTCTCCAGTCTCCAATGGATAGCAACTCAATCAATTTATGCGCTGTTGTATTATCAATTACCCAAAATGGTAAAAAATAATGTATCATTTTGGCAGATTTAGTGGTTTTTTGTTTTATACCTAATCAACTAATCATTATATTAATACACGTTGGCAACCGTTGTGTATAAATAATTTTGTATAACTCATTCTTCTTGGATTCTTTTTTATAAATTGACTCCATAAACCAACCGCATTAAGCCGTTCTATGGATACTAAAGACCAGCACATTTTATATAATGACCCTGACATAGCCAGAGCGGCGCGTTGTCTGAAAGCAATGTCACACCCTCTGCGACTAAAAATATTGTGCGTTTTGGGCAACAAGTCCATTAGTGTACAAGACATAGTCGAGCAAGTTGGAACCAGTCAAAGCAATATTTCCCAACACTTGTCCATTCTTAGAGAAAAAAACATTCTCGGTTCTAAAAAAGATGCCAACCGTGTTTATTACTTCATTGATGATGAACGTATGCTCCAGCTCATTGAAATGATGCGCGACATCTTTTGTTCCAAGCACTGATCTCTCCCACACCTAAATTTATCTCGCCCACTATTTATTGATTCTCACCCAACCTAAGCAATACTCCATGGACCGTTATATAGAATTTATTTTAAATCATTACCTATTATCTCTCGCACTGGTAATCGTCACCTTCTTGCTGATTCAAGAACTGTTTGATACGGCTTTCAAGAAATTTGGCGCGCTTTCACCGTTACTTGCCGTTGCCAAAATGAACGATAGCAATACGATTGTTATCGATGTTCGTGAACCGCCTGATTTTGTTCAAAGCCATATTGACGGCGCTATCAGTACGCCATTGGGCAAATTACCCGAACATCTTCCAAAACTGGAAGCACACAAAAAAACACCCGTTCTTATTGCCTGCCAAAACGGCACACGCTCAGCTTCGGCTGCCAAAACACTGACAAAGGCAGGATTTGAACAAGTCTTCGTCATTACAGGCGGCATGTTAGCGTGGGAAGAAGACTATAAATTACCCGTAAAAATAAGCAGCAAAAACAAAACCAAAACCAATCATTAACCAAAATTCAATCATAGACAATTCAACATGGCCGAAGAAAACAATACTGTAGAAAAACAATTCTCGATTCAAAAAGTTTATACAAAAGACATCTCTTTTGAATCACCAAATACACCTAAAATATTCACCGAAAAATGGGAACCCGCCATTGATTTTAATCTGGGCACCCATGTCACGCCTTTGGAAAGCTCATTATTTGAAGTCGCGCTGACCGTTACCATTACCGTCAAATTGGGCGAAACAACCGCTTATCTTGTTGAAGTCAATCAAGCAGGGATCTTTACCCTGACCGGTTTTACCGACCAGGAAATGGGACCGATGGTAGGTAGTTTCTGCCCGAATATCCTTTTCCCCTACGCGCGCGAAGCGGTGTCCGATCTTGTTACAAAAGGCGGATTTCCCCAACTGCTTTTGGCTCCGGTAAATTTTGACGCTTTATATGCCCAGCATATTCAACAACTACAGCAACAAGCCCCCGGTTCAGACGCCATCAATTGATCCAGCCTAAGCAATTCTATTTGAAGAAAAAAATAGTTGATGGAAAAAAAAATAGCCATCCTGGGCGCCGGCTCATGGGGAACGGCTCTCGCTATCCTGGCAGCCAGAAATGGTTGCCGGACACTGTTATGGGGACATAATCCGGATCATATCGCGACTTTGGCAAGAGACGGTCAAAACCAGCGTTATTTGCCTGAATTGCCCTTCCCTGAAAACCTGGCTGTTACCGCCAACTTGTCAGTAGCCGCCGGTTTCAGTAACCTGTTACTGATTTCCGTGCCCAGCCATGCGTTCAAAGACACACTGACCGAACTTAAGCCCTATGTATCCGCCGACGTAAAAATCGCCTGGGCAACCAAAGGTTTTAATCCCGACGACGGTCGCTTGCTCCATGAAGTAGTCGCAGAAATATTTTCGGCGCAAACACCGGCAGCCATTCTTTCAGGCCCCACCTTTGCCCGAGAAGTGGCTGCCGACTTGCCGACCGCAATTACCATCGCTTCCACACAGCCGGATTTTGCAAACCAGTTAGCCGACATTTTGCATGGCGGATGCTTTCGAACCTACACCAGCTCGGATTTAATCGGCGTAGAGGTCGGCGGTGCGGTAAAAAATGTCCTGGCGATTGCCGCCGGTATAGCAGACGGTCTCGGCTTTGGCGCCAACACCAGAGCGGCATTGATTACCCGAGGCCTTAGTGAAATTATGCGCCTGGGCATTAAACTTGGCGGCAAACAGGAAACTTTTATGGGATTGGCCGGTTTGGGTGATCTTATTTTAACCTGCACGGATAACCAATCCAGAAACCGCCGTTTTGGCTTGGCTCTCGGCCAAGGTAAAGACAGAAACACAGCCATACAGGAAATCGGCCAGGAAATCGAAGGCGTTTCGGCGGCAAAGGAGACTTTTTTACTGGCTAAAAAACACGCCATAGACATGCCTATCACAGAACAGACTTATCAAGTCTTGTATGAAGGCTTAGCGCCGTTGACAGCCGTGCAAAACTTGTTGGCGCGTGAGCAAAAGCCGGAATCTTAAAGTAAACCGCGGCTTGTTCCCTCCGCTTAGGGGGACAAGTTGTCCAAATTATTTCATACCTGTTACTTAGCTTGGCCGGATAACATCTCTAAAGCCAGTTGCGCCATGTTTTTGGAGCCGCCGCCCTGCCCTAATTGCTGTTTAACCCTGGCCAGATTATCGCGCATTTCTTGGGCATAGAGAGTGTCTGTCAACAGTCGTTTAACTTCCGCAGACAAATTCTGTGCGCTTGCTTCATGCTGGATTAATTCCTTAACAATGCTTTTACCCAAGACGATATTCGGTAAGCCTATGAATGGTGTTTTCACCAGCCAGGTGGCCAGCCAATAAGTCAACGGCGCAAGCTTATAAGCAATCACCATCGGCACGATTAGCAAGGCAATTTCCAGAGTGGCGGTGCCTGAGGTCGTCATCACCGCATCGCAGCATTGAATAACATCGTAAGGCTGCTGCTTTACTACGGAAACGTTAACCGGCACCTCCGACAAATAGCGCCCTAGCAATTCATCAGCAATTGAATCGGCCTGAGGCAAGATGAATTGAATATCAGGCAGACTTGCTTGCAATTGTTCAGCCGCAGCCAGCATGACCGGTAACATGCGCCTGATTTCGTTGGCTCGACTGCCAGGCAACAAGCCGACAACCGGATTGCTTTCATCCAGGTCAAAACGCCTCATGTCTTCCGCTTTACTATAAAGAGCATGAACTTTATCAACCGACGGATGGCCGACATAACGCACAGGCACATTTTGCTTTTCATAATAAGCGGTTTCAAACGGAAAAATAACCGCCATCATATCGATCACCTTGCCGTATTGCTTTACCCTGCCGGGCCGCCACGCCCATACCTGAGGACTGACATAAAACAACACCTTGACGCCGCATTGTTTGGCGAAGCGCGCCAGTTTAAAGTTAAATTCCTTATAATCGACACAAACCAGCAAATCCGGGCGTTCAGTTGCAAGCATCTGCTGCATGAGCCTTAACGCCCGGCGGATTTCGCGATAATGTTTGATAACCTCGACGACACCGATTACCGCAATACCGGCTGAGTCATAGCGGATATTGATACCGGCTTGTGCCATTTTTGCCCCTCCCATGCCTATGCCTTTAATATCCGGCTGATATTTTTTCAGCTCAAGAAACATATTGGCGGCATGTTGGTCGCCGGATGACTCACCGGCGCTGAACATAATGACTGGAGAAGGCTGTCGGAACATTAATTTGCCGTTATTTATTGACACTGATAAATCTGGATGTTGTCAATGAACCAGCCGACAAATACCGTACCATCATCAGAACCAATACGGAAACGAAAACGTACATTCTTGCCCTTTAAAGCCCCCAGATTTAATTGTGTTGCGGTATAACCAAAACTGTCCGCAGTAAACGCGCTTCTACCCGCCAAAGGATTGAATCCGTTATATATTTTTCCATTGTATTTCTGTCCCGCCGACATCAACCCGCCCGCATCAACCCAACTTATGCCGTTGTCGGTGCTGTATTCGACAACTCCACCGTCATGACGACCGATTGAGTTGATTTCAAAGTCAAAGGCATGATCGAACTGCATTTTGGCACCAGCGGCTGGAATTAAAATATTTTTTGTCATTTTATAGTTGTTATCACTTGGAATATCCAGGGATCTGACGAACATAGACAATGAACCGGTTTTTGCGTAGCCCTGCACAATGCTCCAAACATTAAAATCACTGCTGACAAAATTACCGCCGCTGGCTTCCAAGCCGTCGAAAAACAACGGTTTGACCTTGGCTCCGGCTGAACAAAGAGCCGGGGCCACCGGTTTTGAACAAACCGATGCATTCATTTGCACCGCATTGAGGGCATTCTTTACTTGTGTGCAATTAGTCGCTGTAATGCCGGACGTGCCGATCAGATCGGTACACGAACGTTGCAGGGCGTTATAATCGTCAAGAAAAGTCGACCCGGAAGTCAAATAACGGGTTAATGCCCGGTATTCGATTTTTCCGGCTTTGGCAAGCCCGATCCCGGTGATGTTCTGACCGTTAAAAGACCCGCCGTCAACCATCAGCGCATAAGCATGGTTAGGCACCCCGCTGTTACTATGTACACCGCCCTGATCACCGTCGTTGATATCACATTTGTAGTTGACATCATTGACTTTGGCCGGATCGTTAAAAGCGCCCGGGTTTTTCATATTACGAATCGCTCCTAAACCGGGCACATCCTCACCCATCAACCAACGCACACTAGCGGTATCATTTCCGGCGCCATTGCCCAGATCGACTGACTCTCCGAATATGTCGGAGAACGATTCGTTCAACCCGCCGGATTGCGTATAGTAATAAAGCCTCGCCGAATTCTCGGTGACGGCATGGGTCAGCTCGTGCGCATCCACGTCATCGGCCGCCGAAAAACCGTCGCCATAAACCATTTGGTCGCCATTCCAGAAGGCATTTTCATATGGACAGAAAAAATTGGTGAGGTCGCAATAATGCACCGTTGAAATCATCGTGGCGCCGAGGCCGTCATAACTGTCACGTCCGTGCTGGTTTTTGAAATAATCATAAGTGTGACCGGAAAACAGGTAAGCCTTATCGGCATCAGGGTCGCCGGTAGGGTTTTGGCCTTCACTACGCACCAGAGTGCCCGGCAAGGTATCGGAACTAAATGTATCGTAGATTTTACGCTTACGCGCTTCGGCCAACTGGCTGAAATGCAAAAGAATCGCGCCCCGATGCGCGTCAACCCAGACGTACTCACGCACATCGATTTTTTTGGCTTCAATAAACCAGGCTAAATAGGCCGGTTGCTTGCCGCCCTGTAATAGACCCTTGTTGAAAACCTCTAATTTGGGTTTGGAGAGAGAAGCATTGTCGATACCGAGTTTCTCAAGCAATTCCTGCACTGTTTTTTCGGCATCAGCAGGCGAAATATGCGGAGTGACATCGAGATTGTCCAATCCCGACAGCGTTTTGGACAATACCGATACCACGCTATTGCCGCGTAGATGCACCGTCATTTCCCCCGCGGTAACGGGAATCCCTTTATGAAGCTGTTGCAATCGCACATGCTCCATACCGACTTCATCTTTTCCACTGACCTTGACTGTTTTAACCTGCTTGGCGGTGTTGATGCCAAAAGATTTTCCGTAAGTCGTGATAAATTCTAACGCGCGGGCTTCAGCACCGGCATCGGGAGAAGAAAAAAGAGGCACAGGATGCGATTGATCCGTGGAAAGATAGTTTATTTGACCCGTATATTCAGAGCGGGAGAACTCAACCGGGCTGCCTGTAACCGCATTGATTGCCTGTATCGCAGTATCTTGCTGCAAAGACGAGGCGGAAGAGGAAACAGCATACGACAATGCCGAAAACGTAAAGCAAACGGATGTACCCAATGCGATTGTATAAGTTTTTAATGCACATGTTTTCATGCGGATAACTCCTAAAAAAGGCTATAAAACAACAGGGCCGGATTGCAATCCTCCCTGTCACGTATGTCATTTGTCTGGTAAAAAAGCTGAAAACACGACTTTATCTACTGGTCCACCCATTTATTTAAACGCTTAAATGCACTGCAAGTGTTTAGTGTGAGGGTCCGATAGTGAGCAGCCATTGCAATAATGCGCGCGCCGCCGAAGAATTATTGACGGTTTTAATCTGCGAAACACCGTATGAGCCAAGCTCGACCGCTTGATAACGATTATTGCCGATGTTGAACCGGTAGGCAATACAGGCGTTTCGCCCTGCATCGGCAACACGCTCTTTCTGGTAACTAACAGTACCGGAAGCGGCGTTTTCAATCAAGGCAATTTTTTCCTGCATAATGGCTGTATCAATGCTGGTCATCAAGGTCTTATTGGCGAATTTGCCCTGTAGTTCTGTAACGTCATAATAAAACTGTTTTCCCTGCATGACAGTTTTTGGCTTCCATGTCGCCAGATTAAGACTATAACGGTAAACCTTGCCGTAGCGGTCTATAAAAAAACCGGCTAATCGATGACCCCAGGCATGATTTTCATTATAGCAATCAAAAACAAATTCACCGATCGGTGCGTTCTGATAGGCCAAGGGGGCTTGCCGGTAATCCAAAACCCTGTTCGGTTCAACAGAACAGGAGACCAACATCATACCAAGCGAAAAAATACTTATCCTAACTGCATTCATACATTTCATACTTTCCTGCTCTGTGGTTAAGGGTTTTAAAACCAGGCTCATACACTGGGTATCGAAACATCCTGATTAAAGGGCCGAACGTCCTTTTGAACATCACTATACTCCAATATACACAGGATGGTATCGGCCGTAATCAAAACAGGCCACCCAATCCCAACTGACCGAATTGACAGCCACCGTTATTTCACTGCTGACACTACAATGTAGTCCGAAGCGGCGAAGGGATCTCCCGCATGTTTCATGGCCAATCGCATCAAAGGGTGTATTCGTGCCTTAGTTTCTGGGTCTTCCAGCATAGTCTGCACATGCTTCAGGAAACCGGGAAACACCTGCTCGCGGATTGATCGGATTTGTATATCTTTGAAACCTATGCTTTCCAGTATCTCCCGATAACGGGTCACGCCGTATACGTTGGCGGAAGGCACCTGGTAGAGCCAGCGTTCAGCTGCGCCGCGTAAACCTCCGGTCAACAGCAGATCGCCCTGTTCACGCGGCAACAGATCAACCACGCCAAGCCGTCCGCCCTCACGCAAAAGGCGGAACGCCTCCCGCAAGAATGTCTCCCGGCTATCGAAATGGAATGCGGCCTCCAGAGATACCACGGCGTCAAAACCGGCATCCGCCTCATCCACTGCGGTCGCCGAACACTTGCGGTATTCAATACCGGGTAGAGCGTTGCGTCGCCGCGCCTCCTCAAGCTGGATGTCGGTTACATTGATGGCGACGATGCGTGCCGGGCTGTAGCGTTGCATCCAGCGGGCGTCCTGATCACCAAAGCCGCATCCGGCATCAAGCACCGCATCACCGGCCCCGAGTCCGGCCGCATCAGCAAGGAGATCAGCCAGAGCTTCCGCAGCAGCCTGATAATTCGCGGCTTCAGGCCAGTAGCCCAAATTCAAGAAAGTGCTATCACCGGCCATTCGGTTCTCTGTCCCCATGAAGCTGTAGCAGAGATCGGCGCGATTACGCCCACGAGAAACCAGCATTTTGGCCAATAGGCCAAATCTATGCGTCCAGGGTGGGGTTATAGGGGTTTGGGTTATCGGCGTTGTCGAATTCATAAGGGCCTCACAGGTCGATAGTGGAAGAAAGAGCAACATCCGGCATTATGATGCCGCAATTAATAAAGCGACACTCCTAATTTTAGGAATGTGTTCGTCGAATTTTTCAAATGGGTATGTTGGGATCAAGTGCGTTTCCGTCATGGCTAATTTCCGTAGCGATGGTGGATACGCTGGCGAATGCCTTCCTGGGCAAAGGTTTCCTCGTGCATACAGCGTTCACGTCGCACCGCTTCGGGTAGTGCTGCGCGTAAATCGGCAGTCAATGCGTCTTTAAGCCGGCAGAGGGCGATTTCCGGCTTATCGGCCAAATCCCGCGCCAAGCCCAAGGCATGGGAAATAACCTCGGCGCGAGGCAATACCGGAAACGGCGCACCCCGATCAGCCAGTTGCTGACCATGATAACTACGCGCACCGAATAGCATTTCGCTAGCCAAGGGCAAGCCCAGTTTACGCGGTAACAGTTCGGTAGCGCCCATGCCCGGCGTAAAACCGTATTTCATAAAATTGGCTCCATACAGGGATTCGCGTGACAATACAACTAAATCGGCATACAAGCCAAAGACAAAACCGCCGCCCATGGCATGGCCTTGCATGGCGGCAATGACCGGCAACCGGCAGTCCAACAGTAGCCGATAAAAATTGCCTTCATCAAAGGAACGGCGGCCATCGGCGATGTCGACCAGTTCCTCTAAAGTGCCTCCGGCGCAAAACAGGCTGTCATAGCCGTGCAAGACGATCACGCGGGTCGTACCGTCGCGTTCCACTTCGGCGATGCGCTCAACCAAACCGCAGACCAGGGCTTCCGTAAAAGTATTGCGGCCTTGTCGGTCTTCCATCTGCAAGCAAGCGACGCCGGACATCGGATAACTCAGATGGACAGTCATAACGGATTCCCCGGCGATAACAGCGTTTTAATAGTTGCGGCGACTTGCCCGTCGCTTAGCAAAGCCGCCAACGCCCGTTCGGCCCTTTGCGCCGAATCCGGGCCGATGGCGGCAAAATCTGCGTAAAAGGTCTTGATCCGTGCAACCGCAGGACGCTGTAAACGGTCGGCACGAATCCGCAACCGCCGCAGGCTGTCCGTTGGCTGTTCGGTCATTTCGTCGACCAACCCACTGGCCAATGCCTGTTTGGCCGTCATGCGTTGCGCGGTCAACGCCATGCGGTAGACAGCTTGAAAGCCGACACGCCGCACCAGAAAAGGCGTTACCGTGGCCGGCAGCAGTCCAAACAGCACTTCAGACAAGCCAAAATCCGCCGTTTCAGATGCCAACACCAAATCACAAGCCGCCACCAATCCCATGCCACCGGCATTGACACGCCCTTCAACCAAGCTGGCGACAATCACCGGTATGCGCGTCATCCGGTCCAGCAAATCGTGGAAACGGTGCACGGCATGATGCAATGCCTGTTCGGCATTGCCCGCTGTCGCGAGCGCTTCGCCAAAATCCATACCGTCACAAAAAATTGCACCTTGCGCCGCCAACACAATCAAGCTGATTTCGGTATCTTGCTCGACGCTATCCATGACCGCATGCAAGTCATCAATCAAACGCCGATTGAGCGGATTACCCGCTTCGGGATTGCACAAGACAACATGCAGGCAACGGCCTTCGCGACGCACGGACAGGCACCGTCCCGGCTGCGCTTGATTAACGGCAGTCTCTGGATTCATGAATCGCAATACTCCCGTGCATAGTGACGTATACCCTTCCAGACGCAAATGCCCTGCCCTGCGAAAATTGTCCGGTATAAATCCGCCAAGTCTCCCGGTTCGACCTGCACATCCCTGACACCGAAATGGGACCGACGATTTGCGTTAAGCACCCGTTCGTAATCCGGCATAGTCAAACGGTATCTAGAGTGTAGCTGATCTTCCAGGCCGCTTTCAGCCAGAGCGCTTTGTGCATCGGCACCTAACCAGCCACTGAAAAACTCCGATGCACAACCGGCCCCATAAGAAAAAAGACCGATACGACTACGGCGGTCAAACTCTGCGGACGCGACGATACCAGCCAAGGCCAAGAATACCGTACCCGAATAAATGTTGCCCACTTCCTGACAATACATCAGGGAAGGCGCCAGGCGGCGATGGAAATCCGCCTCGATTTCCGCTCCGCCCCCTTGGTATAGCCGACGGCTCAAAGTACGATGCGCCCCTTTGACCATGCCGCCAAACGGCGTATGAAAAGCCAGGTAATCAAAATGTGTGCGGAAATCGACCGCCCCAACCCGCGCTTGATAATCGGCAAAACTGTGCTGCAAACAATCGATGTAAGTCAGTACCGACAGCTCGGCATCCCCGGTTTCCTGATCTTGGTCAGGTCGGCAGGCATCCATAACATGGTAGCCGTGAACGCCATAAGCGCCCTGCTCTATCGCCAGAATGGACGGTTCATAACCCAGCAGCATCGCAATAGCGCCGCCGCCTTGAGTAGGTTCAGCGTAAGAATGCGGCACCGGACGCGCCAGGTCTGTGCATATTACCAAGGCTTTAGCGTCCGTGTCGCCGTCCCGCGCCAATAAAGCCAACGCCGTTTGTACAGCAGCAGTGCCGCCGTAGCACGCTTGCTTGATTTCAAACAGCCGCGCTCGCTTCGGCAATTCCAACAGTTCATGAATCCAGGTGGCTAGCGATTTGCCAAAATCAATACCCGATTCACTGGCAACTATAACGTGGCTAATCCGCGCGCGTTGCCCGGCGCTCATGGGACGCAGTATTGGACGCGCGGCATTGACGGCAAAGGACACCGGATCTTCCCAAGGAAAATTCATGGTCTTGCGCCGGATCAGCAGATTCGCCATACGTAGCGGATCAAGACGCCGCAAGTCGGCAAGATCGGCGATATCGATAAAAGCCCGACCACCATAGAAACCCAGTTTTTCGATACCCAGCTTTATAAGTCCCATGTCTGTCGTCATAACCTTCCTGCATTATCAGTATTAGCGGGTAAATTGCGAACCATCAACGCCGCATTGAAGCCCCCGAAGCCAAAGGCATTGACCATAACAGTCGCTAAAGGCGCGGCAATCGCCTGTCCGAATGCAAAGCGCCCCGTCGGCGGCAAGCGGGCGTCGGTCGCTGCCGTGGACACGGGATAAACGCACTGTTCTTGCAGCATCAATAGCGCGGCCAGCAAACCCACTCCTCCCGAAGCGCCCAGGCAATGCCCGGTAACGGCCTTTGGCGTCGACAGCCAAGGCGGTTGCCGACCGTTGGCGCAAACCGCGGCGATGGCGGCAAGCTCGGCTTTATCGCCTTGCGCCGTACCGGTGGCGTGAGCGACAATCAAATCGGGAGCATCCACCATCATTTGCGCATCGGCCAACGCCAGTTTCATTGCCCGTATTTCATGGCCGCTACTGGCATCCGGCAATGGATTGGCTGCGGAAACAAATGCCCCGCCGGCCAATTCCGCATAGCCATACTGACCGTCATCGTCAACCCGTTCCAGAAGAATGCAAACCGCACCTTCGCCGGGCGTGAAACCACCGCCATCGCTAAAAAATGGCAGCGAAGGGACAGTCGATGTATTCAGCGCCCCCAAAGCCGCCAAAGCCTGCCAGTCCAACGGTGACAAACGTTGCATCGCCCCAACCACCAAACACTGGTCGCAGCGCCCCGCGCGGATCAAATCCAGACCGCTGACAACAGCCACCGCGGCGCTGGCTGCAGCTGCCGCAACGTTCAATACCGGGCCTTGGGCATCCACCAATGCCGCCAATGTCGCCGCCACATGAGTGTCCAGAGCCTGAAAAGCCAGTCTTGGATTGACATAAGCCGGATTGCGCTGATAACGAAGCAATTCCGTCACCAACATCGGATGGGCAAGATTGCTGCCGCCGACCACCAAACCCAGACGCTCGGGCACAAAGGTTTTCTCAGCTGTCGCTTCAAGCACCGCCAACGCATCGGCTTGCAAAGGACTATTCTCGCCCCGTAACAGCTTTTCCGCCAACGCCATTTTCGCTGAATCCAGACTACGGGCAATCTCCGTGGTGCGCCAATCCCAATCAGTCGCCAGCAAAGCCGCTAACTGAAGTTGCGGATGCGGACGCCGTTCAGGCGTCAAAGGACGGATCGCACTGCATCCTGAACGCAAACTGGCCTGCAATTCGGCAACACAGTTACCTGCCGCGCCAACATAGCCAAGGCCGCTAATCCGTACTTTGGTTTGTTGCCTAGACACGTTACCAGTTACTCAAAAAGAATACAAAATGCGCAAATCATGAATAATGATCTACAGAAACCATTGCAATCATTTGGCATTAAAACACGCTCTCACATCGGCAGGTCCCATCAACAAACCAAGATATTTCACTTTCAGGGGGCCTTTATCCAATTGGCTAAAACGTCCCCGAGATAGTAATACCGCCAACATCACCTTAACCTGCAGCATCGAAAGATGATTACCGACACACATCTTATAGCCGCCTCCAAAGGGAATATACTCAAAGCCGTTATAATTTCTTTCCAGGAAGCGATCCGGGTTAAAAAGCTCCGGCTGGGGATAAATGTCGGGGTCCATATGCAGTACTGCCGAACAAGCAGCGATATTGATGCCGGCAGGTAATTCGTAACCGCGCACTTGAAGGGGTTTAGCGAGGCCTCGCATGACTAAGGGTACTTGCGGATATAAACGAAGGCATTCCCTGAACGCAGCGTCCAGATAAGGCAACGCCTGTATTGCGTCGATGTCGTCGTCCCGATCCAGTCCATCTATTTCTTGCTGTATGCGTTCCGCCACATGCTCATGCCTGCCCATCCAGGCAAACAGCCAGGTCATCAGCAAAGCCGTTCCGGTAAGCCCGGCCAGTAAATTGGTCAACAGACTGTCCACCAGATCTTCGTCGCTGAAACCACCGCCGTCTTCGAAACGAGCCTCCATCAAACGACTGAGTATATCGCCGCGTTGCTCTTCCCGAGTTCGGCGCTTTTTAATATCATCCAACAATAGATCCGCTAATTTGCGCCGCGCAATATTCACCCGCCGATTCGGCGGCCATTCATCGGAATCGATGCGTAAAGCGGCACTCAGCATATAACTCGGATTACCCCAACTGGCCGCCAGATTTTTAACCGCCAAACGAAAAGGTTCAAAATCGGCACGTCCGTCGACGCCAAATACGGTCTTTAATATCACCTCCAGCGTTATATCTTGTAAGGCATTGTTGATATCTATGGTGTCGCCGTCCCGCCAATTTTTTAGTGCCTGAACGGTAGATTCGTGGATCATAAGACCGATGTCGTCCAGAGCCGTCTTCTGGAATCCCGGTGCAATCAGTTTGCGTGGCCGCCGATGAGCTTCGCCTCCGATGGCGCGAAGATCCTGTTCGCCAAGCACCCTGCGTATACTCATCGGTATCAAAACGCAAAACGTATCGACCGGAGCGGTAAATATTTGACGTATACCGTCAGGATGACCCGTTACAACGGTCGGCAAGGAAAAATGAACGGTGAATGGATCACCGTAGCGAGCATGAACCTTCGGCAAAAAATGATACGCCGACTGGGCATAGGCCAGCGGTTGCCAAAAACCCCACTTCGGTCCCGGCGGTAAACACGATAAATCATTCATAGCAATTCCTTATCAAAAAGGGTAATAGATTTGTCTGGAAAATCATATTCACTATTTTGCCCGGTAACTGAGCCGGACCTGAGCGGGTCCCATCAGAAACCCTCGCCGCTTCACCTTGATGGTTTCCTTATCCAATAAGGTGAAGCGTCCCCTCGATAATAACGTAGCCAGCACAATCTTGACTTCGAACACACCAAAATGATTGCCGATACAAATCCGGTCACCGCCGCCAAAGGGAATGAACTCGAAGCCTCCGTAGCTTCTTTCCAGAAAACGTTCCGGGTTAAATCGTTCGGGATTCGGATAAAGCTCCGGGTTCATGTGCAAAATTGCCGAAGAGGCCGCCACATTGATTCCGGCCGGCAGCTCGTATCCTGCCAAAGTCATCGGCTTAGCCAGCATCCTGACCACCTCGGGAACAGCCGGGTACAGTCTCAGACATTCTTTGACTACCGCATCCAAATACGGCAAGGCCAAAATGGCGTTGATATCGTCATCCCGGCTTAAACCGTCAATTTCCTGCTGCAAGCGCTCCGCAACATCAGCATGTCGACCCAACCAGGCAAAGGCCCAGGTCAGCGAGAGCGCACTGGTTTCATGCCCAGCAATAAGATTAGTGATGAGATTATCCACGAGAGCCGCATCGCTGAAGCCACTGCCGTCGTCGAAGCGAGCTTCCATCAGGCGACTGAGAATGTCTGCCCGTTCGGCGCTCCGACCCCGGCGTTCTGCTATATTTTCAACAATAAGATCGGACAACTTTTGCCGGGCGACATCCATGCGGCGGTTTGGCGGCCAATTATCACGGTCTATGCCGAGCAAAGCGCTACACAAAAACGCCGGGTTGCCAAACGCGGCGGCAAAATCCAGAACAGCAGCCCGGAACACGACAAGACGCTCCCGGCATGCAACTCCGAAAATGGTTTTGAGAATAACGTCCAGACCAATATCCCGCATAACATCCAAAGCTTCCCGGCTTTCGCCGTCGCGCCAGCCGGCCAGCGCCTCCACAGCGGTTTCATGCATCATCCCACCCAAATGCCGCAAGGCCTCGCCGTGGAAACAGGGTGAAATCAATTTGCGGGTCTGGCGGTGCGCGCTACCGTCTAATCCGCTCAGTCCGTGACGCCCCAAAACCCGCTGTTGGCTTTTCGGCAAACGTACATGATAGGTTTCTGGGGGTGCGGTAAAAATCTGACGGATGCTATCCGGATTCGCTGTCACAACTGTCGGCGCCGTGGTTTTAACCAGAAAAGGGTCGCCAAAGCGTTCATGGGCCTTACGGAAAAACCGATAAGGCGATTGCACGTACGCTAAAGGTTGCCAAAATTGCAGTTGGTAACCGGGTGGTAAGGTGGATGACGACATCAATAAAATCTCCGTTGAAAAAAGATCACCGCATGCCGAAATCAGCATAGCGCTGTTCCAATACTTGTGCGGCCTCGGCAAGCAAGCGATCAGCCAAGACATCAACGTGCCGAAACCGCCAATCTTCTAAAGACGAGCCCGCCAACCAACGGTTGCAGGCAGCCATCGCGGGACCGCAATGGATTTGAAAATTAGCCCGCTGCCCGATCATGCCTTGTTGAGCCAAGCGTTGGGAATGTATGAAATACCAGCGGAAAATCATGGCCATGCGTTGTTTGGGACTCAAACGTTCCAGTTGCCGCGGCGCCGCCTGACGATAGTAGGCTTCGGTCTCCTGCCAAACGTCGGCAATGGTTCGACCGAACACACGATTTTCCAGTTCTGACAACACTGCCGGCGGCACCTCTTCAATCGCGGCATGGGTCCGGTAAATGTCGTACAATCGGTTGGCTCGCGCGGCGAACATCGTACCGCGTTTCAATACCTGCACCTTGGCGCCGATTTCAAACAAGTCACCCGCTGGAGCCATATCAAAATCCTGAGGCTCGGCGGCGGCCAGCATATCTTTAACGACGTCGCTGGTACCGGCTTCCGGCGTACATTGATTGATCGATCCCGTCATGACAAAGTCAGCACCCAACATCAACGCTGCCGCCACCGCTTCCGGTGAACCAATCCCTCCTGCGGCGCCTACGCGGACTTTCGGCAGATCGGGATATTGTTTCGCCATTTCGTTACGCAAGCGCACGAACGCCGGAATCAATGCGAACGAGGGCCGCCTATCGGTATGGCCTCCCGAATCCGCTTCGACACAAACATCATCCGCCAGCGGAATTTTACACGCCGCCGCCGCTTCAGCCGCCGTCAAGCGTCCGGAATGGAGTAATGCCGACACTAATTGGTCCGGCGGAGGCGACATGAAAAGACGGCCGATTTCCGGGTGAGAAACTTTAGCCAATATTCGTTGGCGCGGCAATGGTTTGCCTGCATCGTCAAAACCCAGGCCGGTCAATCGATAGCGTACTAAAGCGGGAGTGATTTGCACAAATGCCGAGGCTTCAATACGCCGGACACCGCCCGCAAGCAAAATATCGACTAATGCGTCTTCTTGCAAGGGAATCAAGGGATTATGCAGAAAATTGACACCCCAGGGCGCGGCATGGCCGGGATCGGACGCCAAGGCAAGCACCGCTTCCCTAACTACATCCAACTTCAGTCCACCTGCGCCGAAAAACGCCAGATAACCTGCCCGTGCCGCGATACGCACTAATTGAACGGAAGATATTCCCTTGACCATGCCCCCAAGCACATAGGCAGCGCCTGCGCCGTAATCGAATAAAAACTCCGCACTGCCCAGGTTTTCACGGGATATAGGCATGACGACCTAGCGTAAATAGGATGAACTGACGATTTTAATGAGCCGCCGCAACAGAAATATGGGCAAAGTCAAACCGATAAGTAAAATCAAAAACCACTCCCTATCCAAAAGCGGGAAGTCATCAACGAGACGCCCCATAAATGAACTGTCCATGTCGAAATAATGCTGATCGATAAAAGCATTGATGACAAAAATGATCCCGATGATGGTGGCGATAGAAACATAACGCATGATGGCGGCCATCACTAAATTGAATTTATTCAATTTTTGTTTATAACTAATGGTCGTCCGTTGCAGAACCGGTTCCAATAACACCTGGTATTGTTTGGTTGTCTCGACTAAATCGATTAGGTTTTTACGCAACAATTTCAGTTTGTTTTTTTCCTGCCGGTTTTCCGCTTCTTTCAAATAGCGGTTGAATAAACGGGTATGGTTCATATTGGGGTGGAAAGTAGCCAAGGAAGCATCCAATGTTCCCCAGGTTCGCCCCATCCGCAACGCTGTCCAATTGACTTGTAATCGAAACTGGGTAAAGACGCGACCAATCAGTTTGGTGGAACCGTTAATGGAACGGTCATGATAGGACAAGCTTTTAAATTCACTACGGGCTTGCCAAAGCTTTAATACTTTTACAAGTTCCATACGAATGATGTCTATATCGCTGGTGGGAAACTCGGAACATAAATGCAGGCATAAATTGGCCGCTTTGTCGTATTGACGCTCGCTAAGCGCCTTTAGCATGCCGAGATGGATATGCAGGTAATTGGTATCCAGGGTGCCGATCGTGCCGAAATCGATCAAGGCGTAGCGATTGTTACGCAATAATATAATATTACCGGGGTGCATATCGCCGTGAAACAGATTGTCTTCCATAATTTGGCGCATATTGGACAAAAATAATTGGGTCGCCACTTTTTTCGGATCCACGCCATTTTCCTTGCACCATGCCTGGAATCGTTCCGGATCGGTATTTTTTACAGTGATCGCATCGCCCATCAATACGCCGGATATTTCCTCCATGACCAGCATCTTTTCGGTACAGTAGTTGCGAAAGACATAAGGAACATAGACATCGTGACGCAGCAGGGACTTACGCAAAATACGGCTGTTAGACGCTTCAATGGCGTAATTCAGCTCCTCTTCCAACAATGCGTCAAGTTCATTTAAACCGTCATGCAATCTCAAATGCCCCACCGGCATCAGGAATTCAAGTACGTTGACAATCGAACGCAGCAAAGACATGTCGCGGCGAAAATCCTGCACGACATTGGGCCGGAGTAACTTGATAACAACAGGAATATTTTCTTTGCGTAAAACTGCCCGATGAACCTGGGCAATGGAAGCGGCGGCTATCGGGTTTTCGTCGAACTCGGAAAATATTTGATCAAGAGGACAACCTAATTCGCGCTCAATTATCAAGCGCGCATCAGCACCGGGAAAACCGTTATTGGCGAACAATAAGTGTGATAATTCGCTGCACATTTCATCCGAAAAATAATCGGTACGCAGTGACAACAATTGCCCCAGCTTGATCCATAATCCGCCCAGGCCCTGAAACAGCTCGCGCGCATCTTTGGCCAAGCTCATATTATCCTGTACGCCACGCAGCCGCAGCCCCAAGATATGCAAACCGAACAGTAAAAAACGCCAGATGACCATCAAGCCATTCGGGCGGTTAAAATCGTCAAGCGGCAGAATTTTGATCGGTTTGCGTTCCTTATCTGCAACCAGCGGGGTAGGAATCAACTCAAGATCGAGTAATTTCCGTTTCGGCTGTTCGATCCTAACATATGTCTGGTTCATCAATGATTTTGACTGATAAATGGCGATTGAAAAACCTCAAGGAGGACGAACATCCCTGCCGATAAAAACACCCCACTAATTGGCAGGCACCCAAGGGGCCTCTCTGGCAAGGTGTGCGGACTGATTCTTAAAATCCCATACAGACCATGTCCTCAGCCGTTTTTGTCATAAGGAATCGTAGGCTTGGCAATGTTACAATGAAAGCAAAAAAAATCCAACACCAAGCCAATTTCAACCCAATCAGTCCGCCAGGCACCTGGCACGGCTGAATTTTAAGCACATGCCAAGGTGACAACCACATGTCTTCCGTTATTTTTCTTTTTTCCGGTCAGGGCGCGCAGTATTACCAAATGGGGGCCGAACTCTATTACAACGATCGTGCTTATCGTCAAGCATTCGACTACTGCGCGGAAATAGTCGGCGATATTGGCGGATACTCGTTGGTAGAAAGTGTTTTTCGCCGCCCCACCATCGATAGCGACGGCTATGATGACCTGGAAGAAACCAATTTGGCACTCTTGGCTCAAGGCTATGCTACCGTTAGATCCCTCAATGCCCGAGGCATTTGGCCTGATGCATTGGCAGGCTATAGTTTGGGAGAATTGACCGCAGCAATCATTTCAGGCGGACTTGGACTGGAACAGGCCATGCGGATGATCCAGGCGCAATCCCGCCATGTCAAACAAACCGCCCCCAAAGCCGCCATGATCGCCATTCTCAGCTCTCCGGCCCTGATTCTGGAATCGCAGACGCTTAGCCGGCTTTGCGAAATTGCCTGCATCAACTCGCCCCAGCATTTTGTTGTTACCGCTTCGTTAACGGACATTGACCTTTTAACCAATGAATTGAACCAGCGGGATGTCAGCTGGGCGCGGCTACCCGTCCACTTCGGCTTTCATAGCTCATTACTGGACGCAGCGGAATCGGGTTACGCCATCCAGGGCTATCGGGCCGCGTTTCAAAAGCCGTCGCTGCCGGTTTACTCGAGCTTGTATGCCGCCCGAATCAACAGTTATGATGCCCATTATTTCTGGCAAGTGGCCCGTGGCGTTCTCCGATTTCGGGATTTGGTCATCAATCTTTGGGGCGCCGAGCAGAGAGTTTTTATCGATTGCAGCCCAACCGGCACATTGGCTTCATTTATTCGACAAACACTCGGCAACTCCGTGCCAACCTTTACCGCCATGAACCGGTTTGGCCGAAATCTCGAAACCATGACCCAAATTGAAACCGCCCTGAGGCAGCAAAAATGATGACCCTGATATTTCTGGCGCCCGGACAAGGCGCCCAAGAACGCGGCATGGGCGCCGATCTTTTCGAAGCCTATCCAACGCTGGTCGATGAAGCCGAATCCATTCTCGGCTATTCGTTACGTAGCTTGTGCTTGCATGATCCCGACAACAAGCTTTCCAATACCGCCTATACCCAACCGGCGTTATATACCGTCAGCGTTTTGAACTACCTACGACAACGCGACATCCTGGGGCGTGAACCGGATTTCGTTGCCGGGCACAGCCTTGGTGAATACTGCGCTTTGTTCATCGCCGAGGCCTTTAGTTTTGCCGATGGATTGCGCTTGACCCAAAAGCGGGGAGAACTGATGGCGGCAACCCAAGGCGGCGGCATGATGGCTGTCATCGGTTCAACCCGTGCGGAAATTGACGCGATTTTCAAAGAAGCAAACATCGAAAGCGTTGATATCGCCAACTTAAACACACCGTTACAAACGGTATTGTCCGGCCCGGTAGACGACTTGCAATATTTGGCAACCATTTTTGAACGTTACGGTCACCGCGCCGTTCCCCTTAATGTCAATACGGCTTTTCATTCACGCTATATGGCGACCATGAAAAGTGCATTTGCCGCTTTCATCGCCGACTTTAGGTTTTCTCCGCTTATGGTTCCAGTGCTTTCCAATTTCACGGCCTTGCCGTACCGCGACAATGAAATCGCCAACAACCTGGTCCAGCAACTCGATCATGGTGTTCGCTGGACTGAAAGCATCCAATACCTATTGCAGGAAGACAACCCGCAATTCGTAGAACTAGGCTCGCGAAACCTGTTGCTTCGCATGATCGAAGAAATAAAACAGCATCCATTAAGAACATAGCAGTAATCCTGTAAACTCTAACATACTCGGTGTGCAACTTTTAGCCAGCATTCACTAGAAATCCAACCTCACATCCAGCTCTTTGCCCATGGTTTTGGAATTATCTTCAGGCACCATCCACCTTTCACTCGCCTTTCCCGATGAAATTACTGATGAACAACTACTCTTAAGCTACGAGCGTCTCCTTAACGAAGACGAAAAAAATCGCTGGCAGCGGTTTTATTTTGCCAAGCACCGCCATCAATACCTGGTTACTCGTGCGCTGATTCGTTCAACGCTGTCGCACTATGTTGATATAGACCCCAAAGACTGGCGCTTTAGCGTCAATGAGTACGGCAAACCTGAAATTAAGAAAGGTTTTATCGATCAGCCAATCCGTTTTAACCTCTCTCATACCGACGGGCTGATTATCTGCGCCATTGTCCTGAACAACGATATTGGCGTGGATTGCGAGAATATACAGAAAAAACATCCCCTCAGTATCGCCGAGCACTGTTTCTCAAAACAGGAAATCCACGCACTGAATCAATTACCCGAATACCAACAACCACAACGTTTTTTAGAATACTGGACACTCAAAGAAGCGTACATTAAAGCGAAAGGCATGGGACTGTCGCTGCCTTTGGACCAATTCAGTTTCATAATCAGAGAAAACCGGCGCGTGGAAATCGCCTTTGAACCGTGCCTGCAAGATAACCCGCAGCATTGGCAATTTTGGCAACTCACCCCTTCTGAACATCATATTGCCGCTGTTAGCATTAAATCGGAAACCCAAATGAAATTTCAACTATTAATGAACAAGGTTGTACCGTTTCAGAGTGGGCAACCCCTGCAAATCAATGCGGGTTGATTTTCATTTTTTGCATGTTTAATTATCAAGTGGAATTGGAATTCTTTCCGGATTTCTTGTTGTTAAAGCGGGCGCGCAGAATATGAAAAATCGCTGGAATACTACCCGGATCGACAAGCGCAGGAAGCCAGAACCACATCCATGCACCCTCGATTGGACAGCTTATTGCCGCGGCGACTCCAAAAACGCCGCCTAAAAACAGGGTAAGCGAGGTTTCTCCGCCGTGCCTGCGCGCATCGATCAGATGAGTTATGTTATTGGCGGCAATCAACAGCCACATGAAGCCAAACAGCGCAAACTGAATCCAGTCTGTCCAACCCGCCATCGGCATGCTCCTTTATTTTCCTATCGGCAAGATTCTGGATTTCCAGGTTAAGACGCTGACAACACGCCCATCAGGTGCGAAGCCGTTGGGGATCGCTTCGAATGAAGGTTTAGCGCGCCCGTACTGCATGAGCACCTACCGAGTGGGACAAGTCAGGTTTGGATTGCCCATTCGGTAAAGGGCCTCCTGCTTCGACACGGACACCCGCTCCGCTTCTGAAAGTGGCGCATAGCCACGACCGAACGGCCAGCCGTAGCCCCAGCGATAATTTGTATAAAAGTACGGGCCACCGCCGGCGCGAACGCCGGCGTACATGAGCTCTCCCAGAGCAGTGTCACCGGTGGTGTTAGCCACGCAAGTGCGAAGTTGCTCATCGGCTGTAGTGCGCTCCCGAGCAGTGCCGCCACGCCAATAAGCGAGATCGTGTACGACGCAGCAGTGGCACCAATCTTTGCGGGTGATCAACACGCGGTCCGGGAAATTACTGCAACCGTCCGTGCTGAAAGGGGCGAGGGTTTGCGAGGGTAGCGCCGTGGCGCAAGCTCCGAGCGCCAGCGACACTGTTGAGATGGCTAAGAGAAACCGAAGATGCTGCACCGATGATCTCAACGGTCGGGCTGAAAATTGCCTTACGGCCTCAGGAATTTTGCTGTAATTGTTGTAGCTGTTCATAGCAAGCTTGAATATTGTAGTCTTTGATCCATTTTCAATTACTCAAGACGACGCTTTTTCCCCATTCTTAATAACCGGAACAGCTAGATTCCATAATCTTCCATTTCTATCGGTAATTGGTTTGGGCGAATATGAAACCAGGAATGCGTTGCGCGGATTGTCGGTAAGATTAGGGCCGCTGCAATGAAACGTTGTGCTGGACAGCACAATGATACTTCCCTTGGGAACAAGGATCGCCATACCTTGGTCATCACCATGGTAACCGACTAAATCATTGGTTTCCTTATCTTTTATATGTTCGACAATACCCTTGGATTCAATACGACTATCAGGTATTATGCGGAGCGTTCCATTTTCTTCCGTCATATCATCAAGCGCAATCCATAAAGTAACATAAGGCTCATGTGGATTGCCTAGCAAATAACCGGAATCCTGATGCCAGGAAAAAGGCATGCCATTCCCTGACCACTTTACCACAAACAATTCGAGGAATAGATAGGCCTCATTGCCAAGCACCGACCTAATGATTTCGATAAATGAATCACCGAATATTAGCGGTGCCAAAATAGGACTTTCCTCGTGACGACAGGGAAGAAAATAGCGGCTTTTCTTGTGGGATAAGCCTAACCTATCAGCGTCGACTCTTTCCATATCGGCCATCTGTAGATCCAATTGTTTCCGGCATTCAAAGTTTAATTCAATAAGATCCGACTCGGAAATAATTCGTTCAAGAACAAAATAACCGTCCTTCTTAAACTGTTCAATTGCATTTTTAGTGACAGCCATTTGTTTCCTCAGGGAAAATATCAATTTAGCTCTTCTACGAACTCGACTTGATACGGCTTGGCTTCCTTGGCGGGGTGCAGGCGGTGGAAAGCCGTAATCCTGCCGTTGAATTCAAAACGGACACGAGAACCACGCCCTTTGGGTTGCATGACTTGGAGTAAAATTAACCTTTAAATGACTTTGAAATATGTTCCACAATAGAGTCAAAAATAGTTTTTTTGCTCTCATCATATTCAAAATATAGCGTCTTAAACTGATTGTCACTCAAGATGGTTTTTTGATAGAAAACTTTGCCGGAATTATAACCGGAAACAACGAACCAGTTTTTTCTTATCACCTTATAAGTTACGACCTTTTTAGGATTGTCATCCATTCCGCCTCGAGATTCATCTAAATACTGGTCTTCTAATGATTCATCGAAAACGTTATTTGAGCCGTACACAATGAAACTCGCATCTGCATCTTTGGTTAAAAACTGTTGTCCGTCTCCATTATCCGATTCACCTTGAGGATAAAAAATATTTTTTGGATAAGTTATTGAATAACTGAATCTTGGATTGTGGTAAGTTTGATAAACGTTGTCAGCGAATACCGCTTGAGTCAATAAAGCAAAAATTAGGGTGATAAGTTTGGATCGCATTGCTAATAATCTCCAGAATAGCCTAACGTAAAGCCGGGCTTCATTGAACCAATAACGCTATAGCCGGGTCGGGCAACAGCTTTACGTTGCTCGACATTTCAGTATCTCGATGGGCAACAAAATATTTTACTGAAGGCCAGATGAAATTACATCCGTGTAGTTTCACCTGCCATACGAATAGTTATAGTAGGGTAATACAAAGTGGTCGACAAGCTCATGAATCTCACTTGTTGCAGCACCACGTTTATTTACTGTGTCATTGCTGAAGGGCTTGTGCGGCTCTTTAGAGTTCCGAAGGCATACTTGCTGCATCCGCTCCATATCTCCGGGAGAAAGTGCAACGCCGAAAAAGTTCATTAGATCTGTCCATACTATCTCCGGTAGTTGGCTATAGTTAACAAGAAGTGGTTGCGAACAGCTGCACATTTCGACTGCAGCAGCGCACTGATTAGCCACGACCCGCGCCCAGAATTCCGCTGGCCGCATCCTGCTTATTGTTTGAAAATCATCATTTAACAAGCTTGCTTTTGCCAGGCCCGGCGGCAATCGATCTGTCTGGGTTCCAATTAGAGAAACAAGAACTTCAACTGGCTCCCTATAAACTAATATGCAGCGCACAGATGGAAATACCTGTGTGATTAATTGATAGTCAAGGATTGCGCGTGCGGAGAATTTAACAAAAACTTCTTTCTCGACCGCTTTATAACCTAAGAAAGCTTGAATGATATTTTCTAACAACCCATGTTTTTGCTTGTTTGACACACTGACAGGTGAATATGTACTTCGCAGCACCTTTTCAAGAATAGCAGGTTCTGAGAAAACAACGAATTGCTGAAGTGAAGCTAAAATTTGGGCAATCAGAGTGGAACCGCAACGTGATAAGTGGGGTCACGTACAAATTAAAAAAGAAGCAGCCATGATCGTACTTAATTCGTACTTGACCCCCAATTATTCCCAAATGTCGACCTCTTTGTTCCCATAAGACGCCAATTGTTCGCCGACAGCCCAGCGGATGGATTTTGCCCGCCCAAGGCCTATGCCTGCAACGCCTAACAAGGCTTGCTCGTCGGCGGCGAGGACGGCTTCAACACTGCCGAATTGTTCCAACAGATTATGAGCTACGCCTGGTCCTATCCCAGGGAGTGATTGCAGTATTCGCAGTTGGGTTTTGCGTTTACCCTTGGGGCGCTTGCCTTTGAACAACCGGGGCGGCATCTGCCGTACTATGTGATCGAACTGACGGGCCGCGTAGAGCATCAGCCTTGCACTTTCCTCGGCGTCGGCGGAACGTAGTAAAGGAATGCCTAGAAAAAGTGTGAGACTAATCAGCGCGCCTTGCAGAGCCTCGCGCCGCATGCCGCTCTCGGCCAGATCGCATGTGCGTCCTTCCAGGATTATTGCCCTGTGCAACGGCGAAGCGGCAAGGCGGACGCCTTGCTCAAACAAACGCCCATCCTTGAGGGAAACGGCGAAATCGCGTAGGGTTTTGCGTTCGAACAACAGTCGTTCGTCCAACAGGTAATCGCCCAAGGCCAAGCGCCTCACCGTGACCTCGGCTCCGTTTTGGCTTCTAAGCGCTTCGATGACTGGGGATTGGTTTTCGCGGTCGTCAGCAATAATTTGAATAGATGTCACAGTGTGCTCTTAAAAGCAGGACAAAATGCAGAACTGTCCACCGTATATCAGTATCATTAGTTAATGCCAAAAAAACTACACAGGCAATAATTCGCGAATGTGCCGTTTGACCGCTCGATCAATCCGTCGGTCTCTAATCCTTAACCGGCGGCGGCGCAAGCACAACGCGTGAGCCGTTGGACTCCGCCGCACTGACAACACCGGCCGCTTCCATATCTTCAATCATGGTGGCGGCACGGTTATAACCGACTTTAAATCGCCGCTGTACACTTGATATGGACGCTTTACGCGTTTCGGTTACAAACTGTACCGCTTCATCATATAAGGCATCGGTTTCTGAATCCCCTCCGATTCCGCCACCACCACCGCCCATCGAATAGCTGTCGCCGGCATCTGCAATTTCCTGGGTAATATCGGGCAGATAATTGGCAGGTGCCGTCTGTTTTAAAAATTCAACGACGCGATGCACTTCATGGTCGTCAACGAACGCGCCATGAGCGCGGATGGGAATGCTGGTGCCCGACGGCAAGAACAGCATGTCCCCGTTGCCTAATAGGGTTTCCGCACCGCCCTGGTCGAGGATGGTGCGAGAATCGATGCGTGACGAAACCTGGAAGGAAATACGCGTCGGCACGTTGGCTTTAATCAGGCCGGTCAAGACGTCAACCGACGGACGCTGCGTGGCGAGAATCAAGTGGATGCCCGCCGCCCT
>SXIP01000182.1 GCA_005772825.1 Methylococcaceae bacterium | reverse complement strand
AGTAACCGTATCGATCCATTGCGATAGTTCAGGATGTTGAGACATGGCAATATCCTCCAGTGAAAATTTGTATTGACACCTGTTAATTTATCTCAACATCCTGTTTTGTCTACTTTTATTTAAAAACCTACACTTGTAAGTCCCCCCCGCCTTCCCCTGGCGTACCGCATCGGGTCACAGCCTTCTCCGGGCTGAGGTTGCGTGCCGACCCTGACAGTCAAGCCGACAATATTATTGGCATTTTCCCCAAAGGAACTCTGGTTTTTGTATTGTCGATCACAGGATCTTGGGCTCAGGTGAGTTTAGAAGGCGACGGCGACGCAGACGGCTTTATGTCAACCGATTTCCTGAGTTTAGATACAGCAGCAATAAGTAATCCTCCGGTCAACATAGGCCTGCCGCATCGTGTCACTTCCTCAGGACTGAGGCTACGCACCGGCCCCAGCATTGACTCTGCCATTACCAATACAATCCCTAACGGCAGCCAAATCTTTGTATTAGCCACAGAAGGCTTATGGTCACAGGTGAGTTTGGACGAAGACGGGCATCCCGATGGTTTCATGTACAGCAAATACCTAAGCCTAAATGCAGCAATCCCGGCGCCAATTCCCGACAACGCCGGCTTTATTGTCAAGGTGACTTCGGATAAGGTGGCGAAGATGTTTCCCAATACCCGAAGAGCCAATATTGATGACAACCTGCCGTTCGTTCTTGCAGGCCTGCAAAAGTGCGGGTTGACTGACCGCGTCATGATTCTCATGGCGTTAGCCACCATTCGCGCGGAAACCGAGGGTTTCGTACCGATCAGCGAGGGAAAAAGTAAATTCAATACCAGCGTCACGCCGTTTGACAAATACGACAAAGGCACGCCTATTGGTATTATTCTCGGCAATACCCATGCGGGAGACGGTCCACTCTTTAAAGGGCGGGGTTATGTGCAATTAACAGGTCGATTTAACTACAATCAAATTGGTACTCAAATCGGCGTTGATCTCGTCGGTAATCCTGGTCCCGACTTTGCCAACGATCCGAAAGTCGCGGGAAGAATCCTCGCCCAATTCCTGAAAAACAAAGAAAACAAGATTCGGGAGGCAATCGCTAAAAATGACTTTAAGCTAGCTCGAAAACTGGTAAACGGCGGCAGCCATGGCTTTACCCGGTTTAAAGATGCCTATGACCGCGGTTTGTCAGTCTTGGCGTGATCCCGGCAAAGATAGTGTATCGCATTAATGCTCGAAGGATTTGGATTCTCCTTGTAATATCAATCCATGGGTTATCCGCTAAATACGCTTGATGATAAATATCAGCTCGTTCCCAAGCTCTAGCTTGCAGAATTCTCGAAGCCCGAGATTCTCGGATTGGGACTCCCAATCGAACCCTGGGAACCAGCGAAAGTCCCAAAAACACATCTGAGTTTAAGAGTACCGCAATATGAACCCAATCCACACCGTTCGGCTTGAATTTGACCCCAAACTCAACACCATAGACAAAGACAAAAAACGCAGTCAGGGCTTGTCTGTGGTGATGCAGATTGGCGATACCTTATGGGTGGCTAATGATGAAACCATTAGCCTGGAACGCTTCACGCTGACGGATACAAGCGGCGCGGGTAAATATGACTGCGGCAAAGAACACAGGCAATTTTCCCTGGACGATTACATTCGCTTGCCTGTACCGCCGACTTCCGACCCTGAAATAATAGAAGAAGTCGATTTGGAAGGTTTGGCTTTTGAAGACGGTTACCTTTGGTTAATAGCTTCGCACAGTTTGAAGCGTAAGAAGCCGAAACTGAAGGATGATCTTGAAAAAGACCGAAAACGTCTGGCAACCGTAGAGAGTGACGGCAATCGCTACTTACTGGCCCGCATCCCGATAGAGGAAAGTGATGGCGACTATAGGTTGGTGAAAAAGTCCAGACAGAATGGTGAAAAGCAAAGTGCTGCTCAGTTGGAAGGCGGCAAGCATCGCAACGAATTGATGGATGCCTTGGCAAAAGACGAACATTTACAGCCGTTTTTCGCCATTCCCGGCAAAGATAACGGCTTCGATATTGAAGGTTTGGCGGTCGCTAACGGGCATTTGTTTATTGGTTTGCGTGGACCTGTATTGCGGGGTTGGGCAATTATTCTGGAAGTAGTGCCTGAGCAAGATAAGGATGATTCGACACTGTTGAAACTAAAATCCATTGGCCCGGATCGTCGTTCCTACCGTAAACATTTCCTGCAACTGGGCGGACTCGGGGTTCGTGACTTGTGTGTGCACGGTGATGACTTGTTGATTTTGGCAGGCCCGACGATGGACATCGATGGGCCCGTTACAATCTTTCGTTGGCCCAATGGCACAAAGCCGCAAGAGGAAGCTATCGTGCCGGGTGATAAATTGGAGCGATTATGCGACATACCCTATGGTCAAGGCGATGATCATGCGGAAGGTATGACCTTGTTGACGTCGGCAGCGGGCGGCAAGCCTGATTCGGTTTTGATTGTTTACGATTCCGCCGCTCCGAGTCGTCTGATTGGCGAGAATACAATGATTGCCGATGTCTTCGGTTTCTGATTGAAACCGCCGATAACCTATACCCGACAAGTAATACGGCATTACTTTGAATATTCCTTAAATCCGGGCTGCTTAAAATAGATTAATGGATAACTGACTCCGAAACATGACAAAATACCAATGCCGACTCAAAAGAGAGGGCTTGTGAATCATAAATCGGGAGGAATAATGAAATTTAATATAAACGATGATACCTTCGTTATCTACCTATTATTGGGCTCAATAGTAGTAGGCATGGTCGTCATGTCGATGATGATGTAGGGATTGGGTGAAATCCGGTTTCTGGATCAAAGCCGGATTTTTCTATCGAACACTCTTTGAAAATCAGCTTTCAAATTTTAATTGGGTTTAGCTCATGCAACTGCATATTAATGATTTTGAGTGTCGCCAAAATAGCGGCGAATACCTGATTGGCATGGACGGCCCGGGTTTTGCGCAATTCACCGCCGCAATCCCAATTTATCACGCACTCGGTCAAGGCATCGGTATGTCCGCCCTTCGGTATTCTCACTTCAAAATCAGCTAACGCCGGCAACGTATAGTTATGCAGTTTCATGACCTTGTTCATCGCATCAATGAAAGCATCAAAACCGCCGTTACCGTAACCTGAGGCAAGGTGTTTCGTCCCATCGACATTGACGCGAATACTCGCTGTCGATTCCAGGTTAAGGCCGCTGGTGATTGAACAATTAAGCAGTTTGATGTGTTGATAACTCTTGCTTTCCAGCACATCGGCAATGATAAACGGCAGATCGTCCGTGGTTATCGTCTGTTTGGAATCGCCGAGACTGACGATGCGTTCCAGTACTTTTTTCTGGTTTTCTTCCGAAAGCTCCAGTTCCAGTTGTTCCAGATTTTTACGCAATGAGGCTTTACCGCTCATTTTCCCCAAGGCATAGCTTCGGGTGCGGGAAAAACGTTCCGGTCCCAAGCGGGTTTTGTATAAGCCGCCTTTTTGATCACCGTCGGCATGGATTCCGGCGGTTTGGGTAAAGACATCGGCACCGATAATAGGCGCATTGGCAGCAACGCGTTTGCCTGAAAAGGTTTCAACCATATTGCTGACACGCACGATATAGCTTTCATCAATCGCCAACTGCATCGCCATTTTGTCACGCAACACCACGGCCACTTCTGCCAGCGAGGCATTACCGGCGCGTTCGCCCAGGCAGTTAACAGTGCAATGTATCGAATTGACACCAGCACGAACCGCAGCCATGACATTGGCGGTCGCCAAGCCGTAATCGTTATGCGGGTGAAAATCGAATTCCAGCGCCGGATAACGCCGGCACATATCGCTGAAACTTGAAAATACTTCGTCAGGCGATAATACCCCGAGGGTGTCGGGCAGCATGAAATGACTGATACCGGCATGTTGCAGGTTATCCATCAGACCGTAAACATAGTCCGGGCTGTTTTGATAACCGTTTGACCAATCTTCCAGGTACACATTGACCTTGAAGCCTTTTTCGAGAGCATAGTTCACTGTTTTCAAAATATCTGCGGTATGTTCCGACAGCGTTTTCCCCAATTGCTCGCGGCAATGCTTTTCACTGCCTTTGGTCAGTAAATTGATAACCCCACCGCCGGTTTCAAGAATCCAGTCGACACTGCGGGTATGATCGACAAACCCCAGAACCTCTACCCTGCCCGCGAAACCTTCCTGTTTCGCCCATTCATTAATACTGGTGACGGCTTCCTTTTCGCCTTGGGACACGCGCGCCGAAGCGACTTCAATCCGATCAACCCGAAGCGACTGCAACAGAGCCTTGGCAATATTGACTTTTTCGGCAGGCGTGAACGAAACACCCTGAGTTTGTTCGCCATCACGCAGGGTGGTGTCCATTAATTGGATAATTCTGGAATCGGTGGGCATGAATGAGTGACTGTATTCTTTTATGATTGATTTTTAGTGCCGTCGGATGGGAAGAGGAAAAATGAAACCCATCGTATCGGTGGATGATGGCGATGGCTTAGAGCGTCTCCGCCAATAACCTTGAAGCTACGTTATTACCGGCAGTTGGCGGAGGTAAAGGCTTTTCATCATCCAACATGATTGTAATCCATTCATCTACTATTTGACATAGATCATGATAGACCTGCACTTCATCGTCACCATGACAACAGGGGCCGATAATTCCCGGGCATTGACCAACAAAGCATCGGTCTTCTTCAGACCATTCAACAATTTTTAGGTATCTGGCTGCTTCTTTCATTTTTTTGACTCCAAAATTTTCTGTTTAACCTCTCGCTCCTGATAAAATTTGGCATCGTCACCCAGTTGACCGGAAATAGTAATTTTTATACCTTTTTTATGTTCAAAATTCCTGTGGCTGCCTTTACCGCCTCGATTAACGAAGCCGACTTGCTCAAGTTCAAAAATTAAATCCCTGATTTTCCGTGGCATGTATCAATATAGTTTAATGTAACGGCCTGCTAGGGTAAGCGGTGCGCCCCCTTGCAGGCTTACGCAATATTCAAGCCCAAAGCCACGGATAAGTCTTTTTATGCTGTTCCTCATACTGAGTGATTTTATCAACATGCTTTAATGTCAGGCCGATGTCATCGAGCCCGCTCAACAGGTTACCCTGGCGGAACGGGTCAATTTCAAACGTGAAACCGTTACCGCCCGGTGTTGTTACCTGACGATTTTCCAGGTCTACGACAAAGCGGACGCCTTCATTGGCATTGATTTCCGCCATCAGTTTGTCCAATTGCTCTTTGCTTACTTTTATCGCGAGGATGCCGTTCTTGAAACAATTGTTGAAGAAAATGTCGGCATAGCTGGTCGATATTATGGTGTTAAAACCATAATCGGCAATCGCCCAGGGCGCGTGTTCGCGGGACGAGCCACAGCCGAAATTGTCGCCTGCCACCAGGATTTTCGCGCCTTTGAATGCGGGTTTGTTCAGCTCAAAATCGGGGTTATCGCTGCCGTCATCGTTATATCGCCAGTCATGAAAAAGATGTACGCCAAAACCGCTACGTTCCACTTTTTTCAGGAATTGCTTCGGGATGATCTGGTCGGTGTCAACATTGCTGCGATTCATCAAGGCAGCAATACTTTCGTGTTTTTTATACGGTTCCATAATTTTTTCTATCTTAAATTGTTACAGTGTGCGGATATCGACAAAATGACCCGCTGCCGCTGCCGCTGCCGCCATTGCCGGTGAAACTAGGTGGGTGCGTCCGCCTTTGCCCTGCCGACCTTCAAAGTTACGGTTTGAAGTGGATGCGCTACGTTGGCCCTTGGTCAGTTCATCGCCGTTCATCGCCAGACACATGGAACAACCGGGATCACGCCATTCCCAACCGGCTTCAATAAATATCTTGTCCAGTCCTTCGTCTTCGGCTTGGTGTTTGACATGATAGGAGCCCGGCACGGCGATAGCCTTGACGCCTTTGGCGACTTTAGTGCCTTTGGTTACTTCTGCGGCGATGCGAAAATCCTCTATCCGGCCATTGGTGCAGGAACCGATAAAAACCAAATCGATGGGGATGTCGGTAATCTTGGTATTCGGTGTCAGGCCCATATAGGCCAATGCGCTTTCACAGGCCTTACGTTTGATTTCGTTATCAAAACTTTCCGGCGCAGGAACCGTACCGTTGACGCCAATAACCTGTTCCGGAGAAGTTCCCCACGAGACTTGCGGCGCAATGTCGGCGGCATCCAGGGTAATAATCGCATCAAACACAGCGCCGTCATCACTGGGCAGGCTCTTCCAGTAAGCCAGCGCCAAGTCCCAATTCTCGCCGGACGGTGCAAATTCACGACCTTTCAGGTATTCGTAAGTTTTCTCGTCCGGTGCGACCAGACCGGCTCTCGCTCCGGCT
>SXIP01000181.1 GCA_005772825.1 Methylococcaceae bacterium | reverse complement strand
TGGAACTGATCGGTATCCCGCATTGCATCGTGTTGGGCGATCGAGGACTCGATGCCGGTACCGTCGAATATAAGGCCAGGACCGCTCAAGACCATGAGGAAATTCCGATAGCTGATATTATCGGCTTCCTGAAGGCTAAATTGGCGTCGTAAATTAATTATCCCAATTCAAGCGCCAAATCCTCGCTATCATTCTATACTTCGTGCGATTACTGTTGCGGATAAAGTTGCCGGCCGGATTGCCGCCATAGTAAGCGCGCGAAGTGTATTCGTCCGAAGTATAGCTATTCCTTGAGTGATTAAATCACAAGGACAGAGTGTTATTCCGGCAATTTTCTTTTATACTTGCCGGCTAATTACATCAAGGAGATATCATGGAAAAACCATTTATTCTACACATGCTGACCACAGCTAAAAACCTGAGTCCATTTGACGTTAATATGGCATTGGATGCGGGTTGGGTTTCAGCATTGCCTTATACGAATGTTGAACCGAGTGAAGTTCAGGGTTTGATACAAGACGCCATTTTTTCCCGTAGTGCGAAAAACTTAAAACGCACCGGTATTTTTATCGGTGGTCGCGATACCAAGCAGGCGATGGATATGCTGAAAATCGCCAAGCGCTCTATGGTTCCTCCCTTTGAAGTGTGTGTTTTTGCCGATCCCAGCGGTGCCTTTACGACTGCTGCGGGTATGGTTGCCGCCGTCGAGCACGAATTGATCACGAAATTCAATACCACGCTGGAAGGAAAGAATATTCTGGCATTGGGCGGGACAGGACCGGTAGGGCAGGCGGCGGCTGTTATTGCCGCACAAGCGGGAGCAAACGTAAGAATCATCGGCAGACAACTGGATAAGGCGCAACATATTGCCGACATGTGCAGTAATGAATTTGGCGACGGTAAAATCACTATTACCGCAGGCGCGGATGCCGACAAGGCTGAGTATATGAAAACCACGGATGTGGTATTTGCAACCGGCGCAGCGGGTATTGAATTACTCAGCGCGGAATTGGTTGCAGCAGCGCCGCAATTGAAAGTGGCGGCGGATGTTAATGCGGTTCCACCTGCCGGTATTGCCGGGGTTGACCCGTTTCATAGCGGCACGCCCATTGAAGGCTCCAAAAGCGGCGCTGTCGGTATAGGGGCTTTGGCAATCGGCAATATTAAATACCAGGCGCAAAACAGTCTGTTAAAACTTATGCTGAGTAGTGACAAACCGATTTATCTGCATTTTGAACATGCTTTTGAAGTGGCGAGAGAATACATTAAAGCAAATGCCTAAAAAAGAGGATTCCTGATGGAAAAACGTAGCATTCTTCACATGCTTGACCCCATGCCGAATAACAGTCCATTTGACGTTAATATGGCAATGGATGCCGGATTCGATGTTCTGATGCCTTACAGTAATGTCAAGCTGGATAGTGTCTATGGTTTGACTCAAGATGCCATTTTTTCGCGTGGCCCTGCGGGTGTCAAACGCACGGCAATTTTTATCGGCGGTCGTGATTTAGGTCTGGCGGTGGATATGCTGAACGCCAGCAAACAAGCGATGGTGCCGCCGTTTGAAGTGTCTGTTTTTGCCGATCCCAGCGGCGCATTTACGACTGCTGCGGCTCTAGTGGCCAGTGTCGAGAAACAACTCAGGGAAAAGCATGGCAAGGAACTGCAAGACTGTACTGCTCTGGTGTTTGGCGGGACAGGGCCTGTGGGAATTGCAACCGGGATTATCAGCTCATTGGCGGGCGCCAAGACGGCACTCGTCGATCACTTGTCGATAGCAACCGCCGAAGATGTCGCCAAGGCCTATAATCGCCGCTTTGCCTGTCATCTCACCAGTGCATGCGCCGGTTCTGAAACAGAGAAGGCGCAATTGATTGCCGATGCGGATATTATCTTTTGCACCGCTAAGGCCGGTATCCAGGTCTTAAGCGCTGCGGTACTGAAGACCGCCGTGAAGTTGAAAGTGGCCGGTGATGTCAATGCCGTTCCTCCATTGGGCATAGAGGGCATTAAACGCAGCGATTCAGGCGCACCGCTGATTCATGCGGTCAATACGCAAGGTGCCGTAGGTGTGGGCGCTTTGGCGGTCGGTAACGTTAAATATCGACTTCAAAATGAAATGTTAAAACTAATGCTGGAAACGGATAAGCCTTTATACCTTGATTTTAGAGAGGCTTTTAATAAAGCCAGGGAAATTGCCTAAAAGCGAGGCGCTTGTCAGCTTTTTGGCGCTTTCACATTGTCATTTTCTGCCTGTGGTTAGTGGGATGTTTATTCACAGCGAACTTTAATTAAAAAAACACAACCCACGGGCAGTAACGGAGAAAAACCGCTGTTATTTCCGGCATGAGGGTCAAACGCCGGTTAACAGAAGGGGTAGCAACATGAGCCGACATGACAGAATTTTATTTGCTGGTGATCCCCACGGAAATTTCAAGCCGCTAATAGCCGCGGTGCATAAATACAAGCCCGAAGCCGTCATTTTGCTCGGTGATTATGATCTGGACAAGCCCCTGGAAATTTGTTTGCAGGAAATTATCGGGTTGACTGAAATCTGGTGGATTGCCGGAAATCATGATTTTGAATCGCCCAGCAAATATAAAAATCTGTTTCATTCCGCGTTGGCTGATAAAGGGCTGCATCTGAAAACCACTGAAATAGCCGGTATTAAAATAGCCGGTTTGGGTGGTATTTTTCTGGGGCGGGTCTGGTATCCTCCCCAAAAGCCGAAATGGCAAGGCAAGCAACATTATTTGCACAACCAGTCCGGCAATATCAAACATGTCGATATGATGCCGTTAAAATATAAATCGGCAATTTGGCATGATGAATTTGAAGCGTTAAAGGCGCTAAAAGCCGATATTCTGGTTACGCATGAAGCACCCGGTTCGCATCGACATGGTTTTGCAGTGATTGGCGAGTTAGCGTCCGCGATGGGGGTGAAACATATTTTTCATGGGCATCTCCATGAAAACTATTCCGGTATTATCAAAAACAACATCAAGGTGTTCGGCGTCGCGGACCGTGCTGTCGTTGATTTACAGGGTAATACGCTAGGCGGCCTGTAAGTTCAGGCCGAGTTGTACGAGTGTAAGCATTTATACTTCGGCAGTAAATTTTAAATGAGAGGAGAATTGTGTGGCAAAGGCGAGTGAATTAAAGAGAGGGATGGTTGTTGAGATTAATGGGGTGCCGCATGCAGTCAAGCAGGTTGATGCAAAAAGCCCGTCTTCCCGCGGTGCATCGACACTTTATAAAGTCCGTTTTACCAATCTCAAAACAGGGCAAAAACTGGATGAATCGTTAAAAGGCGATGATTCTTTCAAGGATGCCGACTGTGTTCGCGCCAAAGTGCAGTATTCTTATAAAGACGGTGATAATTATATCTTCATGAATATGGAAGATTACACCCAGTATAGTTTAAGCAGTGAAGACCTGGAGGGAAAAACGGAGTATTTGACCGAAGGCCTTGAAGGTATTGTTGCCTTGTTAATAGACGATACCGTGTTGGGTATTGAATTGCCAAGTTCGGTCGTATTGGCAATCGTTGAAACGGCGCCGTCTATCAAGGGTGCGACGGCATCAGGACGTACCAAGACCGCCCGATTGACTACCGGGGTTGAAGTTCAGGTACCCGAGTACCTGGAAGTTGATGAACTGGTCAAGGTTAATACCGAGACAGGGAAATTTATGTCGCGCGCCTGACCGCTATCGATTTTGAATCAGTAATACAAATCGGCGCTTTTCGGCTTCAAGCCCCCGGCGCCTTTACGAGTAAGCGAGCTACCGGCGCCTATTCCGCAATAATCATCGACAATATTGCCGGTGGCAAACTGTGGGCCGCCCAGATTGGCCAGTATTCCGCTCAGGTTCAATTGCGGCGCGCTTACATTCACGGTACCGCTCACGCCGGCTTGTGATGCCGCCTGAATCACGTTAAAGCCAAATAGCGAGGGTTGCCATGGAGCTGGCGTGCCACCCAGGGCAAGCATAGTTCCGCTTGGGATCAGCGCTTTCAGATTCAGCATAATATTACCGCCCGAACCGCCAACCGCGTTGGCTTGAATCAGGCCGCTGTCGATGAGCATGATGTCCGCCGTGGTGGAAATATCGCCGCCGTTGCCATTCGCTCCCGTCACGGTGGTGGTAAACCCGGAATTATGCAGTAGGGCCAGTTCTCCGCCATTGATGGTGATGGCCCCGCCGTCGCCTGTATTTGCAGAGGTATTGATGAACGAAGAGTCCATGTTCAGGCAGTGGGAAAAGTTCAGGACAATCTTCCCCGCCGCGACGTTGCCGAAAGAATGACTGGTGATCTCGCTAGCCTTGATGTCGATATCCGGCGCAGTGACGGTGATAGCGCCGGGTTGGAGTAATGCTGCTTCGCCAGCGGGCAAATTTGCCTGATTCTCGATGCTGATACGCCCGCCATCACTTATATTCAGCCGTTTCCCGGCGGTGACGATGACGTCGCCGGTAAGGCCGCTGGAGTCGGCGCCGATAGAAGCTGATGAAATATGACTGCCGCCCAGAATGGTCAACGTTTCGGCATTCACCGCCACCGTACCGGCACTGCCTGTACTATAAGTATCCGAAGCAATACCGGCCAGATTGTTGAGATTCACTGTTTCGGCATTCACCGTGACGTTGCCGGCCTGGCCGCTGCTGCCAGACTCCGCCTTCGAGAAAATACCGGTTTCCCATGACGAAAAACCCGAGCCATTGATGGTTAATGTTTCTGCATTAACAGATACTGTGTCGGCATTTCCCTGTGCAAAAGTCGAACTTGAAACCTGCCCGCCGTTTAGGATAGCCAGCGTTGCGGCGTTTAAACTCACATGGCCGGCATTGCCGCTACTTTCTTCATTTGCCTGTGAGAAAATACCGGTTCTTCCTGATAAAAAGCCCAGACTATTGATGGTCAGCATATCCGCTGTGACCGAAACGCTGCCGGCATTGCCTTCAGTAAACGTTGAACTGGCGATTTCTCCGCCGTTGAAAATATCCAGCCTTCCGGCTCGTACCGTTATATTGTCGGCCTGACCGCTGCCTCGCACCGACTGCGAGAAAATGCCGGTTCCAAACAGCGAGCCCTGAGTGTTTATCCGCAGAGTATCAGCTGTGACATTAACGCTGCCGGCATTGCCTTGAAAGAAAGTCGAACTGGAAATTCGCCCGCCGTTGAGGATATTCAGCGCTTCGGCATGGATGCTTACGGTACCTGCGTTACCTCTCGAAAATGTTGAACTCGAAATTGCCCCACCATTGATAAGATTCATCGTTCCCGCACGGATAATAACATTACCGCCTTGGCCGATATGATTCGTTTGCGAGAAAATGCCCCCTGTACTGCGGAGGTTCAAAATATCCGCTGTGACGCTAACGTCGCCTCCATTACCTTGAGAGAAAGTGGAGCTTGAAATCTGCCCGCCGTTGAGAACATTCAATGTTCCTGCATGGACGTTTATATTACCGGCATTGCCGCCACCGAACGGTTCCGATTGCGATAAAATGCCGGTTGCAAATTCAGAAAAACCCAGGCTATCGATAGTCAATGTTTTTGCAAGGACGCTAACACTACCCGCGTCGCCTTGCGCATAAGTGCTGCTGCCTATGCTTCCGGCGTCGACTATAGTCAAAGTATCGCTGATTTCAACTTTTACTTGTCCGGCATTTCCCGTCGCCAAGGCATCGAATGTCACTAGACTGTTATCGACATCCAGTGAATAGCTCCGAATATCGACACCTTTCTTTGTTGCGGCATCCTTAAAGCCATCATTATCGGCAAATACGGTGCTGTTCGTAAATGATGTCGTACCGCTCCATAGCGCAACGCGGCCACCGCCATTGCCTGTGGTATCTATGGCGCTGGCATTAACGATAAGATTTCCGGCATTGCCGGCCGATGGCTTGTTATTTAGCAGAGGCAGTGTGCCATCAGGGTTTTGCTGTAAATCCACCGATTCTTTACCTTGTATGGCTACCAGGCGAATTTCCCCGGCCGGTGCGCTAATGTCGGCGCCTTTTTCAATCTCGATCCCGCCGGCTACCATGTCCAGAGTTTGTCCCGTTTTTACGCCAAGCTGCGCACCGTCGATGTTGATCAGTCCGTTGTTGGCCTGGGAAGTATTCAGGAAACCGAAAGCGGCCGGGGATTCACTACTGAGAGAACTGGCGCGGTTGTTGTCGGCATAAAATATGCCGTTGTTTGGAAAGTCGATTTTGTCCGCCGTGCTGACGTGGAAGGCGCCGGGGACATCAACTTGAGCGCCGCTCCCGAAAGTGATGCCGTTGGGGTTAATAAAATAAAAAGCAGCATTGGCGATACTGGACTTGAGAGTGCCTTCTATCTCCGTTACATCGCTGCCGGTGATGCGGGATATGACGTTGTGCAGCGCATTGCTGCCGGTATATTCGACTGTCTGACCAGTGGCTATATTGAATTCGGAGAAACTGTGGAACAAATTGGCGCCTACGGTTGTTCCGAGGTTCTGCGGGATGATGATATTTGTGCCGCTCAGGGTTTGTGCCGCGCCCATTGTGCCGTCTGTTGCTATACCGCCGTCAGCCAAGGCAAGCTGTACCGATAGTGTTAATCCGGTCCACGCATACCTTAAAAGATCACGCCGGAATAGCCATTGTGCGCTGCTGTTCATGTTGATGCCTCCAAGGGTTGCTTTATAGCCAGTTGCCCACCAGGATAAAGGGCGACCAGTAAAAGGGGTTTTCCAGTTTTTTTTGCTTGAGCAGGAAGAGCTGTGCCTGCCTGAGCGCCTGCGCTTTACTGACGCCCTGTTGTGACAGCGTTTTGTAAAATTCAACCATCAGCAAGGAGGCGGCTTCGTCGGATACCGGCCATAACGTGCCCAAGGCGCTACGAACCTTGGCTTTGAGGGCAATACCGCTGAAACCCAGGGGCGCGCGGTCATCTCCTTCGGCGGTTTGGCACGCGCTCAGGGTTAGTAACTCCACGGGTTGCTTATTGAATTTATCGGACTTCAGCAGATGTTCCAATTCATCAATGTTGATAACATCATCGTAAGCCATCAGGAAACTGGTGTCGGCGGTATTACCGAAGACGCCGTGGGAAGCGATGTGTATTATTGAGTAGGGTTCCTGAATTGCTTGATGATTAAACGCTGCTACCGTGAAGCTTTCGTTCATCAGCAGTGTGTTATTGGCAATCTGCTTGTGCAAGTCATCGATTTCCTGTGCGACGCCGGGCAGGCTGAGCTGCTGCTTGAGCTTCTGGCGAAAGACCGGGTCTTTAACCTGTCGTGCCAATTCGGGTGGCAGGGTTGCGCGAATCAAATCCCCCGATGTTTTATTCAGGCTGATCGGCAATGCGCGGCTGGTGGGACGCGTGTTGACATCAAGGCTGCGTCCTTCGACTTCGCTAATAGCATTCAGAAAATCCGAGGGTAAACGTTCGACTACCGAACCGGGCTCGCTCATACCGGCCAGCAAAGCCTTGATGCCACGCTGTTGCAGCGACGAAGGTTCAAACAATGAAAGTCCCGGAGAAATGCCCAGTGCGTATTTTTCGACCAAGTAGTGCTCGCCATCAAACAACGCGGCTGGTGGAATCAGCCGTAATACGCCATCGGGCACCATCACCAGTGTTTGCACACGGCGTTGACGTAACCAGACTTCGATCGGGCTGATAAGCCAGTGATAAAACTGCTCGGCAACCACTTTGGCATCGGCTTTGCCGTTACGCAGGCTGTCGGCGAGATGCCGGGCAAGATTTTGCAATGTGCCGGCGTCTACCGGTTCGCTATACTGCCGTATGTCGTTACCGTTGCTGACCAATAGCTCCAGCCGATCAGGCAGAACTATCGGATAAATGACGGCTGTTGTCGATTCCACAGTTTCCAGCAGCGTGCTTTTACTGTTTTGAACGGCGCAACGTCCACCCAAATAATCTTCCAATTCGGATTGCTTGATCAATTCAACGGTATCGCGCGCACGGCGTAATAATGCGCTTTTGCTTTCACCGTTCTGTCGCCCGGCTTGAAGTAGCAGCAGGTCTGCCAAGCCCAGATATAAAGGTTCCAGGGTTTCACGATAAGACGAGCGGCCATCATGGTATTCGATCGGCATGTCTTGTCGAATGGCTTCAATATGCCCGACAGCCTGCTGATAGGCGGCCAACGCTTCCGGTATGTGTTGCTGATGCCGGTATAATCGGCCTTGTCGCCATTCCAGGTTAACTAGTAAATCGTGTGCTTCAATACTTTTCGCTGCGAAAATGCCTTGCCGGTTGAGGCGCAGGGCTTCGCTATAGCGCTCCTCGTTTTCATAGAGCTGGGCCAGATTATCCAGACTTTCTGCTGTAATGCGAGGCTGCTGTTTTCCGGCATCCTGACGAGCTTGCTCGAAACTTTCATAGGCGAGCTTGAGCCCGGTAGTGTTCAAGCGTTGGGCTTGCATGCCCAGATTAAGGAGATAGCGGCTGCGTTCCGCCGTATCGTTGAGGGTAATAATGCTGTCCCGGATTCGCAGCAGTTCGGCAAGCCGTTTATCTGATGATAATAAAGCGACTTGACCGAGCCGGATGCGGATAGCAAGCTTTTCATCGTTGCCGGCAAGCTGCAATGCTTTTACATACAAGCGTCGGGCTTCTTCCGTCTGCCCGCGATGACTCTGGAGCTCGGCCAAGGTAGCGGTCCAGCGGGCGCGGTCTTTTGCACCGCCGGCGTCCAGGGCTATCGCTTGACGCAGAAAGGTTTCGGCTTGTTGGTAGTGACGCATTTGATAATGCGTCAAGCCCAGAATTCCATTAGCCTTTGCCTGTTGATCCTGCGTCAGTGCCAGTTTTTGCGCCGATTGCAGATCATCCAGCGCCAAATAATACTGGCCTTGTCTGAGGTATATTTCCGCCTCGTCAAGCAGCGCTTCAAAATTTTCAGGAGGAGCGCCGAAGGCAAGGCGGGAAATAAAATATAGCAAGAAAATGAGTCGAGGCAGGCTCATGTTGAGCTCCTGTATTGAAGGCGATTAAATAACCGGATGACTTGCAGGTTGCTGCCTTGTTGTTTGTCATATGCTGGGATTTTCATGGTGCTTGCCTACATTTTTTATGGTCTTAGAATACATCCCAGTGTGTTTGAAAATGCAGGCCGTCATCTTGCAGATCGCCTTGTTGCTGAGGCTTCGTTTTATGCAGGGCATAGCCGTAATAAAGTTCGATGCTTACCGGTTTAAATTGCCATGATAAACCGGCTCCGATCGAGTACAGGGCAGTGGAGTGTTCGCCGTGGTTCCAGGCTTTGCCGTAGTCCATGAACGGGATCAGCGTCAAACGGTGTATGGCGTTGGAGTCGCTGCCATTGATCAGCGGGACATGAAATTCCATCGACAGGCTATAGCCTTGATCTCTTACCAGTTGGTTTTCACGGTAGCCGCGTACGCTGTTTAAGCCGCCTACTGCGATGCGTTCCAGGGGTAACAGGGTGTCATCGCTGAACTGGGCATTGCCGCGCATTACCAATTGAGAGCCGTTGTCGAATAGTCGCCAGGCATATTGCGCCTGTCCGAGCCAGGCAAAAAATTCGCTATCGGGGAATTGTTTATACAGATCGTGAAAACGAGCTGGAACGGTTCGTTCAGGAGTGGCGCCCAGCGCATCCATGCCCACGCTGAAAGTCGAGCGAAGAGCCAGGGCATGCTTGTCCCAACGCCGGTTATAGTCTTGGAACAGTCGCCAGACGGTAGCCTGGTTGCGTCCGGTCGGCTCGCCGGGAATGAAGGAGAACGGTCTGCCCAGCAGGGCGGTTTCGTTTTCACGGACAGCCAGCATAACCCCCAGATTCAAGCGTTGACGCAGGGTGTTTAGGGCTAATTGACTAATACCGCCTTCCAGGCTGTGTACCTTGCTCGTAATATTAATATTGCGGATTGGCTCCTCAAGTACCATCGAGTCGCCTTCATCAAAGTGAAAAAATAGCTCGGCGCCTGCGTCGCTGATCGGTAAGTTGAAACCACCTGCATAACGGTTGGAGCCTGCACTGGTGATATAGCTAAAGTCTATAGCGTCACCGAGCCCGGTTAAGTTACGTAATTGTCCATTCAAGCCGAAGGCTTCGGCCCCTATGGAAGGAGGGCGCTGATTATTGCCGAATAGGGTGAGTCGGTAAGGTTTTGCCCGAGTTATATCGAGATCGAGAATGCTGTGGCCTGGGGCAGCTCCTGGTAGTATCCTGCCATTGATGCGACTGATGAGTGGATCGGACAGTAGCAATTGATAGTTTTCTTGTAAATCGTGTAAATTAAAAGCCTTATCAGGGTCGCTTAACAGGCGATTGGTAATATAGTTTTCCCGTAAGCGTCCCAGCCCTTTTATCCTTACGTCGTCAAGACGGCCTTCAATAATCTTGATCCGCAGTTCGCCTGTTTTTAAAGCATCAGCGGGAATGACGGCGCCGGAGTTAATATAGCCGTGGTCAATATAATAGCGGGTGAGCTTCTGCCGAAGTTCTTCCAGTTCAGCCATAGAAACTTCGCGTTGTTCATAACGATGCGTTAAGGGTTGTAAATCCTGATCGGGAAAGGCATGGTTACCTTCAAGAAGGATATGTTTGATGAACAATTTTCGTCGATCACTGTTGTCTTCAACAGTTTCGTCAACGGGTGGCAGGATAAAATTACCGGCGGACCGCTTGGATGCGTAATCCGGTGGAGACAATGATTGGGCGCTAGGCCGGTCCATTGATTCTGCGCCGCCTATCGCCCAGGCTGATTGCGTGAAAACCAGAGAAGCCAGTACCGCAAGCGTGTGTTTGGATAGCTTGGATGACGGAGAACCGTTAACTTTTCGAGTTTCTGGATTGTGCATGCTTATCGGTTACTTGTTTAAAACTACACAGCTTTCCTGGAAAGTTATTTTTGCGATTATGACAATGCAGTGCGTATCCATATAATACGCGTGTTCTTAAAGTCCTTATAAGGCTAGTACCCAGCTTCTAAAATAGGTCAGATAATTTAGACCACGAGAGGCTTCCCAATATAAGTCCAGCGGAACGGCTTTGCCAGGGCTTCATTGAAGAAGGTGATAAAGGCGAGGATACGCTGATTCAATTGCTCAGTTG
>SXIP01000180.1 GCA_005772825.1 Methylococcaceae bacterium | reverse complement strand
TTGCCGGATCGAAAAAAAGACACGGTCAAGGTTTTTTTAGCGGCGATTCCAACACCCCAAAAAGCGACCATCCAACGGGTCTGTGTGGATATGTATGAAGGGTATAGCAACGCGGTTTATGAGGCATTGCCGGGTGTTGCTGTGGGGAGACATTTAATATGCGAACAACTATAACCGGATAAATTAAAATTGGTCTTTTAAAATCAATTATTTAAACGAAATAGTGTGAAATAGTAAAAAAGATAATTTGCGACAGATTTAAAGAATAATCAACTTTTACCGGCAAAAAAAGCATGAAATGGTGGTAAAAAATAAAAAAAATCTACCACCATTTTCAACATTAATTACCCGTTAATTCGTAATTTCGGATTAACACCTCCTTAGCGACAGTCTTTGTAGTACCGCATGAATACCGCACAGAAACAGGCTCAATAATGAAACCTGCAAATATTTCCCTGACTTCAGGCGTATCATTCAGACTTAACAAAAACTTGCCACGAATAGCTTTCAATTGATTAGAGAGCAACTCAAAATCAGCTTTAGAAAAGATATTTTTGCCGTAATAATCCTCACAATCAAAATAGGGCGGATCGATATAGAAAAACGTATTTTCCCGGTCATAGCGCTTAATCAATTCAGCATAAGGCAGATTTTCTATATAAACTTCGGACAGTCTTAAATGAGCGCCGGACAAATCCTCTTCAACTCGCAATAAATTTAATCTTGGCCGTCTTGATGGCGCATAACCAAACGTAGGCTTATCAATACGTCCGGCAAACGAGTTCTTCTGTATATAGAAAAACCTAACCGCCCGTTGAATATCCGTCAACGTTTCCGGCTCTGTTTTCAGCCAGCGATTAAACTCGGTGCGACTAACCAAAACCCACTTAAACCAACGAATAAATTCCTCTAAATGATGCTGAATCACCCGATACAGGGTAATAATGTCAGTATTAATGTCATTCAACACCTCAACATCTGACTTATCCTTCCTGAAAAACACCCACGCGGCACCGGCGAACGGTTCGCAGTAACACGTATGCGCAGGAATCATAGAAACAATCTGTTTAGATAACTGGTATTTACCACCCATCCAGCCCGATAACGGACTTTTAATCATGTGAGCCACCTTTATTTCAATACTAATAAATGATAGGCTCTCTGCGCCGTGTGCACATGGCAGGGAGCCTTGCTTGTCTCACAGTGTTATGGCTCTGTGGGTTGAGGTCTTGGGCTTGTTGACGCAAGCCCAAGTCGCTCTCTTCTCTTAACACTTTTAAACCAGGTTTTAAAACAGTTCTAAGCCGCTTAAAACCTGATTTAAAGTAAATAATCTTCCGCTAAATATAAAATCTCGACTTTATCCGCTTCAGACAGCCCTAAAAATTCCCTGGCCGGAATATCGCCCCATAAATGAGGGAATTCTGCTTTCGTGCCGCCAAATTGCTGCATGGCGGCATATTCCATGGGGCTGCCAATCTCCACAGCATGATCAGAGGCTTGATAATCAATCGTACTCATTAGTAAGCCAGTTTCGCCGGTCAATGGGCGGCCATTCGCTTTATGCAGCAACGTCACATCACTATTTGTCTGCCAGATCTCCCCATCGGGCGCTGTAATGGTCGCAAATCGATGTTTAGTCGATGCCGTCAATACTTCACCGATTTCCAACAATACCGGACGTAAGTTATCAGTCCGTTCTTGAATCCTGGTCAAAGCGGCTAAAATTTCATGATCATCTACTTCAATGTTGGCTGACATGAGCTTATTTAGAGGTTGAAATTAACATTGATCGGCCTATACTTTTATATAAGACAGGTTGCCTACGTGCATGGATTGGGGAACAGAAAGGCGATACGCCACCTATGTCGGTTCGACTCCGACCGGACAACCTGCCTCCTTCTTTATTGCACAACTTCATAGAGCCCGCCGCGGATCATTTCGGCCAGAATTGCCGTGGATTGTCTGAACCCCGATACAATCATATTCAACGGGCCGCCTTTGACTTTCTTATAGTCGAACTCAACAGCCAATTTAACGCCATCGGTAGCGGCTGCAGCGATATAAATCAACTTGCCGGATCGGGTGTCGAACAAGACTTGATCAGGATTAGCGATAATAGTCGGCAACTGCCGCCATTCCATTTCTGATAGCCCATCTCCAGCCAAGTCATGCCGTGCCTGTTTACTGCCACGAATCAACCCCTCCCGGATAGCAATTTCGGCAGATTGCGGTGTGATTTGTTTATTATTCAGCCAATCTAAAATCGGCGGCTCAATACCGCCAACGATAGCGGTTCTGCCTGCTTGCGGTGTAGAGAGCCATTGCGCCAATGTGTTGTGCCATTGCTGGGTAGTTTCGATCGCCAGCGCCGGTTTTAACGCCTGCCACATATCCGCTCCGATTGAGGTGGGAAAACGGATCAACTTTTGATCGATGATGTCTTTCAGTGGGGTACTACGGTTTGCCCCCGGCTGATAATCCCAGCCATAATCCACGCCATTCGGTAACACATGGCTATTACCAAAAGCATCCACTTTGGTATAGGTGCCATCATCGGGGGCAGGATGGCCTTTATATTCGCTCGGACGAACGGCAACCACATAACACTGACAACCGTAACCATTCGGGCAAAAATGCGTAAGCCACCAAGGATCGTCATAGCGTAATACCGTATTATTCCAGCTTTGATGCAAGGGCCGGGGGTGAGCGACCGTATCGCTGTGTTTGTATTTCCAGTAGGGACGGACTTTTAATAAATCCGGATCGGTAAGTTGTGCATAGCGACCGGCGGCATAACTGGCCCGCAAATTGGTCGTATAAATAACGCGGCTCCGCCAATCGCGCTCCCCGTTATAAGCCCAGCCGTGCTTGGCCACAATCTTATCGAATTCACCGCAAAACCAGCCGATAGACTTGCCTTCGGTGATAGCTTTATCAATTGCCTGACGAAAATCATCCAGAAGATCAGCCTTGGCGGCCCCCGCCACAATAAACGCACGATCATGAGCGGACTTGATAATATCGTCGTAGTACGTCGTCGGCAGATTGAGCTTTTGCCGGAAAAAATCAATCTGCTCTTTGAAAGGCAGCTTAAAACTGCCCTCGCCACGCGGATTAAAGCCTATTTTCTCAGGCGATACTTCTAAGGGCATTATCTTCCCTCACTCACATCAAAGCGCCCCGCCAACTCCGCTGCAGCAAAGGAAAACTGCATGACCTTAACCAGATCATCGCTAGGCATATCACCATAGCTATTCAGCAGATCATCCCGCAATGCCTCCAGGCTTTTGGCATTATTGGCCTTATTGCGCAATACATCGGTTAATTGCTTAATCGACCCCGCTGCATCCACCGATAACTGATTAGCATAATCAGTGACAGGTGAAGGATCACCCTCCGTGCCGGCGGCAAAGTCACTCGGATTAGAGTCACCGCCCGCGCCAGGCGGCAGAACCGTCGGCGCTACGGATCGCGGCAATACTGCTTCACCGTCCACCGGTTCCGGGATCTGCAAACTGTCATGAGCAAACTTGACCGGCACATCCAAAAACTGCCGTGCGCCTTCAAATACCTCAACCCAATCCTTGCGCGCTTCGGCTTCATCATAAAATTCAAATTTAGGCGCAGCGGCTCCGGCGAAATTCAGCTCTGTCATCCATATCAACAACTGATTGCACGGTGATTCGATAAGCTTTTGATCAGCAGCGCCGTTTTCCTGCTCCCGTCCACGGTGGGTTTCAGCAGCAGCCCGACTGCCTTGGCCGTTGATCTCGGTCGCCAGCGTTTGTGAATTGATCGCTTTGCTCATTTCCGCATTACAGATCTGAATCAAGCGTTCCTGCGGGAGCGTGCTGGCCGTGGTGCCGGTTTCGATCAGCTCAACAGAACCCGCATCCGGTATAGCCGCGACCGCATCTTCCACCATTCGCGCCAGGCTATCTGCCAGCTCATCAATCTGTGCCTGCGAAGTGCCTGCCGGATACTTGCCGACCGCCCAGGGAAGCCCGTACTTCTCGCAGAACTTGGTAAAATACCGGAAGCCATTATGCTTGAAGGTATAGGGCCAGAAGCAGCTGGACAGCAACGCCACGCCATACGGATTATCAAAACTGGGCATGTGCCGGGCGACCAGAAACTTATAATTATCGACCGGCACGCCTTCAATCATCTGCTCGCGAGTTAATAACCGCAATTCATTGTTCAGGCCATAAACAAAACGGCGATTCGGGCGGTCAATCAGGCTGACTGGTACTTGCAAGCCATCCTGCAACCCCCACACCACCTCATGAATGCGCTGCCCGCGTAAAATAGCCTGCTGCATATTCCAGAACACATCCGTCCAGCCCATTCCGGGGGATGATTCAGTGGCCGGTACCGGCGGACGGTTAAATACCGATTGCGCCAACTCAAACGCCCGCATATCGTCGGGCTTATCCCCGCCTGGCAAAATTCGCCAGTTTTTAGTGATGATATTCGCGCGCATCGGACGCAATTCACCGATAACATGAGCGTCCTGGATAATCGCATCGAACACCTCCTGGCTTTTACCCATCTTGCGCAAGATCGTGTCGGGGTTCGGCAAAAAATGGAGCGTGCCGTAGAAATTCGGGTCCGTCGTGCGCGTAGCTATCTCGGTTCCTAACAGCTTTTTAATGCCTTTTTTAACTAGATCAAACATGTTCAATCACCCATTAACCTCGCTTACGTGTAACAATCTTCGGAATCCCGCCCGCCCTGGACACCGCAATCGAATATAAAATATGCAGCGCACACAGCAAATCATAATGATGGTGGGTTTGTTTTTCTGGGAAGGTGTCCAGCTCGTCAGTCAATTGGGTGAGATCAGCGGCCAGCAATATCTTAGGCGGGTTCGAACAGATCACCGGTTCCAGCGAAGGGATCAGCACTTCTTGCGGCAAACTGGTGGTCACTCCCACCAACGGCAGAATAACGCCCAGTCGGGCGGCTTCATTGATGAACGACATACGCATATAGTCAAACGCGCCATTATTCTCAAAGCCCCACGCCAGGCAGTTCAATAGCTGTTGTATCTTAATCAAATCGGCCACCAGCTTACTGGGTGTGCGGCGTTTGCGCTCCGCCACCAGGATGTTCAGTTCTAGCGTGTCCGTATTGTAGCCACCGGCAATAATCGCGCTGGGGTCGGACTTTTCACCTTTCCCCATGGACGGGTCACAAGCGCCGAAATACAACCACAACGGCAGCTTTTGCACCCAGATTTGAAAGCCCGTGAACACCCTATCCTCATCAGAGCGAGCATCGCCCTGCATTTCCGTCGCAAACGCAGTCCGGCTTTTCGCCCGGGCGCGCATCAACGCATACAGCGAACGCACCGAAGGCCAGGAAATAACAGCGCCTTTGTCCATTGCCTTTTTATGGCGCTGATAAAACTTAAACGACGGTAAATCTGTCGTTTCGGCCACCTTGCCTTTATCAGCAAAGCGTTTCTCGGTCCGTTTATCATCGTTGTGCATTAACTCCTCGCACTCCGCCCACAAATCCGAATTGTCCGGGAACTTTTCAATGGCTTTGAAATGATGCACCAAATGACCGATGGTCTTTTTCGCCCTGGATATCGGATCATCCTTGTTTAATATCGTACCCACGCCCATATAAATGACTGAGTCATCCGGTGGGCCTAAATAATCGATAGCCTTGGTCAGCCAGGTCCAGCGGTTCTCGCGTTCGGTGGGGCTTTTGGCTTCCGCATCGGTAATCAAATCGTCACCCAGCAGCAACTTAGGCCGAGCAGCGCCGTGAAATGTCCCGCGAATCGCCTGTTCAGCACCAAATGGCTCAACCTTAACATTAGTCTTGGTGACAAACTCACCGACCTTCCAATTCGCAGTCCTGCCGCAGACATCAGGGAAGTCCAGCGCCAATGCCGCATTGGCGGTCAGCTCCGTTTTGATGACCTCTAATAGTTTGGTCGGCAATTTAGTTTCCGCACCCAGCAGCACGATATAATCAATAAACAGCGGTGGCGCGCCTTCCCAGCTTATTTCTTTGCGTATATCAGGGCGTTCAAGCAAACCTTGAACCGCACACCATACCGGGCCAATTTTGGTGAGCAGCGACGATTTGGCCTCGCCACGCGGGGCAACCCACCAATCACGGGTTCCGCCTTTCTGACGTAATAATTGAGGGAAACGCTCGCAGAAATGCGCCTGAAATAACGAGGATTCGCCCCGGATATGATGGGGAAAGTAGTTGTACGAAAAAAACTTAAAATCACCCCGCAGAACGCGCTTTCGGCGATCGCTAATAGCGGCGGGTGAAGGGTCCAGGCCGAGGCTATGCGCGTTAATATCCCGTCGCAGCTCGTTAGCCAGCGCCGCGAGTTCTTTCTGGAATTCTTTTTCGGATAGATCGGCCATGGAAGGTGGAGTTATACCGTTGTAGGCTGAGCTGCGGCTCGCGCTAATGGGGCGTAAATGCGCGGGGTTACATAAAACAGCAATCGTGAGCAGAAAGCCATATATCGGACTTTCATCACTTGAGCTTGAGCCAAGACGGCTTGGTAAGAATAGCGTCTACTCAGAAATGGCAGCCATTGTTTAGGGTCAACTATCAATAACGGCTTCAACAGGGGAATTAAACCCGGCCATTGACGTAAAAGCGGCTTAAAAGCCAGCATTAGTGGTATTAAGCCAAAAAAAATAAACTTGAACATGACAGATTCTCAAAAAGTAATAGGAATAACAGTGCAGTAAACAAACCCGGCGAACATCGACCATTACCCGATGTTCGCCGGTGATTCAGCCGTACCCGGACGCTAATTGCAGTGGCCGTTCCTTGGCCGTCGAACGCCACCGGTGCTCAGGTAATGGCTGATGCACAAGCATAATGGCTCTCCCTGTATACACTTCTCGCTCGGGGATACGTAAAAACAGCTTTAAAAAATAAATAAACAACATTAAATCGACTTAACCAATTGCAACTTAGGCGACACGTCTTCAATCGCCGCCACACCTACATATAAAGTAATCCTCTGGCACTCTGTGAGCACTGTAATCCGCTCCACATGCCCAACCGGAGCGCCTATTTCCGAAAGATAGCCCACCAGGTCGGCAATACTAAAATCCGCATCGCAAGAAATCTGTTGCATCAGCCAAACACCTCACTGACGCGTGCGCCAAACGGCTCCAGGATGTGAGCAAAGCGCTCCAAATCGTCGGGATAATCACTCTTAATGAATGCCGCCAACTCGCTCAAGACTTCCATGGCAATCGATAGCTTGGCAATCTTCGGATTGGCGCCGCCCGCAGCCTTCATAACTTTAATGTAAGAATCGGATAACAATGCAATAGCTTGGGCTTTTTTCAGCCCGTCATAATTCCCGTCTTTAATTTCATCCATGACCGACTGAAACAGCATCGCGAAATTCTCAATGATCTGATTGGTCATATCGCCGAGTCCCCCGGCAGCCATCAGTGCCGCCGAGCGCGCGCGGTCCCAGTCATCGCCGTTCTGCAAGGCTTTGCGCTTCCAGGACTGTGCGGCGCTAAAACTGACCTCGTGCTTGGCGGCGGCTACCGGCAGCGGTAAGCGCTCATAGACAAAAGCGCCGCGCACTGCTTGTATTTTCTCGGGGGCATACGCCATTAGAGACCAAATTTTTGCTTAATGAGCGATATGCCCAGGGCAGCAATCGCTCCGGTCACCATGCCTTGTTTGGCCGCCGATCGTTCGACGCGACCGACGCGGGTATCAAACTTATCCAACTTTTTATCCAATCGTTCTTGGCCTTCGACGACCATATCCAGTTTGCCCTTAATCTCTCCGAGCATTACGAGTAAATTATCTGACATGACCGCTCTCCTTATTCAAACCGACCGGTTTGGCAAAAATGAATAAATCGCTCCCAACGCAGGGCTTCAAGCCTAAGGATGGCCTCACCCGCCGTTTCCAGCACGTTTTCAATAATCTTGTTCTCAGAAGCGCCTAAATACTTAAAGTCGGCATCGGTCAGGTTATCCAGAATCATGGTTGTCGTCACATTCATGGCTTACCCGCCTTTTCAATTTTGTGGCCAATACCAACCATGCCCAAACCACCCACCACAAACTGCATACAGGCATCACTGTCGTGTAACCCTAAAAACAGCCCCACCACCCCGTAAAATACAGACAGAGCCGCCGCCAGCTTGGTTTTATACCCGCTCATAAAGCCTCCAAAAAAATAAACTTAACCGGTTAGAATCATAGATTGCCACTCAGATAAAATTCTTGTGACGTAATCCGTCGTTTGCCTGGCGTTATCCGTCCCCGTTACTTCTGGCAACTGCGCGATAATCGCATAATAGGCATTGCTGCCACCGGCCAGTTTTTGAGCTTTTATCAAGTTCTTCATGCCCGCGTTATAGCTAGCTAACGCCAGACAGTAACGATCAATATCAGGACGGGGTGCAGACCAGCCACTTAGCAGCGACTGCATATAAGCTGCACAACATTTGATAGAGGCGGCGGCATCATAGGGACTGGTATTGGCAGGCAATCTTAACTTTTGCAACCATTCAGTCCAGGTCTCCGGCATAAACTGAGCCAGCCCCATAGCTCCTGCTGCTGATTTTGCGGAAGGTTTGAGCTCAGACTCAGCAATTAACTGAGCTTTTAATAAGCGCCAGTCGAACGGCAAATCAAATTGCCCGTGAGCACCGCTAATACGGTCATCGAAAATAGTGATTTTTCTGGCGCTGGTCATGGCGGTATCTCTCTAAAAAATCGCGTTTACTGAAATAATCCTGCACTAACTCGTTGACCCAATCCCGGTACAGCTCGGGAACTTGTTCAATCGCTGCAAAACGCGCCTCTTCAGAAGGAAGCGCAATAATCTCGGCAGCATGATGACGAGGGCGTTTGCTGAACTGGCTCACATAGTCGACGCTCCATGACTGGGTAGTAAAACAAGCTATTTGAAATGACAGAATGCCTTTTCGACAGGCAAAAAAAAAGGCGTGAAATGCTTCACGCCTCTTGGTTTTGCTGGGTTTGAATTAGGATAACGCACTTAGTTCCGGGCTTTCAACTCCTTTTCCATCTGCTCGGCCAGTGAGATACTCTATCGATTAAAATCCTTTGAGTACTCTGTATCTTATGCCTGTATTGTTAGCATCCATGACCTCAAACCGTGCGCCTTTAAAGCCAATGACCGTATCCTGAGCCAAATCATAAGACACCTCCTGCGTGAATGCAGGGCGAGCCATGTCGCCATAAAACTCACGGTACGATAGATGCAGGGTTGTGCCGGACTTTCCGTCATACAATAATTGGCGCTTAATACTATCCTTATCTTCGGCCATGACGTTATGAGGTTTAACTTGGCAATTAGAGGTAAGAAGCTTACCTGAGCCGGGAAATGCAATCAGATTGTTGCCGTTTACAGCAACACAGTGCGCAACGGGAATATCACCAAGGGGGGGCGTATATTGCATAGGAGTACCGCAATAACCCGGCACGCCGTTGGTGAGGTTATCGCGGGTAAACACCGCATCGCGGCTCACCGTGTAGGTCACTGTGCCAGTCCCCGCCAAGTCACGCCGTTCACCAAAAGAACAATCGCTCATAAATTTGATGGCGGGTACTGACAAAGCATGGGTCATTTCAATAATAGGATCTCCGGTTTGAGCACTGGCCGTTTCGCCGATAGGCGGTGAGAGCAAGGTCTCATAAGTTGGCGCAACGCTCGTAATATCCAGAGGCGGCGCACAAGCGCTGATTAACCCACCGCTTACGGTGGTGATCATTATTAATAGTGTTATTTTTTTCATAAAACCTCTAGTTATTGATGTAAGTTGCCCGTAAAGTATAGATCAGTCCCGTCTGGCCCGCATCGCACACCAGACGTTTATCCGCATCATCCATCACTCATCCTCCACTTCGCCGGTGCCGCCGCATTCCGGGCATTCACCGCTGCCAAAACAGCACCCGCAGAACTCATCCAGTTCCCCATCAAACCCGGTGCCGTTGCACATCGGGCAATTACCGTCTCCATTACAATTTTCACAAAACACTCTCATCATGCTCTCCAAACAAATCAGTCTGTGGCCCCGGCCCACTCGACTTACAAATATTAATCACCTGTCGCCGGGTTAAATTGAATCTCAAAGCGACCTTTGACGCTGAAACCTGCTGCCGCTCGGCCCGTATCACCTGGTTGCGAATTTGCAAGGTAATCTTATCCAGCTTAGGCAGTTCTATTCGCTTGCCCGGCATCGCTTTACACAGTTCAATAATGGCGTCCATCGGCAACACATCCCGCAAATAAACCGCCTCCATCGCTTTAGTCGGAATCCGTAAGGTCACACCACCGCGCTGTTCCAGCAGGGTGAGCGTGTTGACCATACCGATTAACCGCACCAACTGCCGCGCTTGCGGCGGCAATAAGTCGGCATTCACCGCGTCCAGATCGGCGTCACTGATCGAGCGTGACATTGAGGCGCTTCGCCCAGGCTTTCAGTTGTTCAATGCAAGTGTTCAGCTCAGCAGACGAACACCATTGCAGCCGGTCTTTCTTGTGGTAGCTTTTGGCCCACAGTTCGAGCGCTACCTGCGCCTGGTCTTTAACCACCCCGGCGCGCGCCATCGCGATCCACATCGCGTTCAGTTTGGCGATACGGGGCTTACGCCAATCCTGGTCATGGGTCAGTTTCCGTCCGCCTTTGCCTTTGGGCTTAAAACCACTGTCGATCATGCGCTCAACGGCTTGCGACAACTGCCCGATGCTCAATGTAGACGCCGAATATTTACCATCTTTCTTGGTCGCGCCTTGCATCGGCAGCCAAATGCCGTAGTAGAACTCATCATCCCAACCCAGTTGGGCTTTGCCGAGCGCCAGCAGCGTGTAAAAGCGCTGTCGGTTGTCTGTTTGAGGGTGTTTAACGGCGCTCATAACGATGCAATATCCAAACTGATTTGTTGCTGTTTCCCCTCATCGCCTACGCGCTCATATAAGCGGATATAAGATTTACTGCTGGCAATGTGGATGCTGTCTTTTAACGCAGTCATAGCGGTAATCCACTTGGCGTGGGTAATCTTCAACTTGAACAAGCCGAGAACGCGGGCGGTATTAATGTTGCCCTCTTTATCGGTCTGAAACGCATGCTCTATCAAGGCTTTGACTTCGTCGCCGCTGCGCGCCGTCCATTCATGGATGCACTCATCAATCAAGCCTTTAGCGATTTGCAGGCGCTCATCAAAGGCCAGCGAGTCGTTAATAGCGATCTTCAACGTGTACTGACCGTCGTAGCTGCTCAGCGACATATTGCCCTTTTTGCCGCCCAGCTTGGTGTTGTATTCACTCGCTGCCAGGTCAATAAAGCGATTGATGGCCGCTTGCGAGTTTTCCTTAAATTCCAACATCGACAACTGCAAGGCCAGCGCATCATGTACGATGCTTTTTACCAGTTGATCACGCTTCAGATCGATATCCGGTATCTTGGCGGTCGGTATCAAGTGGCCCTGGGCATTGGACATATAGCCGGTTTCGCCGATGACTTCCTGCTCAGGTCGATTAAGATCGGCCATCTTTTCAACAATGGCACCCATCAGGTTGGTGAAAATAGAAAAAGGTTTGTTGGGTTTTTCAATAGGGTTTTGCATGGTTTTAATCCTGTTTTAAGGGTTGTTATGACTTCGTTTTCGGTAGGTTGTCCCGCCAACCTTCTGGCGGTTTTTTTACGGTCTTTTCACGCTCTTTAGCTTCACGTTCGTTAGCTTTCTGTGCCGCCATCGCCATCAATTCCGCCGCAGTGATCGACGGCGAATCCGGCAGCCGTGCTGCAACGGGTTGTAACCCCCGGTCTGCTCCGGAGGCACCGCGATTGCGCCGCTGCGCTTCCATCTGTTGCTCGGTTAACGCTGCGTGTTTCTCGCCCTTGTCCGCTAAAATCTTGATTAGCAGGCCATTGCCCTTCAGCGGTAGCGTCATCCAATCCGGACGCGCGATTAGCTTAAGCATTTCACCTTCCCAAACCGGCAACGGTGCGGCATAGACAATGCCGTTGCGCTTGACCTGAGCGGCTTTCATCATCGGTACCAGCTCTTGGGTCAGGCTCAAGCGCCGCGACCAGCGCAGTTCCTGCTTCAGAGGTTTAAACAACTCCAGATAGCGCAACAGCACGCCGATCATCGAATTCGGCAGGCTTTGAATCAGTACCGTCCATTCATTGCCTGCCAGCATTTCCATGCCCTGGATAACGTCCACATCTTTGCCGCAATACGGGCATTGGATACAGCAGCTATTGCTCATCGGGTATTGCGCCGGCAATAAGTGCTAAAATAAAATCGCAGGGTTTTTAACAGCGCCCGACCGGCAACAATCAATGCGGTCAGCGCCAGCACCAACGCCAACATCCCCCAGATAATTAAAAATGTGTGTGGACTCATGGCCGTCCCCCGCATGTCCGGATTTTTGATACCGGGTGGAAATGCTTCATCGGTTGTACAAACCGGCCATCGCGAAACACTACAACGCTAAACTGCTTGCTGCAGTCAAACGAGTCATCCCGCAGCCGTTTAGCCCGGACTTTCGGCGCACGAACCCGCACCGGTTCAGAAATTACCAGGGGCTCCCGATAAGCCAGCAGCGCCTGTATCAATTGCTCGGGATCATGGGTCAGGAAAGATACCAAGGTAATACGACTCACCAGGAGCGCGCGATTAGCCATGTACATCTTGATCCAGTGCCCGTAATAATTGGGGTCGGTTTGAAAAAGTGCGTAACTCACTCCTTGTTTGTCTAGGTTATGTGCGGTATTCAGCGCCCAGTACTCGGCAGCCCAATCCGGTGTGATAGGATTAGGTGTGGCCTGACGAGTGGTTTTAGTAGAGAACCATTGATAAATTTTACGTAACATAATCACCTCGACTTAAAGGGCCGCCACATCGACGGCTTGGGCGTTAATAATTTGATTGGTGAGTGATAGATCAAGCCCAGCAACCTCAGCGGTTCTAGCGGCCCGTGAGGCGGCAGCGGCTTTTTGTACGCCTGATAACTTGCGTCCTTTAGCATCTCTTGGTTCCGCCGCGTCCTTAGCCAACCACACAACTATTTCATGCTTAAACCAATAGTTTTTGCCGTTTGCTTGCGCAATAATCGGACGTGGAAAGGTTTTGTCGGTTAACAGCTTATTCGACACATAGGTTTTGATATTTTTCGACCCCGCCAACTCAGCCACTTGCGCAGCGGTTATCGCTTGTTTTTTAATAGCCATCATCCACCTCCCATTACAAATCCGCGTCCGGCCATGGTTTTCTGGTTAGTGGCCTTGATCAACTCGGGGGTGATTTCCACCGCATTCTTGTTTGCATACCGGCAGGTATTCTTGAGCAAATTCTTTAACGTCCGGGCGCTGCCTTCACAGGCGCTATAAAATGCCTTCAAAACCGGCTCAGGCTGCGCTTGATCAAAATAACTGGTCACCAAGAGCGCGCAGTCCTTTTCCGAAATCTGCCGGGCCAGTGCAGGCCAAAAGCCGATACGGCTGCTGATTTGACCAAACCGGCCTTCCGGATCTTGCACCATGGGCAACAGCTCAGCGGTTCCGACCAGCACCACACCAATGCCAGCGACATCAGAAATCCGCCGAAGCGCGCCGAAACTGCGCTTGGGTAACCAGTTGGCTTCATCGACTAAAATCACGCGGTCCGTGCCCTTCAATGACCGAATCAGCCCCGCCATTTGCATGGCCATGGTGCCCTTAATCTGCACAGCTCCGGTGGCGGTCATCAGTTCTTGCATAAACGTCGAGTGATCAATCCCCTCGAACGCCTCCAGTAACACGGCGGACGGGGTTTGCCGGGTATATTCGCGCAATGCCGTGGTTTTACCCACGCCGACCTTGCCGACAAAAATACCAAAGTCGCGGTCCGCGTGCGTGCGCTTGCAGGCGGAATTGATCGATAACGCCACGCTGGTCAGCGTGTACGGAATATCTGCTTTTGCTGCCTGGTTCCGCTCATCAATACGCTCAATCGCATCGATCATGCGTTGCAAAAATGCAGTCGGTGAGCTGATATAGCGCCCGGTTAAGATAGAGCTGCGCGTGCCGTCTTTAATACTGGTCAATCGCGATAAATCAGCGCCACTCTTGCCGGATTCCTCGAGCCAGGCATTGATGCGTTGTACCAATTGTTGGTCTTCTTGGGTGTATGTTTCTTGAAATACCGTTTCTGCCGCGCTCATGCCGCCACCACTCTATTGATTAGCGTGGTAACGACATCCATATTGGCATTCAACACATCAACCGTTGTATCGGTCAGATGGTCATAAGCCACATAAACCGTGGTGCCCGATAACGGCTCCAGCAGTGGATGCAAGAAGGTTCGTCCGCAAAAGCGTATCGAGCCATTGACGACTAAGCGCGGTGCTGTTTGTGTTTTTTCAGTAATCATCTGTATAATCTCTCGTGTTGTTGAAAGGTTGTTTCGGTGTGTGGATCGGCTAAATCCTGAGCACCGAGGGGTTAAAAGCAGTCGTTGACATTAAAATCGTCATCGACTGCTGGGCTTTTAGTGCCGAGGTACAGCGCGTCATCGGCATTAAAATTCAGTGCGTCCGGCTCCTCCAGACGGCTAAAATCAGTAAAATCAATCAAGGCGGTAGTGCTGTCTTCTAGCGCAATCACCGGCTGTGACCGCAGTTTGTGTTCATGGGCTTTTTGCTCAAGCCTGTTTACTTGTCCATTCAAGCGTTTTTGCTCCGCTTCTACGATGCGCGATTCCGGCAATCGGGCAACCTTCCCCACTAATTTAGCGATACAAATCAGCCGCTCCTGATCATCTAAAACGCGGATTTCATTGTCTTGATGCAGGCTGTATTCAATCAATACCTTGCTGTTGTTGTATTGCGCCAGTTCGGCAGCCTGATAGGTGCGGCCATGCAGGGTAATGCGCCAGCGCTTAACGGTACGAATCTCACGCGGCATAATCAGCGCATCCGCGACAATATGCACTTGCACTTGCTGCAAATCCCGAAGCCAGACCTGACGCGGCGTTTCACCGTTTAAAACGTCCTTGGGCTCATTGTTGTAATCGATAATGTATTGCCTGACCGAGGCAACATACTCAGCGTAGGAAGGCAATGTGCGTAAACCCCGCGCGACCTCATCCGTTAACCTGCGGTTGATTTCCGGAGCCATGTCATCACCGCAATAAGTGTGGAATTTTTTGTCATGGCGATTACGAAAAATCTTAAAAAAGCCCTCAACCAGGCCCTTGCCTTTAGAGTTACCGGGGAGTGCGAACGCCGGGGTAATTGCTAACCGAGTTAAAAAGCCGATGGCGTCATCCGCCATCATGCGCGACTTAAAGCCCGAGCCGTTGTCTAAAAATAGCATCGCAGGGACATGGTCTTCAGCAATGATGGCGTGCGACAGCGCGAACAATGTGCTGATAGCGGACTCATCGTCGGACATATACCAGCCCGCAACATAACGGCTGCGCACGTCAATCCAGATGGTCAGCTCGGGTCGGTATACTTTTTTTCCGGATGGGTGCGCGACATACACGTCAATCGTGTGGCCATCGCCTTCATAGCCAAACCCGACCGGCAAGATGTCGTTATCGCGGATTTTGTGCGGTGACAGGTTGTGCTTATAAAAGGTCTTGCCCATCCGCCCCGGCGATTGCTTACCCAAGGTCGCGGGCAAGGTTTGCAAATAGCGCGTGACGCGGCTCTTGGTGGCCGAATCAAACCCATGATCGGTTCGTAGCCAATACGCGACATCGGCATAGCCGGGCTTGCTGGGCAAATTGAACAGCTCAATGGCCTTATGCTCCCAACCGTAGGTTTTACGTACCCTGCCGGTGTATTGCTTGGTCAGCGCCAGGGTATTGCCGGTTTTAAATTTCTCCAGGTCGCCTAGCCAACGGTAAACAGTGGCTCGATCCGGGCACTGTGCGCGTTTTTTGCCGCGTAAAATGGCAAGCGCATCCAGTACCGGGCCGGGTAGCCGTCCGTCCTGAAAATCCTGTTGAAAAGCGACAATACGGGCTGAGTCGCTGGCCCCGGCGCACTCCAAAACATGACTGCATACTGTTTGATACGCGCTAATTTGCGCCCGCTTGGCCGGTGTTAACGGGTCAGCGATGACGCGACTGGGCAACGGTTTGGCGGGTGCTTTAGCCTGTGCGGCTATAGCTGGCAGTGTTTGCATGGCAGTATTCATGATTTATCGCCCTTGTCTTTTTTTGCTTTTTTGCTGGGGAAATACTGTTCTGTTATCGACGCTTGATACCGGGCTGATTGCTGCGCCGCCCAGCGTTCTTCATGGGTCATGCTGTCGGGCTGTGGCGGATTAACCGGGATGGCCGGATTAATCGGCCAGGTCAGATAACAGTCGTCCATAATCAGCTTGGAGTTGCCGTGCATCACGCTTAACAAATGGATCAGCGGATAGATCACCGCCTCTTGTGCTTCGTGCGCGACTTCTTGTTGGAAGTTTTTCGACAACTCATAGGTTTTTCGGGCACGCACAACAATGCCCTGGAGCGTTTCCATGTCTTCAAAAAGCTGTTTGCGTAGGGCACCAAACGAACGCCGCTCAGGGTCTAGTTTTTTCAGCGCCTGGTTTTCTGCAAAGAATTCAGCGGCTTTATCCGCTTCGATATTCATTTTGCGTTCGGCGTCCAGGATGCGCTGTTTCATGGTCTTGATTTCCGCCCGGTGGCTTTGCAGCACGCTTTTCAGCTCACGGACGCTATAGGTTTGTGCGGTTTCCAGCGTGATGCCGTAGACTTCGCGGCCTTCGGCGAGTTGTTCCAGATCTTCCTCGTCGAGATGCTTTAATTCGAGTAGTTTGCTGTATTCCAACCTTGCAAATGTTTGTAAAGCCCTTTCAGGACTCCGACAGAAAAGCTCATAAACATTAATCATGTTGTAAATGCTTTGACGTGCCAACCCAAGCCGGTCAGCTTCATCTTGCACAAATTTCGGTTGTCCAAACTGTTTGGACTTTTCCAAAGCCTGAACAAAATGCGCCCCCGAATATACTGCTGCTAACACAGACGCTCGCAAGCCCTTAAAACCTTCCTCGGCATGTTGCTCAAGCGTCATCAATGCAAATGTAGCGGCATCAAAACTCATACTTTCCGCTTGCAGTAAAGCTACAACATGAGCGGGCGGCATGGCAGCTTTATTGACTAAATCAGTTGCTTGGCTCATAGACCGTCTCCTTTTTCAGGAATCACTTTATCCAGAGCGTGTTTAAATGCTTGCCAATAAAGTCCTTCTAAACGAACCAGAAGCGCCTCTGTTGATAATGCGGAAATGCCCATCGCTGCCAGCATTACAGTTTCTTTCGCGCGGATCATGTCAGTTTCAGTGACGAAGTTTCCGGGTTCTGTTCGGTTATTCATCGCACCATTACTGATGGCAGTTTTATTGGCTATATCAGCTACTTGGCTCATATCGCCTACCTTCCCAGTGGATCTGGTTGGTCACAGCCTGCACATTCCGCTTTTAAAGCGCTCAATGACTCGCAAACACGTTTTTCCATCTGTGTTAATAGAGCTACTTTCTCAGTAGTCTCTTTTTTAGATATGTTCCAAAATGCGTCTTGGAACTCAGTTAGGAGCGGTAAGAAATCATCGCAACCTTGGTCTGAGTACGCGAGCGCCAGGTTTGAAATAAAGCCTCGTAACATAGTTGTGTTGTGGCTGAGGTACTCGGCATTGCTACTATTCTTTAATAAGCACTGAAGATCGCCCTGAATGATCTCAAGAAAGCGAATGTGCATAACCCGTGGCAGGGCTGTGTTTGTTTTTAAGGATTCTGTAGCCATTGTTATTCTCCAGAGAGTTGTTTTTTTAATTCATTCGCCTGGCGCGTCAGCCGGGCGTTTTCAACTAACGTTTGTCCTAATTCCAGCGTCATTTTTTCCCGGCGATCGACTAACTCATGATTGACGGCCTGGGCTAATACCTGAATCGTCAGCGTGCAGTGGCAAGCCCAGCAGAACGCGGGTAACCAGCGCGCCGGAAATTCGCTGAACTCTTTGCTTTGTGCGGTCCAGGCGTTCAGTTGCCGCAGGGTGATGGGTTTTTCCAGATCCGGCAGGCACATATTCATCCGCTCAACAATCCGTTCGCGGGACAGCCCGGCTTTCTTGGCGGTCCGTATTGCGTAATTCAGCGCCCCTTGTAATTCCGGCCCGATATCCAGGTCTGCTGCATTGGCGGCTTCCAGCGCGGTTTCCTCAGCCAATCGCTGGAAAATATCCAGTTGATTACTGGTAAAAGATTTCTTGGGATTAGCCATTAACTGATGTCCGGCAAATAGCTAGACTGTGCTTGCGACTTTGCAAATTAGTCGATCGGTTTTGCATCGTTTTCATCATCGTTTTCACCATCATAAGGATTGCTGTTATGTCTGAAATAGAACGTCGTTTAGCTATAATCGAAGAAAAATTATTTAAAGCCCAAGTTGCTTTGGATTTGGCAAACCAGCGTGAGGATGCACTAATACAGGTGCTGGGTTGGCTGTTGGCAAGGTGTCAAAATCAGGAGGGCATAAGTTTTTTAATTGATCGAGCGGAGGCACTGGAGGCTCAAAAAGACCAGACCGAGCGAGCAACTGTATTTGACGATCTACTCGACTATGCAGGGCTATGGCTCTCCGTGCAGAAATCCGGTTAAGTTCAGAGTTAACGGCGATTCGGGTTGATAGGTGCAAAGGAAACATGACCAACTCCTATAAGCTGTTGGGCAAAAGTGGTGATATGGCATGCCATACGCTGTAGGCAACAAATGCCGCGAATAGCAAAACGAAAGCCAAGGTTTTCATGCTGCCGCCTTGTTTCTCAGGGTTTCGCGAAAGGGTTTACGGCCTTCGTAGCTGTATTGACCGGGCCACAGCTCATCTGCGGTTTTGCCGATCTTTTCGGCGACGTATTCAGCAATGCGTTTGCTTTGCTGTTTGTTATTGATGACCAAGCGCACCGAATTGTGTGAGCAGTTCAAAGCGCTGGCGATGGCTGTCACAGTCAGCTTGCGTTTTTTTAATTCTGCAACAATATCGGCAGGGTGCATTCCTTGGTTTTGTGGATTGCGATCTGGCATAATGATTAATCCTGTAGTGGTTTAACGGGTGCGGCAGTTCACTTTGGTCGGTAGGCTGCCGCAATTTTTTGGGCTCAATATACAATTTGTATATTAACGGTTACATTTTAATCAACAAAAAGTTTATGTCAACAATGTTTTGTAGATTATGAAAACAATTTCTTTTGAAGTTGTCATGAATAGATTTTCTAATACGTTGGGATTAGAAAGTGATAGGGCTATTGCTGAGTGTTTGGGAATCAGCCCCGCAGCCTATTCGAATAGAAAAGTACGGAACTCCATTCCTTATGAGGAGTTGATTGAGTATTTATGTACACATAATATTGATATAGGAGCGATGCTTTCACCTGAGCCGGGGCCTTATGAAATAAAGCCATCTACGCCATATCAGTTATTGAATGAGCAAAACAGTTATAAAAATGAAGAATTTGTCGAGATACCCCGTTACAACGTTTGTGCGGCAGCTGGACATGGCGTCATTAATGCAACAGAAGAGTATCGGCAGCCATTGGCGTTCCGTCGAGATTGGTTGACAAAGCGTCATCTTTCGCCCGCAAATCTGGCGATAGTTGAGGTGAAAGGCGATTCGATGGAGACCAAGTTGCGAGATGGCGATCTGGTTATGATAGATACGTCACAGATTGCTATTGTGAGTGACAAAACGTATGTGTTACGCATGGACGGTCATCTGCTAGTCAAAAACTTGCAGCCTTTGCCACACGGCTTAGTACAAGTTTCTTCTTTTAGTACGGGTTGGCCAGCCTATCAAGTTGATTTGTCTGATGAGTCGCTCGATATGGCCATTATTGGCCGCGTCGTAGCATCCATGCATGAATGGTGAGGGCGGAGATTATGAAAAAACTTGTTTTAACAGTAGCGCTATTATTTCCATTGTCTGCATTATCAAATGAGTGGACCGGAACTGTAATAGGCATATCAGACGGCGATACGGTAAAAGTACTGAATGCCAAAAATCAGCAGGTCAAAATTCGCCTGGTCGAGATTGATGCACCTGAATCCAAACAAGCGTTCGGCACCCAGTCTAAGCAATCACTGGCAGATATTTGTTTTAGGAAATCGGTTGTTGTCGATGATCGCGGTACTGATAAGTACAAACGCACATTGGGCCGTTTGAAATGCGATGGCGTTGATGCAAATGCCGAACAAGTTCGGAGAGGGATGGCCTGGGCCTACCGGCAGTATTTAACTGATCAATCTATTATCGGCCTGGAGGATGCCGCCAAGGCAGGTAAATTGGGGCTGTGGGCGGATGCAAACCCTATTCCGCCCTGGGAGTTTAGGCATGGTAGTAAGGCAACTAAGACAATAAATCAGTCCATTAAAAAATCTGTGTCAACAACTGCGCCTAGTAGTGGTTTTGAATGTAGTGGAAAGTCCAGATGTGGACAAATGAGTAATTGTGCGGAAGCTAATTTCTATCTGAATAAGTGCGGTCTCAGTCGCCTGGATCGGGATCATGATGGTGTGCCGTGTGAGTCGATTTGTAGATAGTTAGAGATATTTATAAGCGATGATCTGTAAAGGGTTGACAAAAAAAGTTTTTTTGTTAGATCATTAACAAAAAACACACAGATCAATATCTAATTTTGGGGATGGTTATGAGTGGGAAATCACGCATAGAATGGACTGAACAAACGTGGAATCCAACATCTGGATGCACAAAAATATCGCCGGGATGCAAACATTGCTATGCCGAAACTATGGCGATAAGATTGAAAGCAATGGGAGCGCAAGGATATGCTAATGGTTTCCAACTCGCTATCCATCCGTACAGATTAGCACAACCACTCAAAAGAAAAAAACCGACTACCTATTTTGTCAACTCAATGAGCGACTTATTTCATGAGAATATTCCAGATGCTTTTCTTGATGACGTATTTTCTGTCATAAGTAAAACTCCACAGCATACTTTTCAAATTCTTACAAAAAGGTCTGATCGATTACCTAGCTATTTTACAAATAGAAAATGCCCTAAAAACGTATGGTTAGGTGTTTCTGTTGAAGATCGTACTTTTGGGCTCCCAAGAATTGAAGGCTTACGGCAGGTTGATGCTAACATACGTTTCTTATCTGTCGAGCCGTTACTTGAAAGCTTAGGCAATATAAATCTTGCCGGTATTCATTGGGTTATTGTAGGCGGAGAATCCGGACCAAGGGCACGACCCATGCAAAAAGAATGGGTTGATGAAATCAGGATGCAATGTGAAGCCGAAAATGTCGCGTTTTTTTTCAAACAATGGGGAGGTTGGGGTGTTGATGGAAAAAAAAGAGCTAAAAAAGAAAATGGTCGGGAATTGCATGGCCGTATTTGGGATGCAATGCCTGTCGTGCAGCAACTGACATAATGGCTGACGAAAAATACTATTGGCAAATTGGTTCGCCACCACCAATACTTGATCGACATAGCCAAACAAAACATGCCATTATTGAAGAGTACGTCAAACAATATATTTTGACGTTCATGGCTCCTGCACATATTCCAGAGCTTAGGTTGTCGATTATCGATGGTTTTTCTGGTGGTGGATGTTACCAAACGGAAGAAGGTGGTTTGACAGACGGCTCGCCAATCCTGGTGATGCGAGCTGTACGTGAGGCAAGGATATATCTTAACCAAACTCGACGAATTCCACGCCATATAAATGTAGACTATCACTTTGTTGATATTTTACCGGATACAACTCGTTATTTACGATATTGGCTAGATGCAAAGTGTAGTGACAATACGATTGATCTAGAGGATTACCAAAAAACGGAGATTATCACTAATAGCTTCTTGAAGCAGCTCCCATCGCTTATCCAGAAGATAAAACTACGCAAAATGGGTGAACACGCCCTCTTCATTTTAGATCAATACTGCTACAAGGATATCCCCTTGCCAGAAATATCTGGCATTCTGCATAGCCTTCAAGGGGCCGAAATTGTTATGACCTTCAACGTTGACAATTTGACTACCTATTTATCAGATCACGTAGCCAATCGTAAGCCATTGGAAAACATAGGACTGGATGCGTATATCCCCTGGGAGAAACTAAAGCAGCTTAAAGCCACACAAAAACGCGAATGGCGTCAAATTTTGCAGCGCCACATTGCACATGGTATCAAGGATAAAACAGGGGCGAAATATATGACTTTGTTTTTCGTGAAGCCATATGGGACAAACTCTTGGGGCTATTGGTTAATTCACCTTTCAAATATGTACCGCGCCCATGCGGTTATGAAATCACTACATTGGGCGCATGCCACTGACTTTGGGCATGAATTGGAGCCTGGGATATTTGTATTAGGTTACAATGCAAACAAAGATAGTAGTTATACAAGGCAATCGACATTCGAGTTTTTTGGTGAAGAGTCAAGGGAGGCTTGCATCAATGGAGTAAGGGAGTATTTTGGAGAGACAGTATTTCAACTCGACAAACCCACTAGATTGGCTGATTTGTTTCAGAATTGTGTGACAAACTCCACAGCTGCTGAGCCTCATTTGATGGAGGCTGTAGGCCAACTACACTCCTCGAAAGACGTTATTGTCATATCCAAGAATGGAGCAAAAAAACGGGCTAATAACAAATATAATCTTAGTGACATAATCGAACCATCAAAGAATTTATCCATATTTAGATATAAGGATGACTAATATAACGCTTATTTTTTGTTTCCGTCGTCGGTTGGGTTTCTATTGACTCGATCCTGTCTGATAAAGTGATAATTTTGAAATGACGGACAATCAGATTTATTTTATCAACTCAAATCCACCCTTCAATAACGCTTCCATTTCTTTCAAGCTGACAACCCAGTACATCATGTCATCACCCATAATGATTGCCGAAGGTTTTAAGGTTCTGTCCCTAAAGCTTCTGGCTAGGTGTAAATGGTTGAATTTCATGCTGTTGCCCTCCTAAAATGTGTGGGCACAGTATCGCTCTGTGTCGAACGAATGCAAGTAGATATTCAGGAATCTTTGCAATGCCTGCTCTCAGGCGTTATGCCATCCTTACCCGTTACCCAAATCGTTACGCAGGGCAGCAGGTTAATGCACAGCCTCTTGTTGTACGGCGACCAATGTGCGCCCATCCAAAAGCTACCCAGCCGAAACAGTAATCCTATTTTCATAAATGCTCCTGATGTTTAACACAGCGCCGCACACGCAGCGTTTAGGGGTTAGTTCGACCCGACGTACCGAAAAAACCTGAAAAGCGCTTGTAGCGGTTTTTGAAGGGGTTTTGAATGCGGTATAAGCCTGTCTTATGCGGCTTCAGCGCCGCACCATTTTTCGACGGCATTGATAACGCTCTGCCAGTCAGATTGCCAATACCGGTGTTGTTGTGATTCTTCATGTTCACAATCAACGTATAAACCGCCAGTTGTCGGGACCCCTGTTTCTTCAACCCATTCGATGCTTTCGGCGTGAAGATTTCCACCACACTCTGGGCAGACGGCAATTGTTTTTGGCACTGGGCAGGTGCCGCCGTATAACAAAACGTTATACCCAAGTTGATCGGCTGCATCAGCCCAAGCCTCCAACTCGTCAGTTCCTCGCCCAAGATCATCTGCTGTTTCATTGTCCGTAATTTCATATTTTCCGGGTATAAAAAAACACTCCGCATTTGGCCGTTTTGACCTAACGAAATTTCTAACTTGATTCAGTTTGGTTGCCTTCTCAGCTACCTTTGCACATGCTTCGCGTTCTGTCGTTATCGCATCATTCCACGCGTCCCGCGCAAATAGATACATCGAATCATAAGGCTCGCCCTGTTTACTCTGAAACCATTCGTCAAATGTCATTTCTACTCTCCGTAGTTGTCGGCCCTCTAACCGGCGCTCAAGTTCTGGTCATAGTGCGCTTTTTTCTTTTTCTTGCGCCGCGTGTTTTTTTGCCCTAGTCTATAAAAACACCCCGCCTCACATAAGGCGTGAAACATTTCACGGCTTATGCGCCCTGTTTGACATCGGTACACTGTGCCCATGAACAGACAAAATACCCCCCAATCAGACTTTAAAGGCTTTGGCGATTTCGTTGAAATCTTCCGTTCGGGTACGCATACCGATCATGCCGGTACTACCCAATCCTGGACCAATAACGATATTGATCAAATTATCGCTAATCACAGCGTCGCTGATGCCGCACCGATTGTTATCGGTCATCCGGCTAAAGATGCGTCATCCCCCGCGTATGGCTGGACGCAAGAACTTAAGCGCGTCGGCAATACACTGCTGGCAAAATTCGCCGATGTCGAGCCGCAGTTTGAGCAGATGGTCAAAAGCGGCCAATTCAAAAATCGTTCAATCCGCATCTTAAAAAACGCAAACGGTTTGCGATTGGGCCATGTCGGTTGGTTGGGGGCAACGCCACCGGCTATTTCCGGATTGCAGCCGGTTGAATTCGCTGCCGCTGATGAGGTGTTTGATTTCAGCATGGCGGAATGGCAATCCACCGGCATTATGGCTCGGATGCTGCGCAATATGCGCGACTTCCTGATCGCTCAATTTGGGCAAGAAAAAGCGGATGCTGTTTTGCCCAATTACGACATCGACGAGTTAAACCGTCTCTCAGAACAACAATACCAGGACGAACAGGCGGAACAATCCGCTGAAGCGTCCGGCAATCCTTTAAATGACTACTCACAACCCCAGGACAATGGTATGGACATTCCTACTCAGGCCGATTTAGACGCGGCCAAACAACAAGCGTCGGATTTTGCCGCGCAAAACCAGACACTAACCCAAGCGCTAGCCGCAGAAAAAGCCAAAACGGTGCGCATTGAATGCCAGGCGATTGTCGACAAGCATCTGCAACGCGGCGTTAAACCGGCGACGTTGGTCGGTGTGGTGGATTTTATGCTGTCCCTGGATAGCGCCGATGCCGGGACGTTTGAGTTTAGCGTCGGTGAAGGCGCTAAAAAGCAAACCAGTCAGCGTGAATTTGTTAAAGGCTTGTTGGCGCAATTGCCGGTCGCGGTTAAACCGGGTCAGATTGATTTTAGTGGCTTTGATGAATCGACGGCGTCTGATTTCTCAGCACCGAATGGTGTAGTCGTTGATCCCGAAAGGTTGGCGCTACATGACAAGGCCGTCGCTTATCAATCTCAACATAACTGCGATTACGCAACCGCAGTCAACGCAGTAGCAAGGGGGAAATGATGCGCAATAGCACACCTATTTTAACGGTGCCGGTTCTATCAACGGGTACGATTACGGCAAATCGCTTCGTGAGTACCGCCTTGGCGGTGGTTGCCAGCGCCGGTGTCAATACCTATGGCGTCGCGCAAATGAACGGCGTGAGCGGCGATGTAGTGCCGGTCACGGTGCTGGGTACTGAAATTGTTGAGGCAGGCGCGGCTATCGCTGCCGGTGCAGCCGTACAAACGGACGCCAGTGGCCGTGCCATTACCTTGGCTGCCGGCGTCAACACTGGCCGATTAGCGCCTGGCGAATCCGCGTCAGCGGCTGGGCAGCTCGTTGAAGTTATTTTGAACACGAATTAAGGATTAGCCGTTATGCCAAGAATTATGTCGCCGGGTGAAACCCGGATTATCGATCCTATCCTGACTACTCAGGCGCGCGGTTGGCGCACGCCCGATATTATGCGGGTCGGATCAGTGCTATTCCCCCGAGCGTCCATCCCTAAGCGCGGCGCGAATATTGTTAAGTTCGGTAAAGAAGCGTTTCGAAAATATAACTCTATTCGCTCCGGCTCGGAAAATATCAAGCGTGTTCGTGTGGGTTACACAGCCGATACGGTCTCGCTGGTTGAACACGCATTAGAAGGCGTCGTGACGCGGAAACAGTTAGACGAATCGGCGGGTATTCCGGCCGCTAATTTAGGCATGCGAGCCATTAATGTGCCGCTGGATGCTATTGCGCGGGAGATTGAGATCGAGCAAGCGACGATTGCCCAATCGACAGCGAACTATGACAGTAATCATAAATTGGCGTTAACGGGTACTGATCGCTGGGATGATTACACCAATAGTGATCCCGGTGTTGATGTGGACGCTGCGCATCAGGCGATTCGAGCTACGACGGGGCGGCGCGGTAATGTGCTGGTAGTCGGACCTTTAGTCAAGGATGTGCTGGTTCGTCATCCCAAGATTGTCGGCCATTTTTATACCGGCGCACAGGCCGGGGCGCAAGAAGTGACTGATGAGCAATTGGCGCGCTATTTTAAAGTGCGTCAGGTTTACAGTGGCGATGAAGTCTGGCTGCCGGAAACCTCAACGGATAGTGATCCGTTTACCGATGTCTGGGGCAAAAACGCCGTATTGGCGTATGTCCCCAGCGTGAGCGGCGATGGTGATATTGAAGTGCCGAGCTATGGCTACAGCTATTTTCTCGAAGGCTATCCGTTGGTTGAACAGGCTTATTATGAAAATAACATCACCAGCTGGGTTTATCCGGTTTTTGATGAAGTGAAGCCGGTGTTAACGGGTATGGGTGCCGGGTTTTTATTTACAACCGTTATCAATTAGGACAGGTCATGGCTGAAAAGACAGAAACAACGAAACCTTATGAAGTATTGTCACCATTAAAAGCGGGTGGTAAGCGTTACGCCCCCGGCGCAATCGTTCAGTTTACTGTCGATGAAGCAGCAAAATTAGCGGAATTGCAGATTGTATCTGCTAAACCGGTTAAGCCTTCCAAAGTTGCTGATGCCACTTCAGAAGGCAGTGAAGGTAAACAGGACGGGTCTGAATAACCGATGTATTGCACAACCGAGCAACTCATCACCTGGTTTTCTGAGCAAGAACTCATCCAGCGCACTGACCGCGAGCCGTTTACCGGTGCGATTGGCCAGACAGTGCTGGATGAGGCGATCAGCGCAGCCAGTCGTCTGGTCGATGGCTATTTACGCTCGGTTTATCCGTTGCCGCTAGCTGATGAGGTGGTTGCGTCAAGTCCGTTGCCGGAAATCTGCGGCGATATTGTCCGCTATACCTTATACAAAGGCATCACCAATGAAGAGGTGGCGGCTCGGTATAAAGACGCCATCGCCTGGCTACGTGATGTACAAGCTAAGCGGGTGACGCTGGGAGCAGCTGATGAAACGGTTGCCGAAATAGGCTCTGTGACCATTGCCCAAAGCGTGTCCCGCGTGGATTGGGACAGTTACTGATGATTAATCCGGCCAATTATTTAATCGGCGGCGATTTAATGGCCACACGGCTGCAGGAAAAAATACCCACGCTACCGGCGATCAATATCCGTCATGCCATGAGCTTGGAATGGGTCATTAAAAACCCGCTACACAAATCGATTAACATCATCTTTTTTGATGACGTGCCGGATGAATCGGCAACCGGACGTGCGCAATTAAACCGGACTCAAGCGAGCGAGCAACTTTGGTTGGTGTTGGTGTCGTTACGTAATGTCGCCAACCAGGGCGAAAGCGCTTTGCAAGAATCATCAGCATTGGTCGGTCAAGTGCTGAATTGGCTCCAGGGCGTTGTGTTATCCCGCGATCACGAGCAGCTCGCAAGAAAGAAATGTCCGTATCGAAAAACCGACCGCGACGGCTTTGTGCATTATCCGATGCTGTTTTCCACCCGCATTTATATCAGCGGTCAATTGCCGCCGTAACCCAACGAGAATTTTATGAAAGTTTATAAACACAACGCCCTACAAATTACGATTAGCACCGGGACCTTTGTCGCTGACGAGAACGGGATTATTGACATCCCCGATAACCAGGTCACCAGCGCTGTCTGGTCACAGGGTTTTGTGCATGCCAAAGGCCGACTGGCGCAACTGGAGCGGGAACGCACGGAAGCTGCCGCTGCTAAGGCCGCCGCTGCGCCGGTGGCCGCAAAGGCAAGCAAGCCGGTAGATGATGAGGCGGCCGCTGCGCAGGTAGAAAAACCCGCCCATTCGACAGTCGCCGCATCCAGCAAGGCTGCTCCTTCAAAAAACACTGACAACACAGGTAAATAAACATGAGTGAGTTAAACAGATCGCAACTAGCACCGGTGCGCGCACCGGACGTCCATATTACTCAAGTGCGCGACGGCCAAGGCAATAAACTGGCCGTTGAGCAATCATTTCGTATTCCCGATGTAATAGAAACCGATTACGGCGACAAAAAAGCCTTGGAAGCCTTGTTTGGTTCCGGCGAATACGCGAACGGTTTGTTTACCGGCAAATCCGAATTATCATTTTCGATAACCATCGGTAGTATCGGTGCTGCTATGTTAAATGCCCTTTCAACTGGGCGAGAAGTCCAAGCCAAACAACGCAGAAAGCATACCGATAAAACCGGCGTTCAGATCCCCGGCTCCGTTTCCGTAGACTGGGTGATCAAAAACATTATCGGCATTAACCTGGCGCGGGTCGATAGCATTACGTCGATCAAAATTGGCGCAGTCACGCTGACGTCTGATGAGACGCCCGTCGCGAATCAGTATTACTGGAGTGGCGGCTTGATCACGTTTGGCGAGCCGGATATCGGCAAGTCGGCGGTTGTTACCTATGTCTCCAACGGACGCACAGTGGTGGCAACGATAAAAATCCCCACCAAGCGCACTTGGTGGCCGGGCGGCTTTGCCGATGCCAATCCAACCGTTAAAAACGATGCAACGCCGTTGGTAAAGTCGGCGTATAGCATGCTGGTGGGGCCTGCAGCCGGTAAATTTATGGGCACAGGTGGCGGTGTGCTGTATTTTAACGCCGCAATGACGCTGGCCTCGGGTAAAAAGCTGACGATTGCCGCCAATTGTGATAAGCAGAAAGTGAGCTACTCAATCGCGACCTTGCCGACCGCTGGCTATAATTTTCATATTGATGCACCGGGCGGCTCCACGTTTGTCAATAATGACGAGGTGGAACTGCTGTCCAACGCCGGTACCGCGATGACCGGCGTTGCGGTCGGCGAAACCTTGACTAAAGTGGTCAGCGGCCCGGTGACCGGTGAGTACACTAATGATGCAGGCGGCGAGTACACCTGGGCGGCGGCGGATGCAGGGGACAGAGTACGCGTTTACTATACGCCGTCTTATTTCGTGTTGCGGCCAGACATCGTTAATGGCGGGGACTTTATTGAATCACGCGGGGTTTACAATTCGCGCGGCGTGGCGTTTCAGCGGGTTGAGATTACTCAGCCGTTATCTATCGGCAATAATCAATTCGGGGTTGATGACTCCGGCGCGCATTATTTCGATTTTACTAACCAGCTGGATACGGTTTTTCTCGATTATCGCTACGAGATCGAAGGCGGCTCGTTGATTGAAGTCGATAACCAGCCTATGGGTAATTCGCCAGCATTTCGCGTCAGCATCAGTTACGAGTTCGAAGGCGACAATCTGGACATCGAGATGTTCTATGCCAAAAGTAAAGGCATGGGCGTGCCGATGAAGCAAGGTGCCGCATCGCCGATTAAATTCGAAATCATGGCCAGTGAAGATCGCGATCATCCTACCCCTCGCGTCTGGGAAGCCAGCATGTCGTCGTCTTAAAAGTTAAATAACCTCTCCTCCTGGTAAGGACGTCGTGCGGCGTCCTTCCGTTTTTGCACGTTCCCCGAGGCATTCATGACAGACGGCCTGCTGATCACCCTTAATCGCGATTATTGGATACCGGAACCGGTGTTCCGGGATTTACGGCGCATTATCGCCAGCTACAACGCGATTGCGCATTGCCAGCCAGGCCAACAAGCGGCCCATATTCAACGCATCCTCTCATTGCTGCTCGGCAAACAATCTCCTTCGCTCCGTGCGATTACTCCGGATCAACTTGCCGATTTTTTACATCAATTGCCGGATACTTTGGGATTGGAAGCTGCGGGTGATGACAACGGATCAGAACCGGGCACCTGGGGCGATACGTATGCCCACCTGGCCATGGCCATGGGCTGGACTTACGACAACATCGATCAAACCATGACGCTATCGAGACTGAAAGAACTACAGCCGTATTTACACAAAAACCCCGCGACTCATCAATTGGTGGCGGCGTATTTGGGTTACGAGCCCAAGCCGACTGCTGAGGAAAATATGCGCGCTATTTTTAACCGGTTCCGGGCGATGATGGGGAAGAAATCATGAGAGATTTAACGCTACGCCTGATTATTAATGCGGTCACGGATGGCTTTCGGGCCGGTATTGCGCACACCAGAGCCGGGCTTGATCAGGTAAAAATTCAAGTTGCGCTTTTGGCAACGATGCTGGTCAGTGCCGGTGGTGGCCTGACTGATTTTTCCAATAAGGCTGTATCGGCTCTTTATGCCGTAGAAAAAGCCGGGAAAGCCGCGTTCGATGCGCTTAAGCGCGACGTTGTTAATTTTGGCAAGGCCTTGGCGGTCGAATCTATTATCGAATGGCGGGGAGTCAAATTTGAAGCTAATTTTGCAGATGTAAAAAAAGTCGTTACTGGGACGATCGATGGGATTAAAGGCCTACGCAACGAATTGCTCGATATGTCCGCAGCTATTGCAATGGGCACCGACGGTTTGGCAAAAATGCAGGCGCAAGCTGGACAATTAGGCCTTCCGATTGATGAGATAGATGAGTTTGTTAAATTGTCATCAAAAGGGGCGGTGGCATTCGAACTATTGCCAGAACAAGCAGCTCAGTCATTCGGTAATTTAAAAAACATTTATGATCTGAATTTGAAGGAGCTGGAATTTCTCGGTGATCAGATCAACTACATCGCTGATAAAGCCAATACTAACGAATCGGCATTGCTGGATGTGATGAATCGTTCGGGCGGCGTCGCACAGCGATTTGGTTTGTTGCGGGGCGAAACCGTAGCGTTGGCTGCGGCGATGTTGGCGATGGGCAAGCCGCCCGAGCTGGTTGGTACAGCGATGGATATGCTGTTGAGTCGGTTGCAAAATGCTAAAAACCAAAGCAAGGATTTTCGGGAAGGCCTGCAGTTATTGGGCATGGATGCAGAAACACTAGCCGATAATATTGAAAAAAATCCTAAACAGGCGCTGGATAACTTCCTGCTGACTCTCAGTAAATTGAGTGCAGGCGCTCAAACCGATATCTTATCTCGGTTAATCGGTGAGGCGGGCGAAGCCAAGGGCGTTATCGGTGATTTGATTGGTAAAATAGGCGAATATCAGCGCTTAACCGAATTATCGACGGCGGGCGATATAGCAGGCAGCATGGAGGCGACCTTTAAAGAGCGCCAAAAAACCGTGCAAAGCGCTATCATCATGATGAAAAACGCATGGGATGGTTTAGCGATCAGTGCATCAACGATGTTCTTGCCGACCATTAGAGCGGTGGCAGAAGGGCTTCGGGATCTGGCAGTATGGTTACGGCATGTGAGTGATGAATACCCCAACTTGATGGGGTTTGCTCGTATTGCCGTTATATTCGGTACATTGGGAACCGTTTTACGGGTTGCTTTTTCCGGTTTACCGGCTATCGTTTCGGCGTCAATCGGGGCCATCGGCGTCATTTTTAACTCCGGTATTATCAATGTCTTTAAGGCGGCAATACCCGCATTAGGCGCAATCGGGACATTTTTAGCAGAATCCGTGTTCGGGCGATTAATTGCCGGTGCTGTGCTGTTAACGGTCGGTTTTAACGGGCTGGTCAGCGCAATAGGTGCGGTGTCATCGGTTTTTGTTACCCTTGTCAGTAGCCCGCTCGCCTTATTTTTAACGAGCATTGGCTTGGTTGCCATTCGCGTGATGGCGGCTCACGGTGCTTTAGGCGTTCTGGGTGCGGCTTTTGGCGGTGTCGGTCGGGTACTGTTAGGTTTGGTCGGTGGACCGATTGGCCTGGCTATCTCGGCACTGGCATTTCTGGCGATCAAATACAACGAGATTAAAGATGACACGATAAAATTCGGCAATGCCAGCGTTACCTTATCTGAAATACTCGGTGCTGTTTGGTCAAATCTTAAAACCATGTTTGCCGATGGCGTCGGCTTCATCGGCTCGCTATTTAATGATCTGGGGAGTTACTTGTTGCGCCTGGTCGGTATTAGCGACAGCACCTGGCAGAAAATAGAAACCGGCCTGGCCGATTTTTTGGGCGATGCAAAAAGCGTCATCAATCAGATAATCGGGGCATTTGATGGACTTGGAAAAGCGGCGGGTGTGTCACTGGCGGTTTTTGTCGAGCATATCCGCACCGAACTTAAGCAAGCCGTGGCCTTGGCTAAGGCGGCGGCTGATGACATTCAGGCCGCCTGGCATGGGGATTTTTCCGCCACCAATTTTAGCGCGCAACTCGACGCTAATGCACAACAAGATGCCGCGCAGAAGTCCGCCTCCGATTATGCGATCAGTGACGCGCTGACATCGGGTGTGGGCAAGGATTATTTGGGCGGTCTGGCTGATGGGTTTAAATCCAGCTTAGATAGCGCCGGTAAAGCCGTCGTTGATTATAGCAAGCGCTGGCAGGACGCTATTAACGCCGACATTGTGCGTCAAAGAGCGGCGGCGACAACGGCGACCAGTCCTGGTAAAGATTCCCGCATGACAGGCGGCGGTGTCGCTTTAGCGGGTGGCGAGTCAGAAGAGAGTCACGAAACTGCAAAAAAACGTATTAACGCACTGCTTGATGCCAATCTTTCTGCAATAAAAACCCGGCAAAACGCCCTTCAAAGTGCGCATGAACTGGATTTAAAGCAACTTGAAACCAACTTTAAAACCCAAGAGCTGGCGCTTAAACAACAGGGTTTGAGTGAAATCGATCTGCAAGAAAAGTCGATTGTGCTGGCAAAAGACTTGGCCGATAAAAAGCTGGAGATTGAGCGCAAGTTTATCCTCGAATCGGCGGCGCTAACCCGCGCGGCGATAGTTGAAAAAATGCAGGCGGCGCAAGCGGATGCGCCGGTCTCGTCAATGGCGCAACTATTTAAACAAGCGGAGGAAAAGTATCGATTACCGCCGAATCTTGTGCAAGCCGTCGCGCAAGTGGAAAGCGCGGGGGGCAAAAATGCCGGTGTTTCATCGGCAGGCGCTTTAGGCGTTATGCAGCTAATGCCTGCGACTGCAAAAAGCTTAGGTGTTACTGATCGCACAGATCCGGCGCAAAGTATTGAAGGCGGTGCTAAGCTTCTACGGGAACTGCTCGACACCTTCAATGGGGATGTCAAACTGGCGCTGATGGCTTACAACTCAAACCCCACAAAAGTTAAGGCGGTGGGCGGCGATTTAAGCAAGATGAAACCGGAAACGCAGGCGTATGTACCGAACGTTTTAGCCGCGATGAAAAATCCAGCCGCGACCGGTTCCGGGGATTCCGCCGAAGCTAAGCAAGCGCTGTCGGCTAAATTGGCCGGATTCAATGCTGAATTGCTCGCCAATGAAGCCGACACGCAAGCGAAACTGAAAGCCCTGGGGCTTGACGGACAGAACGCCGCGATTGAGCAATCGACTGAAGAGTTGGCGCTGAAAAAAGCCATGCTGGAGCAACAAAAAGCCTTGGATAATGAACAGGCTGACGCTGAACATGCAGCAGCGCTGGATGCCTTGAGCGTTAAGGAAATCGCCTCTCAGCAAGAACTTGACCTGGGCAATATCAACAATGAACAGCACCTTGCGAATTTGCGCAACTTTGCCGCCGATCGTCTGGCTATTGAAATGGCGTATCTGGAAGATAAGCGCAAGCTGTTAGGCAAGGATCAGCTGGCTTTAGCGCAAAACCTGGATGAAATGAAAGCGCTGTATCGTCAATACCAGGTAGAAACCCAAGGTATCGATAATAAGGACGCACGGGACAAGCAAGAACATTTCAAGCAATTATTTGCTCCGCTGAGTAATGCCCTGGATCAATCCGTTAACGGGATATTAACCGGTCAGCAAACGGTTAAGCATGCGGTGCAAAACGCGGCGAATTCGATTGTGGTCAGTTATGCGGCCAGCTTTATTAAGACGCGTGTACTGTCGGCGGCGCAATGGGCGTGGGAGGTTATGGGGTTTGCAGGTAAGGAAGCCAGGCAGCGAGCAATAAAAAATGCCGGTTTACTTTGGGATACCGTGCTGTGGGCGAAGAAACAAGCTTTAATGGGTGCGCAATGGGCATGGGAGGTTATGGGGTTTGGTGCTAAAGAAGCCACTCAAACCGCTACTGTTGTCGCCAGCCAGGCTATTCAAACAGGCGCGGAAGTCACTAAGGATGTGGTTACTACCGCATCGCATGTGGCCGCCACCGAAACCAAAGACAAAGTCACTTTTAAAAGTCTGCTGAAGTCTATCTTCGCGGCGGCTAAACAAGCGGCAGCCTTTACGTATCAATCGGTAGCCGCCATCCCTTTTATCGGCTGGGCTATTGCGCCGGCCGCCGCTGCCGTAGCGTTTGCTGCTGTGATGGCGTTGGGTGTAATCGGCTCAGCCGAAAAAGGCGAGATGGAAGTCGCTAAAGACAACAGCCCCTTCTTACTCCATAAAAAAGAGTCGGTTCTTCCTGCGGGTGTCGCCGAGAACTTCAGGTATGTGGTCAATATCGTCAAAGCCTTTGGCCGATCCGCCGCATCCGGCGATGAGGTAGTAATGCCGGAGCGCCAGGCTCCGGCTAACGTCAGCGCTGCTATTCAAAAGCTCAGCGCATCCGGCCAACTGCACGGCAATTGGCAAGTGCCACAATCCGTGTTAAATATCGCGGCAAAGTCCAAAGATACCGCCGAACAGACGGCGCTCAATGCCAAGTCCGGTGAGGAACAGCGGCAAGCCGGGGCCGGTCAGTCCGTAGTTTATCAAACCAATGATAACAGTCAGACGCACTTTAGCCAGGCTTACCATAATTCATTTATCGACACTAACGGCGCTAAGCGTTTCTTTGATGCCCATGGCGATATCATGGCGCAAAAATTCCAGGAAAAAGCCCGTAAAGGCGCTTTCGGGCCTAAAGGAATCAAACTATGAGTAATGCGCTATTCCCGGAATTGCCAGGGCTGACTTTTGACATGAAGTGCAACAGCGAATTTAACACCATTGTGCATAAGCCTGCCAATGGCCGAGAGGTTCGTGGCAGTTTCTCCGCTTATCCGATGTGGATTTTCTCGCTGAATTATTCGCACCTGGATGACCAGAGCTATGGTGATCTGGAAACGCTGCATGGTTTCATTTTGCAACGCCGGGGCCGGTTTGATTCGTTTTTGTATGACTATAAAAATGCCAATACGGTCACTAACGGGGTGCTTGGGACCGGCAATGGCTCGCGTACCGAGTGGCCATTGACGCGGGTTTGGGGCGGCTTTACTGAGCCGGTGGAGAATCCTAATCAAGTCGAGTCTATCACGCTGGATGATGAGGTAGTTGATACTGGCGATTACACGATCAGCACGGCGGGTGTACTTAACTTTGCGACCGCGCCGGTCGCCGATGCGGTTATCCGTTGGACCGGCAGCTATTATTTCCGCTGTCGTTTTGGAAGTGATGTCACCGATTTTACAGAGTTTCTATCTAAGATTTACCGACATGAAGACTTTCAATTTCGTGGCTCGCCGGTGGAGAAAGTATGAGAGATTCAACACCTGAGTTAGACGCATTGCTGGCCTCAAAGCAAGCGCTGATTGCCAGTCTCTTTACAATTTCATTGGCCAATGACGATGTTTTAACACTGACTTCCGCGCCAGACTTTAACGTCACTTGGTTGGGTAATACTTATAACCGCGACTACGTCATTGAGCACGGCGATATTACCAGCGCCGTGGGTGTTGCCGTGGATGAAATCGATGTCACGCTGTATGTGCGGCCTGATGACAGGATTTACGGTATGCCGGTGCCTAAGTTTGTACATAATAAAGGCTTTGACGGGGCGCGGATTCTGATTGAACGGGCGTTTATGTCGGAACCAGGCATTCCGGTCGGCGTGGTGCATTTATTCGAAGGCGCGATATCGGAGCCGGAACCGTCGCGGATGGTTATTACCATGAAAGCCAGTTCCGATTTGATTACGCTGAATCAAATGGTGCCGCGTCATACCATTACGCCTGGGTGTAGTAATGTGTTGTTTGATGACTTGTGTAGTTTGGATCGTTTGGATTGGACGCACGCCGGAACCGCCCTGGCAGGGTCGACGCGAAACGGCATTGTCTCTGATCTTGTGCAAGCGGACGGCTATTTCACGCAGGGTACGGTGCGCTGTTTGACGGGCAATAACGCCGGCGCGAAACGCACGGTAAAGCGTCATGTCAGCGGCCAGTTGGTCCCGGCGTATCCGTTTTATTATCCGTTTACCGTGGGTGATGAAATTGAAGCGGTGGCGGGCTGTAATCGGTTGCGGGTCACCTGCCGGGATAAGTTTAATAATGAAGCCAACATCCGCATTTTCGAAAAAGTGCCGACGCCGGTGACCAGTGCATGATAGACCCACGCCGCCAACAGCTCATTGATGAAGCCCGGACCTGGCTAAACACGCCGTGGCACCATGAAGGCAAAATTAAAGGTGCCGGAGTCGATTGCGGGCAAATCCTGATTGAGATTTATGTGAATTGCGGATTGATCGAGCGGCCTACGGTTGCCAGTTACCCGCGCGATTGGGCGTTGCATAAAAAAGAAGAGCGCTATCTCACTATCGTTGAACGTTATTGTCATCAAGTTGATGTGCCGGAACCGGGCGATATCGTTGTCTATAAGCAAGGCAAATCCTTCAGTCACGGCGGTTTGGTGATTAAGTGGCCACAGATTATCCATGCCCATACCGATTTAGGGGTGGTTTATGCGGAAGGTGATCAGGGCGAGCTGGTAAAAAATAACCGCCCGCGCCGGTTTTATTCGTTTTTCGGGGCTGCATTATGAGTCTGTTCGGCGGTGGCGGCTCAGCCGCGCAGACCGAGACTAAGCTCGGCAATTTACAAGTTCAGCAGACCGGTTATAACGTTACCATTCCTGTCGTCATGGGCACTAACCGGATTACGCCAGTGCTGGTCTATTACACGGACTTTTATGCAACCGAACATGAATCATCTAGCGGCGGCAAAGCTATGGGCGGTAGCGGAGGGAAGTCATTCACCTATAACGCGTCGATTATGCTGTTGGTCTGTGAGGGCGGCGATGTCACGTTTGGTAAGTTATGGGTCAACAAAAAACGCTACAACACCCCCGGCAGTGCGCATTTTTCCGCGTTTGGCGGTAATTATCTACAAGAGCCATGGAGTTATCTGGTCTCTAAGCATCCTGAGGATGCACTGGTTTTTAAGAAATTCGCCTACATTGCCGCCGCGAATTATGAGTTAACCAACTCTGCCAGTATCGGTAATCACAGCATTGAGGTGCTGGGGTATTACCGTGACGGAGTCGATGCCAATGTTAAAGACTGCATTCGTGGCGTGCTGTTAAGCAGTCAGTGGGGCGTGGGCTGGGACAGTAGTCGTGTTGATGCGATGAGCCAGTTGCACAGCTATTGCCAAGCCTACAATATCGTGATCAGCCCAGCGCTAACCGAGCAAAAAGCCGCCAGTGAAATCATCGCGCAATTCGCCCAGATAGCCAATTGCGGCATTGTCTGGAGTAATGGCAAACTCAAGTGCATCCCTTATGCAGCGCTTGATCACGGGGACTATGTTGCCAGCCCGACTACCGGCATTCATTTGACCGATGCTGACTTTATTGTCGAGGGCGAGGAAGACCCGGTGCGAATTCGTCGCAAGCTGCAAGCGGATTCATTTAATGAAGTCACGATTGAGTATGTCTCCCGCGCGCATAATTATGATGTCCGCCCGGCTGCTGAACCGGATCAAAGCGATATTGATCAATCCGGTTTGCGTCCAATGCCGTCTATACCGATGCATGAGATCTGTTTGGGTTCAGTAGCTCATACTGTAAGTCGTAATGTGTTGCATCGCTCTTTATATATAGCCCTGGAATATGAGTTCAATTTGTCTTGGAATTATTGCTTATTGGAAGCGATGGATGTCGTGTATTTAACTGAGGAATTCTGCGGATTGGATGATATCCCCGTGCGCATTACAAAAATAAAAGACCGCGCAGATGGTTTGCGAATAGTGACGGCTGAGGAAATTCCGTGGGGCGCCGGCCATGTCGAGACGGCGGACTATGCGACTGACAGTGGTTATGATCCGTTGACCAACGTCGGTGTTGGGCAGGTCAATCCACCTGTGCTGTTTGTTGCGCCTGGTGTATTAGCTGTGGGCGGTTATGAAATATGGTGCGCGGTATCAAATTCGGATAGCAACTATGGCGGCTGCATCGTCCACACCAGTTTTGATGATGAGACGTATACCCGACGTGGCACGTTTTACGGTAAGTCGCTTCATGGCGTATTGACCGCTGATTTGGTGATTGGAAGCGATCCTGATGTCAATCCGGCTCATGAGTTGCTGGTTGATCTGTCAATCAGCGGTGGAACGTTATCGTCAATGGCGGCCAACGATGCGCAATTGTGCCTGGCCAATGATGAGTTTATCGGTTTTCGTTTTGCGACACTGACCGGTTTGAATCAATACGACTTATTTTCGCCGGTATCTCCTGCTACAGATCCATTTTTACGTCGCGGGCTTTATGGCTCAACCCAAGGCGGAATAGATGGCGACCGTTTCGCCGTTTGTGATAACCGGATTTATCGGCAAAAAATTACTGCCGATGATGTCGGTAAAACGATTTATTTCAAGTTTCAGTCGTTTAATGTTTTTAATGACGGTCTTGAGGACTTGGCGGACGTGACAGCTTATAGCCTGGTCATTACCGAGCCGCTAAATACTGATTCGTTCGTACAGTGGGCCTAATATGAGTATTCAAGATGATATAGACGCGATTGATCCTACCAAGCCGATTAATCCACCAGCCAGTAGTTTAGATCCCAAACCAACAACCTCTTCGGTACGTGCTAATTTTTTAGTGATTAAAAATGCGGTGCAGGGGATATGGGACAAGCTTCAGCTTTGGCGCGTGCCGCCAGGAGGGGAGGCAGGAGATGTTCTCGTAAAAAACTCAACGGCTGATAACGATGTTATTTGGACTGCTGTGGTTGGCACAACCGGTCCTGCCGGGCCAACTGGTGCCACAGGACCTGCAGGATCGACCGGAGCCACCGGACCTACAGGCCCCGCTGGGGCTGACGGTGCAGCTCTGGATATATCTCTAATCCCAGGCATCGCATGGAAAAAGCAAACAGGCGCTGGAGTTGCGGATTGGGTAGCTTTTGCGATCACAAACGACGGTTCGGTTGCGTATGCAGCCGAAAACGCTTTAGCTAAACTTAGAAAGCTTAGTTCAGCAGCATGGGACGTTTTGACAGGTTCTCCGATTTATTTTTTTCAAACTTTGGCGTGCTCAAACGACGGAGACGGTGTTATAGCAGGTTCGGAAAGTTACACTTCAAGATCCAGTGATGGTGGAGGGTATTTTGCAAATACATCTGGCGGTGGAGTTGGGCATTTAAGCTCCGTAGACTACTCGGGCGTTCGGGACTACTCGATTTCGTCAGGACAGACAGTTGCGAGAATAGATGGAGGCCCGACAAGCTCGTTCGGTTCTTTTTCTTGGGCAGGGATTGCAGGGGCCGGAACTGCTCCACTATACCTGGTCGTAATTGGAGATGGATATGTAAAATATTCTGTCGATTCGGGAACGACTATACAAACTTCTGCACTATCAGGATTGTCGTTTACTGGAGTCGATAATTCTGCGGATGGCGTGATTGCTTACACTTGTGCAACAGGGGATGGCGTTTATAAGTCCACAGACTATGGCGCAACATTTGCGGCTTTGTCGGCTTTTCCTACAGACACGTATCTAGGAGTTAAATGTTCTGACGACGGTTTAATCTTAGTCGCATGGACAAGTACAAAGATTTTACGCTCTATTGACGGGGGGCTCTCCGTAAACAACATCACACCTGATGAACTAACGACTATTACTTCTTGTGGACTTTCTGCGAACGGGCTATGGGTGATAACAGGAAACGTCGGCGGCTACATTTATATTATAGAGTTCTCAGTATTCAGTTCTTTCGGAACTATAGGGCCGACAGGCGCAACAGGTCCGGCAGGCCCAGCGGGTCCAACTGGTGCAACCGGGGCGACAGGCCCAGCAGGTCCCACAGGTCCAGCAGGAGAAGGTGGAGGAGGAAGCGGTGGCGCAACACAAACAACCAGTGCAACCTCGATCACTCTAGTTGCGGCTGATACAAAGTGTCATTACATAAACTTTACCGCCGCAGGATTGAATGTTTTTCTGCCGGACGCAACAACACTGACAGAGGGCGGCGAAATCTTTGTATTTTCTGCGACCGGGTACGACTATCGAGTTAGAGACTCTGCTGGAAAACTAATTTGCAAAGTTGTAGCGCATCAAACTTCGGTTGTTTATTTGCTAGACAGCAGTGCGCCTGCTGGTGTTTGGGGGTCTGGAAAGTTTGCTTCTCAAGTGGTTTATGAGCAAGGACCTATTACAATAGCAAACGCTGTTGCAGTTACATCAAGCACAGGTATTGCTGTCACTGCTTTGACTGCCACTAAACTATTGTGCGTCTACACTGCCGCTAGCAGCTATGTCTCTGCCGTCATTTTAGATCTAGATAACGGTAAAATAACCGCCGGAACGCCTCTGGTTGTTAATGCAGTCGCATCAACTTATCTTGATGTTTGCATGGTATCAAGTACAAAAGCCGTATGTACGTGGATTGGGACAAGCAGTTATGTTAATGCCGTAGTTTTGAATATCTCGGGTACAACGATCACGGCAGGGACTATTAAAGTCGTTAATGCGTTAGTCAGTGCTTTTACTAAAGTGCTGCCGTTTGATTCCACGCATGTCTTTTTGATATATAAGACAACTCCGACAACCAAAACAGACGCTCAAATATTAACAATCGAAACGGATGATACATTAACAGCAAATGCCGTTTATACAACAACAGTTGGCTATACTGTAAACGATGTAAAAGCCACTTTAATTGATGCTCGTTATTTTGTAGTTGTTCAAACCAGTTCATACATTCAAACGTACGTCTATTCTGTTTCCGGGACAACTATAACCCTAGCAGCAGGCCGTTCCTTGACGCGTTATTTGTACAGCGCTTTTCCAGTAGCTCTTAGCAGTTCAATCGTCATACTTTTGGGAGGAGATAATGGTAATAATTACATGGCAAGCATTAACCTTACTATCAACACCTCCTCTATTTCTGAGGGAGCTGTTACGATTTTAAAAACTACTACAGCATCGGGATTTAAAGGAGTTGCGTATTCAACAGATAAAATATTTGCACTAAATTCCGGCACGACAGGGTTTTTAATAGATTGTTCGGGCGCTACGCCTGCTTTAATAGCCGGGACAGAAAATAATTTTCTAACGGCGGGTTCTTTATTTACACTATATCCTGTCGACACGGAAAAAGTTTTTCATGTAACGTATGGCGGCGGGACCGGTGTCTATTTGAGCGCATCTGTGATTGAAGGAGTTGGGTCGATATAAATGCTTGTCGCAAACTAAGCGTAATTTTATCGCAAATTAAGCGACGCGCTACAGTTGCGGTGATCGTTGACCGGTTTCATGTCGCCAAGCATTACCGAGGCTGCGCTGATAAAGCCAGGAAACAGGAAATGCAGGCACTGAAAAAGACCTTGCCCGATGCCGCGTACGCGGAACTCAAAGGCGTCATGTGGGC
>SXIP01000179.1 GCA_005772825.1 Methylococcaceae bacterium | reverse complement strand
GGCCAGGCGCTGCTGGAGAGCTGTGTCTACGACAAGGACGGCCAGCTCCTGACCGGCTCCTACAACGACTACTGCATGCCGCGGGCGGACGACTTCCCGAACTTCGACGTGCAGCACACCGACAAGCCGACGCCGTGCAGCAATTCCAGCGCGACTTCCCGATTGATGGCGTTATCTTCCACGAGCAGCAAGCGAGCGCCTGAACACTTTCGTCTCAGCATCTGCTCGGCATCAAATGGTTGCCGTTCGGAGTCGGTGGGCATTACACCATGACCGCGCTGTAGCCGGGCGGTAATCCAGAACGTACTGCCTTTACCCGGAGCGCTTTCCACGCCGGCATCGCCGCCCATCAGGCTGGACAGACGTCGGGTAATGGCCAGTCCCAGCCCGGTACCCCCGTATTTTCGTGTAGTCGAGACATCGGCCTGGACGAAGGCTTCGAACAGCATCGGAATATTCTCTTTCGCAATACCGATGCCGGTATCCTGAACCTCAAAACGCACCAGCAAGCCTTCATCGGTTTCTTGCAATAATTTGGCGGACAAACGGATAGTACCGCGCTCGGTAAATTTGACGGCATTACTGGCATAGTTGAGTAAGGCCTGACGCAATCGAGTCGGATCACCACGTAACCATCGGGGAACTCCGTCACTATCCATTTCAATGGACAGTCCCTTGGCTCGGGCCTGATCGGCCAACAGTGAGCGAACATGGTCCAGCACCGACTCGAGTGCAAAATCGGTATGCTCCAGTTCCAGGTAACCTGACTCGATCTTGGACAAATCCAGTATATCGTTGATGATCGATAGTAAATGCAGCGCTGCCGTGTCGATCTTGTCCAGACGCTCTCTTTGTTCGGTGGTAGGCTTGCTTTGTCGCAAGAGATAGGTCAGCCCGATAATGGCATTCATCGGCGTACGGATCTCGTGGCTCATGTTGGCCAGAAAGGCGCTTTTCGCTCGAGTGGCATATTCCGCCGTATCGGCGCGGCGCGACAACTCATCTTCCATTTCCCGTTGTGGCGTGATGTCCCGGGCAAATCCGACGGTGCCAAGCACAGACTCATCGACATCGATGATTGGCGCTATGAATATCTCATAGAGACTGGCCTGATCATTGGAAATAACCTCCTCGACAATCTTTGGACGACGGGTGGACATCACTTCGACATCATCGGCACGGTATCTTTCCGCCAAGGGGTACGCCCAGAGATCGAAGTCCGTCATGCCGAGCAACGCCTCCGTTGTCGTGTTTTTGGCCTCAGCAACGGCGCGGTTAACGGCAATAAAACGTCCTTCCGTATCCTTCAGCCAGGCCATGTGCGGGAGGTTGTCGATCAAGGCTTGCAGGGAATGACTCTTTTGATGCAACTCTGCAGTACGATCCGCCACCAATTGTTCCAGATGATCGCGGTATTGGTCCAGTTCGTCGTAAATACGCTTTTTCTCGGTGATATCTTCCTGCACCGCCACATAGTGAGTGATGCTGCCATCCGGCTGGCGCAAGGGCGTGATGATGGCGAATTCGATATACTCGCTGCCGTCCTTGCGTTTATTGATAAATTCTCCTTTCCAGCTATCGCCCAGGCCAAGCGTATTCCAAAGCGTTTTGTAATTCTCCTGCGGGGTTTTGCCGGAATGGAGAATATTGGTACGTTGGCCGATAACCTCTTCGCGGCTGTAGCCGGTAACCTGTTGAAAAGCCTCATTGACATATTCAATGCGGGCATCCAGGTCGGTAATAACAATAGTCTCCGGACTTTGCTCCACCGCCAGGGCGAGCTTCCGCAGTTGATCTTCAGCCTGTTTGCGCTCGGTAATGTCTTCGTAGATGCCCAGTACGCCGATAATCCGTCTGTTTTCATCATATAACGGCACCTTGGACGTATGCAGCCAGATCATGTTGCCGTCCGGCGTCATCTGCCGCTCTTCGAAATTGAGTTTGGGGACTCCCAGTTCCATGACAGCCAGATCATCGGCGCGGTAACTTTCCGACTGATCTTTCCAGCCCATTTCAAAATCGGACTTACCGATCACTTCATCCGCACTGGAATATCCGGCGTCTCTGGCGAATAAACTATTGCAACCCAGATAACGTAAATCGAAATCTTTCCAAAATACGCGAACCGGCACATTTTCCAGGATAGACTGGAGAAAATCCTTCGATTTCCGGAGTCCGATCTCCGCCTGCTTGCGCACGGTGACATCGTGATTGACGCCATGCCTGCCAAGGAATTCACCGTTCTCTCCATAGATGGCTTTACAATGGTGATCGATCCAGCGCATGCCGCCGTCCTTGTGCTGAATACATAATTCCAGTTCGCAAATACCGACATGTTCGCAATCAGAGCGGTGTTGCTCATAGAGCCTACGGTTATCACGAGAAATAATGTTTACTAATAAACCCGGATCAACCATATATTCCTCCGGCGTATAACCGGAAATCCGTTCACAAGCCGGCGACACATATTTAAAGCATCCGTCCGGCCCAATCCAAAATATCCAGTCGGTAGCGTTATCAGCCAATAGGCGGTATTTGGTCTCCGACGCGAGCAACGCCGCATGTGCCTCTTCAGCGCGGTTACGAGCGGCAAGGGCGTCCTCCATCAGGTGCAACGCCGCCAGCCCGGCCCGACGCTGCTCTTCAAGAGCGGCAGCCTGACTCTCCTTTAAAGCCTGTTCAGCCGCCTGTCTGGCGCGGCGTTCGCGGCTGTTGGTCAGGGCGCGTTCTATCGCGGGCATCAGTCGAATCAGGTTGTCTTTAAGCACAAAGTCACTTATACCCAGGTGCAACAACTCCACCGCCATTTCTTCACCGACGCTGCCGGACACCATTATCACCGGTAAGTCCGGGCACTGCGTTTGAATCAGTTGCAGGATTGTACGAAAATCCATACCCGGCAGATTGTAGTCGGAAAGTACCAGATCCCAGCGACTTTGTAACGCATCACCGAGATCGTCGATAGTGCTGACACAGCGACACTCGACATCCTCTGCATGCTGATGCAAGTACCTTTCCAGAAGCAGGAAATCAGCGGGAACGTCTTCAATAATAAGAAGCTTCAACGGGCTTTCCATTGCCGCTTCACTGCTTTAATGGCGGTTTGTTGGTGGCCAGCCAGTATACGCCGAGAAGCGCCACGGTTTCGGCGAATTCGGCGAAATCCACCGGCTTGCGTACAAAGCTGTTGGCACCGACCTGGTAGCTCTTCAGGAGATCGCGTTCCTCATCGGAAGAGGTAAGAATGACTACCGGCAACATAGCCGTGCGGGTGTCGCCGCGAAGACGCTCCAGCACCTCCAGACCGGACAGCCGGGGCAAGCCGATGTCGAGCAGAACGACGGTAGGCAGGACAGGACCGTCACGGTCGGCAAACTCGCCTTCCCGAAACAGGTAGTCCAGCGCCTGCTGACCGTCGCGCACCACATCTATACGGTTGGCGACATTGGCGCGGCGCAGCGCGCGCAAGGTAAGCATTTCATCTTGGGTATTATCCTCCACTAGCAGGATAGTTTTGGAATTCATAGTCAAGCCTCATTTTCACCGCCGGTAAAATCGACGGGTATATCGGATAAAGTAAAATAGAATATCGCGCCTTTCCCGGGCTCTCCGCTCGCCCCGATAACACCGCCATGACGATGCACGATACGTTGCACGGTAGCCAGACCAATGCCGATGCCGGGAAATTCGTCCTGGCGGTGCAATCGCTGAAACGGTTGGAACAACCGATTGGCATGGGCCATGTCGAAACCGGCACCGTTGTCGGCAACGCAAAAATAGCGGATGCCGTCCCGTTCCTCGGTATAGATACGGATACTCGGCGCTTGCGTATGTGCGGTATATTTCCAGGCGTTACCGAGCAGATTACGCATAACCGCCTCAAGCAAACGAGCATCACCACGCGCCTGAAGCCCCGCTTCAATCTCAACCGCAACTTGCCGAGTAGGGTCATCTCTCGCCAATTCAGCAAGCAGTCCTTGCGCCAGCTCAGATAAGTCTACCTTATCGCGCCTCAGTTCGCCGCGGGTGGAACGAGACAAAACCAGCAAACCGTCGATCAACTCATTCATCCGACGGCTGGCAATACCGATTTGTTCAAGGTATATTTTTGCCTCACCTTGAAGCGTGTCGCCGTAGTCCTCGACCAATGCCTGAGAAAAACCGCTCATGGCTCTAAGCGGTGCGCGCAGGTCGTGGGAAACGGCGTAGGCAAATGCATCCAGCTCGCGGTTTGCCGCGCTCAGTTCGGCAGTGCGCTCAACCACACGACGCTCCAGATCGCTATTAAGGCGATGTATCTCCTCCTCGGCCTGCTTGCGCTCGCTAATATCGAGCGAAATACGGCAGATATAATGGATTGTTTCGTCATCCCTAAGCACTGGGAATATATGCGACATATAGATCCGCGGCCGGCCGTCTACAGGCACGATTTCTTCAACAGAATAACGGGAGAGAGTACTCAGAACCCGTGCATCGTTGGCCCTGAAGACGCTCGCCGTCGCCTCAGGATAAAGGTCAAAATCGGTCTTGCCGATGATTTCGTCTTCGGTCAACTTGTGAATCCGCTGCAAGTTTGGATTGGCCAGAACATAACGACCGTCGGGATCTTTTAAAGATAAGGCCGACGGTGAGTGAGCGATGATGGCGTTCAGCTTCTGTTCGCGATCCCGTAACGCTAGCTCGACCCGCTTGCGCTCGCTAATGTCCTGCACCGTACCGTGCAGATTGATGATATTTCCATCATTATCGCGACTGGGTTCGCCGCGGGCGACTATCCAGCGGTGGCTTCCGTCCGGGCGTACCACCTCGGCATCACATTCATAAGCCCGCCCTTCGTGCAGGCACTTTTCAACCGCATCAGAGAGAATTGCCCAGCTGTCCGGCGTAAAATACTGCTGTACCTCGGGATAGTCGGCGGGCGGCAACTGCGGATCGCGTCCATAGATAAGATAAATCTCTTCAGACCAGAACGGCGTATTGGTCTGAAGGTCCCACTCCCAATTACCGACCCCGGCTAAATGCTGCGCCACTTTCAGTGCCGACTCACTGGCCTTAAGTTTTTCTTCGTTAATTTTCAACGCGGTGACGTCGCGCAGACTGACAACCACGCCCTGTATGTCGCCTTCTTTCATGAAGGGCCGGTATTCGGCAGCCAGTATGCGGCGCTTGCCATCGGGAAATACCGGTTCAACGAGGAAGGATTGAATCTCTCCGGCCAAGGCCAGATCGAGATGCGGCGCAATAACAGCATAATTGGCGCTACCGACAATGTTCGAAACATACTGTTGTCGAATATCATCAGGCATCCTGCCGAACAGACCGGCATAGGCCGGATTAACCACCAGAAACCGCCGCTCGCTATCCACAAATGCGAGCATGTCGCCCGACGTGGCGACAATCTGTTCGTAGCGCTGTAATTCGGTCTGCACACGCCTGCGCTCATTGATTAAACTGCCCACCCGCGCCAGCAGTTCATCTACCAGGAAAGGCTTGTTAAGATAATCCTGTACGCCACTCTTGAGCAACGATACGCGCAGTTCGTCATCGGCCTTGGCCGTCAGTATCATAATCGGCACATGCTCCATGGCCGGTTGTCTGCGCAGTTCCAAGACCATCCGGTCACCGCTCAGCACAGGCATCATCACATCGGTAAGAATAAGATCGGGGCGAAGCGCCAGGGCCTGCTGCAATCCGTCACGTCCGTCATAAGCGCTGGCAACCCGGTAATAGCGACTGAGGGCATCGACGATGAATGCGTTCATATCGGCATTATCTTCGACTACCAGCACCAATGGAGCATTTGCTCCAGCCTGTATTCCGGTCCCGGATGTCGTACTCTGCCTTGCCGGGTGCAATTCATCGATGGTTTGATAATCGATTATCGGATCGACTCTACCCGGCACGCTCTGCATGACAACACCGGCCGGCGCATGCAAAGGCAAACGCACGACAAACAGCGCGCCACCGCCGGGCGCTTCCAATGCACTGACAGAACCGCCATGCAATTCGGTGAATTCCCTGACAATCGCCAAACCCAGGCCGGTACCGCCGAAATGTCGTTGAGCGTCGCCTTCCACCTGGCGAAATCGTTCAAACACCGCTTCACGCAAATGTGCCGGAATACCGGGGCCATTGTCCTGCACGGCGATAACCATCGTATCGGCCTCCTCACGCAGGCTTAACAGGATACGTCCGCCGCTGGGAGTAAACTTGAAGGCATTGGAAAGCAGGTTAATCAAAATACGTTGCAGCTTTTCACCATCCGCCTCAATATCAAAACGTTGCGGGGCTTCGATACAATAGTCGATGCCTTTTTCCCGAGCCGGCAAATCGAAATGGGAGGCCGTTATCCGCGCCAGGCTGACAATGTCAAAACAGGCGTAATCAAGCGTCATGTGACCGGATTCCAACTTCGAGGCATCAAGCAGATCGCTGACGTGACGGTACAGGAGACGAGCATTGCGCAGTATCATCTCGTCTTCGCGCCGTTGCTGATCGGTCAGAACATTGCCAGCCAGACGCTTTTCCAGCGGGCTTATGATCAGGGTTAACGGCGTGCGTAATTCGTGGCTGACATTGGCGAAAAATTGGGTCTTGAGTTCATCCAGTTCGAGCGTTTTCCGGTAAAGCTGGGTGATTTGCTCTTTGGCGGTACGGGTTTCGGCCAAAACAGCCTCGGTCCTAGTTTGCGCACGATGCAGACGATCCTGGGTATCGCCGAATAAATACCCCATGATCAGAAACAGCCCCATCGAATAGAGATTGTGCGGGTTTTCCAGCTTCCAGCTCAGTTGCGGCGACATAAAGAAAAACCAGACCATCGCGATACTGATGACGGCGCTGATCAATCCGCCCCAAAGCCCACCGAGGCGGGCGCTGAAAAATACAGCAGGGTAAAACAGAAACCAGACAAAGGGAGTAATCCAGGGCCATAACAGCCATTGCAGGGCCAGCGCCAGAAAAGGCAACAGTACGGCTCCGATCAGGCGCGCTTTCATGACGTCTCGCCGCCTTTTGGCGCTTCCTGCAAGGTATCGAGAAATGCCAGCGCATAAGGCGGTTCCAGTCCGAGTTCACGAGACAGCGCATTGATCTGCTGTTTGAGCGCTATCATGTCCAGTTCACGACCCACCATGGCGCGGTTGAAGCGTTCCAGTTCCATATTACGCTGGGCAAGCTCTTCGGACTGTTGGCGCAGCGTCTCTTCCGCCGCCTTTTGATCGCTGATATCCGTGATAGTACCGATCATCCGAAGCGGCTGGCCTCGGGCATCCCTTTCGACTACCTTGCCTCTTCCTCTTATCCACTTGATTTCCCCTGATGGGGTAATGAGGCGATAATCAAAGTTGCTAACTGGAATCCTGCCTTGCAGGTGCGCTTCGACAATTTCCAGCACATGCGGCAAATCACCCGGATGAACCGTACGCTTGAAAAATTCAAAATCCGGCGTAATTTCCTCAGGCCGGTAGCCGACTATATCGTAGTAATGCGGCGTCAAATACGCCTGACCGCTACGCAAGTCGCAATCCCATAAACCGTCTCTGGTGGCGTCAAGTGCTAACTGGAGACGTGTCTCACTGATCTTGATCCTATCGTCAGCCTGTTTTTTATCGGTGATGTCGCGTGCGAACCCGACTGTGCCGATGATACGTCCGTCCAGTTCCACCGGCGATTTGTAAGACTCAATCCAGAAATGCCGACCGGCTTCAGTGATTTCTTCCTCGACAGTCTTTGAACAACCGCTGTCAAGCACCGCCTTATCATCGGCACGGTAATGCTCGGCCAGCTCCGGCTCCCAATAATCCAGGTCGGTTTTGCCGATCATTTCGTCGGGATCAAAGACGTTCGCAACCCTGGCATACGTTTTGTTGACCGCAAGAATACGGCCGTCGATGTCTTTGAGCCAAACCATGAAAGGGAAGTTATCGAGCACAGCCCGCTGATAGCGCTCCCTGACACGCAACGCATCTTCGGCTGCCCTGCGTTCGGTAACATCGAAGAAAGTGACCAGAAAATCGGTGTCGATAATAATGCCGGAAATCAGCATGGTGCGTACCTCGCCGCTCTTGCAGGTAATCCGGTACTCCTTCGGCGGGATGTCGGCGCCCTGCTCCATGGCATACTGCACAGCCGCACCCCAGGACTCCATCACCATGCGCCGGTAGTCGGGATCGGGATAGGCAAGCAACCACCAGGCATCCAATGTCGGTATGTCTGATAGCGTATAGCTGAAAGTATCAACCAAACGCGTATTGACAGCGGCAATCACGCCGCTCCTATTGACAATAGCCAATGGCATCGGCGCCAGATCGAAGAGCTGCCTGAAGCGCCTTTCACTGTTGGTTAACGCCATTTCAGCCCGTTTCCGTTCGGAAATATCCAGGGCGTAGGCAATGCGACTGATCGGATTGCCATCGGCGGACTTGATTACAGTCATATCGATCATGACCGGAAAGCGTCTGCCGTCCTTGCAGATATGCTCGGTCTCAAAGACGCCGTGAGATTTGATATCTACAGCCTGGATAGTGCTTCGGACCGCTTCGACCAAGTCTGCCGGGTATACCATCATGATCGATTTACCGAGCATTTCTTCCGGGCTGTAGCCACGCTGTCTGGCGAAGGCGGGATTCACCGCCAGAAAAGTATTAGTCTTCGCATCTTCAATCTTAAGACCAAAGTGAGCCTGCTCGAAGGATTGCGCCCAAAGCTGAAGTTCCGCCTCGGCACGTTTACGTTCGGTGATGTCGATGTTGACGCCGAACATTCGCTGCGGCTTTCCCTCCGCATTGTAAGTCGCTCCGCCCTTGCAATTGACCCATCTGGACGCGCCGGAAGGAAGCACTATCCGAAAATCGAAATCGAAAGATTCGTGGGCGCTTACCGCCTCGTCCCGCAAACATTCCATTTCAGTTACATCATCCGGATGTACGCGCTCCAGAAAATCCGCGTAATTACCGGGAAAAGTCCCCTTCGGGTAGCCATAGAGAGTTTCCAGTTCTTCAGTCCAATCGAGTTTGCCGCTGTTTAAATCCCAGTCCCAGATACCGACATTTGCGCTTCTCTGCGCCAGACGCAGGCGCTCTTCACTCGCCTGCAATGCCGCCTCGGTCTTTTTACGCTGAGTGACATCGCGGGAAATACCGAATATACCGATAATCTTGCCATCCGCATCGTGTAACGGCCCTTTGGTGGCGTGAAAAACACATTCGCCTTGCGCTGTGCTAAGCCGTTCTTCCTCGCTATAGATGCTATTCTCTGCGATGATCTGACGATCAATAAACCTCAGCATTTCAGCCTGTTCTGTAGGAAATATGTGACTGTCGTCGTGACCTAGCACTTCCTCGACCGGTTTATCGATAATACAGCCGGCCGCCCGGTTAAACAGGATGTAGCGGCCATCCCTATCTTTAGCGTAGATGGCGTCACTCGAACTGTCGGCAATGGCGCCAAGCATTTGCAATGCTTGCATGCGCTCTGCCTGAGATTGCTGTAACGCCTGAGCGACAAGCAGTTGTTGATTTTGCCGCATCAAATAAAAACCGGCGCCGACCACAAACAACCCAAACAAGCCGATAAGACTTATCCGGACAGCGTCCTCTACAGCCTGGGCATAAAATACCGGCAAATCCCTTTTGAGCACCAGGAACCAGTCGGTTCCGGGGACAGCGCGCACTACTCCGATAAATGGAAGGCCTTGATAATCCTCATCCTCGACCCAACTTCCCGGCGAAGTCGAGCTGCCGAATACCTTGGCGCTAAACCCTTTTTCCGTAGCCCCAAGCATACGCAATTGGATAGTTCTGTTATTTCGGTTCTTGAACTCATTGATATACAGCACTTGATCGCTATTGCGCCGCAACATCAGGACCTTAATATCGCTATTGGTTATCGACCAGGTATGTAATATTGGAGTAAAACTTTCAGCCAGGTTTATATGCAGAATAAGAACTGCTCCCTGATCGTGCTTGGTATTGAGCGGTGCGATAAAATCCATGCACACATTGTTGGTTGCATCGATATATGGATCCAGCTGTCGAGCTTTACGGTCCTTTGCAACCTGATTGGCAACAGCTTGCACGTCAGCAGTAACGGCATCGGGCGCTTTGGTAGAACCCCAGAGCCTGTTGCCTTGAAAATCGAGCAGCGTGATAGCAGCAAAACCGCTGATTTTTCGGAATTGCTCCAGTCGCGTTTTTAGTTTTTCAGCGCTGTGCAAATCACCCGACGTTTGCCAGTTACGGTAATGTTCATCCATATATTCACTGGTCAAAATAAAATCGACGTTATTTTGCCTTTCCCGGAACCAGTCGGCAATCTGTCCGGCCTTCATGTCGGCCTTGGCGTCAAGTTGAGCAATCTCGTTTTGCTTATGATGATTCAGGTTACTGAGAATACTCTCAGCGGTGAAGATGACAATGACAGTCGCCAGCACTATGAAAATCCAGCCTAATCGTCGGGATTTGGTAGCGATCGGCTGAGGCTGGGTATCGCCGATAACCCAGCGCCGCATCAGGCCATAAAGCAGTAATGATGTTACAACGACAAACAACCAGCCCTTGAATATGCTGGCCAGGATGATCCTGCTTGGATCAGTGAAGATAAGCTGCACCAGTTTATCGGATAGCAGTATCCAGCAGGAAGCAAATATGGCATAAACCAGAACAACGGCCAGAATTGCGCCCCGGTTGGCGGGTTCTGATGGACGCTGCCGGGGAACAGTATCGGGTGACATGGCAACTCAATGGTTTGTTAAATTAATGAACCAAAGCCGATTCGGTGGAAGAGACCTTGACCCTTATAAAATTGTAACGACTATATCTTCTATTCATGATCGCGATAACGATCGGCAATCTCGCAAAAACGGCTGAAATGGGCGAAAAAAGCATCCACTATATCCGGATCAAAATGCCGTCCTCGTCCCTCAGAAATAATGCTTTGAACTTGGTCATAAGACATGGCTTGCTTGTAAACACGTTTCGAAATCAGGGCATCGAACACATCGGCCAACGCCATAATACGCGCTGAAATGGGGATAGCATCACCAACGAGACTATCCGGATAGCCGCTTCCGTCCCATTTCTCATGATGCCAATGCGCTATTTCCTTGGCAAGGTTAAGAAATTCAACAGGTCGAGAAGCATCCCGCTCGGCCAGTTCAATCGCTTCACTGCCAAGCTGGGCATGCGTCTTCATGATTTTCCATTCGTCCGCTGTGAGTGGACCTGGCTTTTGCAGAATGGCGTCGGGAATGCCGACTTTACCTATGTCATGCAAAGGTGCCGAACGCACCAATAACTTGATATAGTGATCATTCAGTGTCGATACAAAACGTGGATGCGTCTGAAGGTTCAAAGCAAGCAGATGAACATAGGCCTGAGTGCGCAGGATATGGTTACCGGTTTCCGGATCTCGAATTTCCGCCAGATGAGCTAATGCCCGGATACTGACTTCCTGTATCAAATCATTTTCGGCCATGCGTTTTTGGACTTCCGCGTCCAGAAAGCTGTTCTGGTCGCGCAACCAATCGTTGGCCTGCTTCAATTTCAGCTGGGTACGAACACGGGCCAATACAATGGGAGGGAAGATCGGTTTGGAGATATAATCCACTGCGCCCGCCTCCAGCCCGCGTAACTCGGCATCCATACCGTTCATAGCCGTCACAAATATCACCGGAACTTCACTGGTAGCGGGATCGGAGCGCAGCCGCTCATAAACCTGGTAGCCGTCCATTCCCGGCATCATCACATCCAGCAGAATCAGGTCAGGATAGGGCTCCGTAGCTGCAATCTGCAAGGCTCTCCGGCCTGAGTTAGCCACACGAACCCGGTAGAGAGGCTGCAACAGTTCGCTGAGAACACTCAGATTCTCGGGAGAATCATCAACGATCAATATTGTTTGAGAAGGTGTCTCTGACATTGGCATGATCCATAATTATAATCATTGAATGGCGAATATAAATCGATTAAATCGTTAATAACGATTTGAATGATTTAAGTGTCACTTTAGCAGAATACGGCGCAACAAAGTATGAATTTTGTCTCACTGCCGGCTACAAACTGTGAGCTGAAAAACAATTGTTCAATCCGGCGTGACTTTAAATAAACCAACACACCGTGAACAATCATCAACGATCAAAAATCTGAAATAGCCAGCCCGCCCTCACCTAATGCCAAGAACTGTCTTGAAGGTAAGAACGCTTTCTAAGAGATCGCGGGCAAGACCATGACACTGAATAGATGTAAGACAGCTTTTGTTGCCTCACCGATCGATTAAAAATTGACCCGTCCGTAAAATGCGCCTGATGGAGATGGATTTTCCAGTACAGCGCCATACGCCGATGTTGCATCGCCCGCGAAGTCAGAGTAAATGACATGAGCGAGTGACAAGAAAAAAATCAAAAATTGCTGAAAAACAAATAATTACTTTTATTTGCCGCACACTTCTGTTGTTAAAAACCAACTTATGTTATGATGGGTATTTTTAATACTTACAGGTAATACAAATGGCTAAAGAAGATCAAATCGAGATGGAAGGTAAAGTAATAGACACCCTTCCAAATACCATGTTTCGCGTTCAACTTGAGAACGGCCACATCGTGACTGCACACATATCAGGAAAAATGCGCAAACATTACATCCGTATTTTGACCGGCGACAGCGTTAAAGTTGAAATGACGCCTTACGACTTAACTAAAGGCCGTATCTCATTCCGCATGCGCTAATCCCGCCCTATCCATCCAAAAGCAAAATAGAGCGCACACTTCCTGATTAATCTAATTAACTGTTTTCAGGTATGATCAAATCCCTGCTTTCTATCGCAAAGCCAAGTTCATTATTTTCCATATAAATTCTGACATGACCACCGTGCGCCAACTTGCCGAACAGCAAGTCGTTGGCCAGAGGTTTTTTGATCTTTTCCTGAATTAAACGAGCCATCGGCCTTGCCCCCATTTTTGGATCACAGCCATTTTCAGCTAACCACAAACGGGCATCAGCATCTAGCGTCAACGTGACATGTTTGTCTGCCAGCAAGGCTTCCAGCTCAAAGATAAATTTATCAACCACATGCCCGACAATTGAAATATCCAAAGGTTTAAATTGGATGATCGCATCCAGACGATTGCGGAATTCAGGCGAAAAACCTTTCTCGATAACTTTCAAACTATCGCTGGCATGGTCTTGATAAGTAAAGCCAATAGAAGCGCGACTACCCTCCTCGGCTCCGGCATTCGTGGTCATGACCATGATAATATTACGGAAATCAGCCTTACGTCCGTTATTATCGGTTAATGAGCCATGATCCATAACTTGCAACAACAGGTTGAATACATCAGGGTGGGCTTTTTCCAGCTCATCAAGCAACAACACGGCATGAGGATGTTTATTAATCTGTTCTGTCAACAACCCGCCCTGATCAAATCCTACATAACCGGGAGGCGCGCCTATTAACCTGGAAACCGTATGCCGCTCCATATATTCAGACATATCCAGACGAATCAACTCGACGCCGAGCACCTTGGCCAACTGACGGGTAACCTCGGTTTTACCGACTCCGGTAGGTCCTGCAAAGAGAAACGAGCCTATTGTTTTTTGGGAATCCCGAAGACCTGCGCGTGATAATTTTATCGCCGAAGCCAAGGCTGAAATTGCCTCGTCCTGACCAAAAACCAGCATTTTCAGGTTTTTCTCCAGATTAGCCAGCTTGTCTATATCATTGGATGAAACCGATTTTGCCGGAACCCTGGCAATTTTTGAAACGATTTCCTCAATCTCGGCAGTATCAATCAGCTGTTTGCGATCCGCTTCTGCGGTCATGCGCTGCTTTGCACCGGCTTCATCAATGACATCG
>SXIP01000178.1 GCA_005772825.1 Methylococcaceae bacterium | reverse complement strand
CCCCCCCTCTCCGGCGGCAGCGTAAACGCTTACTCTAAATGCGTTTTCTTAAACCGGCAACGAATAATAGAACCAAAGCGCCCCACAGTAAAGCAGGCACCAGATTGAACCAGCGTTGGTAAAAAGTAACCGGCGGGTTTTTAAGATAAGGGACTTCGTAAAGTCCGGCCCAGGACCGGTGAACCGGCGATTGCTGCAGAATATCCCCCGAGGCCAGCGATACCGTAGAAACGCCGGTATTGGTGACTCTCAGCACCGGCCTGCGAAATTCCACGCCCCGCGCCAAGGTCATATACATATGCTGATAAGGTTCCTGCCAGGCGCCGTACCAGGAATCATTGGTGACATTAACAATGAACTGCGCGCCCAATTCAGCCAATGCACGCGAAAATCCGGGAAACAGACTTTCATAACAGATTTGCGCACCCATTTTATAGCCGTTCCACTGCAACAAGGTGGTCGGTCCGTCACCGCGCGCAAAATGCCCGGTGGCCGGCAACCAGTTGCGAATCTCAGGGAACAGTTGCTCGCCGGGAATGTATTCACCGAAAGCGAGCAAAATGGTCTTGCTGTAATGCGGCGGTACGATCTGCCCGTCCTTGTCCAATACAAACAGGGAATTGGTAATCAGCCGCAAGTTTCTGTCGATACTGTAAGCGCCGGTAATCAGCGCCAGCTGCCGGTCATGAAGAAAGCGGGCTAAAGCCATCGGGTGCTCATTATCTTTAAAATCCTCGCCCAATAAAGCCGGAAAAGCCGTCTCAGGCCACATGGCAAAATCGATTTTACGATCTTTGTAGGCTTTGAGCGCATTATCGGTCTGCTCCGTATAACGGTTGAGAATTTCACTGCCGTAGCCCTCGCCCAACTCCGCCGCCATTTTTTCCGAGTTGTCGATACTGGCCTGAATCATCAACACGTTAAAGGATGCATCGGGTGCCGGTAATCGGCCTTTAAGCCACAAGCCGCCGACATTCAACAGCACAAAACCAGAAACGACCGCTGCCGCTATCAGTTTACCCGAGTTCTGCCGGCGATTTTTCCAGGCGAAATAAAGCGGCAGATTGCACAACAGCGTGGCAGCGCTGAGCCCCTGAAAGCCGATAAATTCGGCCCATTGGTAAACCGGGATATTGGCGCCGTACCAGGAATAACCGAAATTCCAGTCGAACAAGGTCAGCGAATAAGCTTCACATAAAACCGTGATCATCGCCATTAATGCCACAGACAGCCGCTCCGTCCACTGGAATTTTTGTCGGCCCCAAAACCAGAGAACGCCTGCTAACGGCACATACAGGTGAGCGATCAATGCATAGATCAACATGCCGATGACGGCAATCGGCCAGTCCAGTTGGGCAAACTCGTGCAATGTGTAAGTGACCCAGTTAAAGCCGATCAGCGTAAACACGAAAGCCGTGGTTAAACCGCCCCGGAAAACAGCCTGCCAGCGGGTTTGTCGGCTCCAGAAAATCCACAAAGGCACAAAGCAGAATAATGACGCCCAGGGCGGGAAAGGAATGTAACTGGTGCCGATCAGAATGCCTGACAGGATGGGTAGCAGCCATTGCTTGGGTGTGTCGAATAAGGCCTTATTCATAGTGTGATGTAGGGCAAAGGGTTACAGGATAGGGTATAAAACTATACGTCATACACCTCAATGCAAGGAATTGCCAAAAAATTATAGTTTAAAACACATCCGCTAACGTCGAAATTAACCCTGTAGTGATGCTGTCTTTGACAATCGCCAACGGACTAAACAGACTCTGGTTTCTACACGCTTTAACCTGTATGTCTTTTATGCGTAAATCAAGACAGAGCCGCAAATTGTCACGGCAACATTAATTTGAACATCGTAAACTCCGGTGCCACCAAAACTAAGCCTGCCTTATCAATCGATTAGTGATTGTCCAAACTTTAGATGGCTATACCGGGAATTAGTCTCTATAATGACATTTCCTGTAGAACCACTCCGCTCGATGCGAAACGTCTACTTGAAGCTTTGCATGTTAATCAGCACTTTTCAAAAAACTCCATCCGCTTTTTTCCTTTTTGTGCCCGGTGTACTGCAATTAAACATTAATTGATTTATTTATACCCCCTTGGGTATTGAGGTAGTTTTATGGCAACAGGTACAGTTAAGTGGTTTAACGAGTCCAAAGGCTTCGGTTTTATTTCTCCAAGCGACGGCAGTGCTGATGTATTTGTACACTTTTCCGCCATTGTCAGCGAAGGCGGATACCGCACATTGGCTGAAGGCCAGTCTGTAAAATATGACGTCGAATCAGGCGCCAAAGGCCCCCAGGCATCAAATGTGACTCCGGCCTGAACCTGCGTTCAGAGACCCGATTCCGGGCCGCGCAGACAATGCGCGGCTTTGAGCCATTAACCGGCTTGGTCCAATCAACCAACGCCCCATTTAACCAAAAATCCATTTAAACAATAACTTTAAATATCCCCCTGAATTTAGGACATGTCTTTTGAAACGAATTTTTGTAGGAAACTTACCTAGCGACGCCACTGAAGCAACTGTTCAAGCTTTATTTTCCGAATATGGAAAGGTTCGCTCCATTGAACTGGTCTCCGATATATTTAGCGGTAAATGCCGAGGTTTCGGTTTTATCGGCATGGAAGGCCACGAAGCCAGAGCCGCTATCGCAGCACTCGACGGCAATCTGTATTGCGGAAAACCGTTAAAAGTCAAATTTGAAGAACCCGCCGCAGGCAAACATGGCAGACGCCATTGAAGCATTACCGGCTTATTCTTGCTGATTATTTATAACCCTCGATCTACTCAGTTCCCCGTGGCTGGCTCCAAGACGCCGGCGACCTTCTAATACATAACTCTTGCCGGCCCCCTTGTCCAAGGGTTATTTGGACAAGGGGAAAAACCATGACGAGCCAGGCAGAAAAAAAGCTTTTATTCCCTACCCGGATCAAACCGACAAGCCGACGGTGTTCAATATCACAGGCAATAAAACCGGGTTGATTATTAGCAACGAACAGTTACTTTGAGTAACCAAACCTGTTTCGAACATCATGTCATGTGCGCACAGCACCTGACGCCATACCTTACCCGAATGAGATTTTTAAATCGCCTTGGCATTGAAAAAACTATCGGTATATCATTGAGTTTTGTTAAGTCCGGCGATTCACTAACGGAATGCATTACAGGTAAAAATTTATAATGAAAATTCTGATAATTATCGACATGCTCAATGGCTTTTGCAGAAAGGGTTACCCACTGTCGTTACCCGCTTCTACCTCAGACATTGAAAACTACATTGCCGCTAGAATTTCTGAGGTACTCAATGAAAACGGCAAAGTCATTTTTGTTTGCGACAGTCATTCGCCAACAGACCCGGAGATTGGTAACCCGTATCCACCGCATTGTATGGAAGGCACCATTGAGGCTGAAATAGTCGATACCTTAAAACCATTTGCCGATAAAGCGATTGTCCTTAAAAAAAACACCCTGAGTATTTTTCTTAATACCGATCTTGAACATATTTTAAATGAATCAAAACCTGCACAGATCGAAGTTGCCGGTGTCTGTGCCGATATTTGCGATTTGTTTGCCGTCTATGAATTAAGAATCCGCGGATATACCGTCTCTGTTTCTCAACAAGGCGTCTTGGCGCTTGATTCGGATAAGCAAAATGAATACCTGGATTACTTCAAAAATCGGCTTGGCGCCATAGTGGAATAGCTCAAACCGATTCCGGCTATGCGCTTTACGGCTTGATCCAGCCTTGCCGGGCAAAATACTTTGCCAGTTCGGCGGCAATATTTTCAGCCAGTTTTTCCGCCTGTTTGGCGGACGCCGATTTATAAGAGCTTGCAACGCCTTTCGCGGCGTTCAGTCCGATCACAGCGGCGGTACCGGCACCCGCAGCAGCGCCGACTGGGCCCATGACAGCAGCGCCCGGCATTTCACCGCTGTCGGTATGCGCATTAAAAAGGATTAATTCCTCGTTATCACCGCTCGGCAACGGAGCAAAAACATGCACCTCGCTATCCAGTGACGACTGCCCCAAACCCAGCCCGATCACGTTGCGCCGGATAGCGTTGCCTTCATTGATATTCGAGAAACGCCCGGTAATCAAAATCGCTCCTTGAGGAATCTGGACAGGTTGGCTGATACGAACAACATTGAAGCCAAGCGCCTTGATTTTTTCAGTCAATTCATTTGCCAGTGCATTGGTCACCTCGCGTCCTAATTCCGTTTGCGCCGCGCCCAGACTCTCGTCAGCCATGGCTCTTTGCAGTTTTGACAGGGGACTGCTACTGGTTTGTATATCTTTTATATCGACAGTGAAATCCTGAACAAGGACTTTATCCGGCTTTGCCAGGTTAGCGCTATCGACTACATTTGTAGTGCGAACATTAGTTTTGGCGCAGCCCATAAACAATAAAAATATCAGAAAAACCGGTAACTTGAATGAACGTATTACAGACATGACATCACCTTCTTTATGCAGGAATTGATAAGATTGAATGGAGTGGGCAAGTTAATAAAACGGGCCAAGGCTTTAGCAATTTTTCTGTAGCCTTTCAATTTGCCGTTTCAATTCATAACGGGCCGTGCAGGCCGAAATTATAGGCTTGAGCGTCAAAGCACACAATGAAAGAGCTGAGCCGATTTTATTAGGTGCGACATTGACCGAAGCGGTAGAATAATTCAGGCGCTGAAAGTACAGCCTTCATTAAACTTCAAGCCTCCGGCCTTTTATGATACTTGCATTCCCCGACTACCTAAACCAGGCGCAACGACTTGCTACCCGTCTTGATGCCGCACTGGCCGAAGTGGTCGTGCATCATTTTCCCGACAGCGAAAGCTTGGTGCGCCTGCCTGCCTCGTTGCCTGAACATGTTATCGTTTGCCGCAGCCTTAACCGGCCGAACAACAAATTGATCGAGTTATTATTGTGCGCGACCACGGCCCGGGAACTGGGCGCCAAACGTGTCACGCTGGTCGCGCCTTACTTAAGCTATATGCGGCAGGACATCGCCAATCAGCCCGGAGAAGCCGTCAGCCAGCGCATCATCGGTAAAATGCTGGCCGGTCTTTTTGATGATGTACTGACTGTAGATCCGCATTTGCACCGTATTGCGTCCCTGGACCAGGCGATTCCGCTAAAAAATGCCATCAGCCTGAGCGCCGCCGATGACATTGCCCGCTTTCTGAAACAAAAGCTGGGTCATGCCTTACTGTTGGGGCCGGACAGTGAATCCGAGCAGTGGGTCGCAACTATCGCCGGCAAAACCGGTTTCGACTATGCCATTGCCGATAAAAAAAGATTCGGCGATAAACGGGTGGAAATCAGCTTGCCGAATCGCGAGTACCGCAATAAAACGGTCATCATCATCGACGATATGGCCAGCACCGGCAGAACGTTGGCTCAGGCAGCCCGGCTGTTGCAAGCGGCAGGCTGTGAGGATCTTTATGCCGTTATCACGCACGCGCTGTTTTGCGGTGATGCAGAAGCCCATATCCTTAAAGCCGGTATCAAAGCTGTATGGACTACCGACAGCATAGCCCATCCGACATCCTGTATTTATCTCGACACCCTGCTGGCCGACGCCATTAACGCCATGACCTGATTAAAGAGTGCTGTACAAATCAGGGCCTGCACAGGTAGCATTAAACGTCCCAAGCCTTAATGATATACTCGATTCCAGCTTCCTCACTCATGCAAAACGACCTACAGCAACTTTTAAAATCGGCCAATCAGATCATTCTGGGCAAAGAACATAAAATCCGCCTCGCGCTCTGCTGTCTGCTGGCGCGTGGGCATCTGCTCATAGAGGATATTCCCGGCGTCGGCAAAACCACGCTGGCGCACACGCTGGCGAAACTACTGGGCCTGGAGTATCAGCGCATCCAGTTTACCAGCGATATTTTGCCCGCCGATATTCTCGGGGCATCGGTTTTCGATTCGAAAAACCATGAATTCAAATTTCATCCCGGTCCGGTATTCCATCAAGTGGTATTGGCCGATGAAATTAACCGGGCAACGCCGAAAGCGCAAAGCGCGCTGCGGGAAGCGATGGAAGAGCGTCAGGTGACGATCGAAGGAAGCACCTATCCTTTGCCTTACCCTTTTTTTGTAATCGCCACGCAAAACCCATCCCACCAGATAGGCACATTCCCTTTGCCGGAATCGCAACTGGATCGTTTTTTAATGCGCATAGAACTGGGTTACCCGGATCATCGAGCGGAAAGAGCATTGCTCATCGGGCAAAGCCGGCAGAGCCTGATTGAATCGCTGGTCGTACAACTGCCGCCGACGCAACTGCAAAAGATGCAACATGCGGTCACAAAGATTTACGCGTCCGGCGCCCTGCTGGATTATTGCCAGGCCATTATCAATTTTACCCGCCAATCGCCCGACTATCATTGCGGACTTTCGCCCCGTGGCGGACTGGCGCTGCTCACTGCGGCCAAAGCCTGGGCATTTATGGACAGCCGCGACGCCGTCATTCCTGAAGACATACAAGCCGTGTTGGGGGCTGTCGCAGGACACCGATTACGTTCCGGCAACACCGATTCAGAGGCCATCATTGCGCCCATACTCGCTAAAGTAGCCGTACATTGATAAACCAAACGCCGATAAATAAAATCTCGTTAAAAGAGCGTATCAAATCGCACCGGTTTTTTGCCGGTGAAAAAGCCGCCGATAAAGCGCTCGTTTTGAATCACCGAATTATTTTTATTTTACCGACGCAACGCGGTTTGGGCTTTGTCGTGCTGATCGTCTTGTTGTTGCTGATTGCCTTTGTCTATAACAATAACCTTGCTTATTTACTGACTTTTTTACTGGCCAGTATTTTTTTCATCACCACGTTGCACAGCTTTAAATCTCTGGCGGGTTTGTCGCTGCAAAAAGGCCAGGGCAAAACCGTTTTTGCCGGAGAAGATGCAGGCTTTAGCATTCATATTGACAACCCGACCCCGGTAGAACGGCATAACTTGCAGCTTACCCTGGAAAAAACCGAAACGCTCAGCATCAAGCCGCACAGTAAGGCGCATGTCACGCTATATTCGACAACCCGAAAAAGAGGCTGGCACGAAGCCGGTAAAGTCAAAGTTTCCAGTACTTTCCCCTTAGGCCTGTTTCGCAGCTGGTCGGTCATCCGCTTCGATTTTAAAACTTTGGTGTATCCAAAGCCCGCACAGAAAGAAATCCCTTTTCCGGAAACTCCGTCCGCCGAGGCCGGACAGGGCAGCGGCAAAAAAGGTGCTGACGACTTTTATGGTTTGCAAAGCTATCAGGCCGGGGATTCCATCAAACACATACACTGGAAAGCATATGCCAAAGGCCTTGGCCTGTTCAGCAAACAGTACGGCGGTGAAAATTCGGCGGAAGTTTGGCTGGATTATGAGTATACCTCCGGTGCCAATACTGAAGAACGCCTTAGCCAATTATGTCGTTGGGTCATCGATGCCGAACAGGCAGGCATAAAGTATGGCTTTTCTTTACCCGGATTGAAGCTGCCGCCGGATAACGGCTCGCTGCACACTAAAAAATGTCTGGAAGCATTGGCCCTGTTTTAAAAATGCACGGCGCAATTCAGCTATGTGCGGTTCGATAAAAATGCAGCAATCAAAACGGCGGGCAAAAAAAATGCAGCGGGTTAGGCTGCATTAAAAGAAGGATATAAAACTCTGACTTCCCGAGGAGGAGGTTTGCATCTCAAGAGTTGGGACTATAGTATCGATTCAAGCGAATGAATGGAATGTGGCAAATTGCCGCGTGACGGATTGTCGCAGAGCCGAATACCCGGATTGATTTACCTGATCGACGGACAAAAAAAATGCAGCGGGTTAGGCTGCATTAAAAGAAGGATATAAAAACTCTGACATTCCGAGGAGGAGGTTGCATCTCAAGAGTTGGCTCTATAGTATCGGTTAAGGCTAACGAATGAAATGTGGCAAATTGCCGCGTGACTGATTGTCGCAGGGCCGGATGCCCGGATTGTTTTGTCTGATCGACAGACAAAAAAAATGCAGCGGATTAGGCTGCATTAAAAGAAGGATATAAAAACTCTGACTTTCCGAGGAGGAAGTTGCATCTCAAGAGTTGGGACTATAATATCGGTTCAGGCTAATGTATGGAATGTGGCAAATTGCCGCGTGACGGATTGTCGCAGGGCCGGATGCCCGGATTGTTTGCCTGATCGACGGGCAAAAAAAATGCAGCGGATTGGGCTGCATTAATAAAGAAGGATATAAAACTCTGATCTTCCAACGAGGAAGCTGCATCTCAGGAGTTGAATCTATAGTATCGACTCATAACGGTGAATGGAATGTGGCAAATTGTCGCGTGACAGATTGTCGCAGGGCTTCAAATATCGCCGGTTTCAGGCGCTTTCCGACAGTAAATTGCTCAATTTGGCAAAGTCGCCAAGCGATAAGACTTCAGCCCGTGCGCTCGGATCTATATTCAAGGCGGCAATATCGGCTTCATCTATCAATTTCTTCAGGGAGTTGCGCAGGGTTTTACGGCGTTGTGAGAAAGCTTCGGTGACGACCCGGTTAAGCAGGGCAACACTATTCACCTGAACCGGCGGTCGCTGATGCGGAACCAGCCTGACAATCGCCGACATCACCTTGGGCTCAGGATCAAAGCTAGACGGCGGAACATCAAATAACAGCTCGGTTGCACAGTAATATTGCATCATCACGCTAAGCCTGCCGTATTTTTTACTGCCGGGAGCTGCGCAAATCCGGTCAACCACCTCTTTTTGCAGAATAAAGTGCATGTCTTCAATGCAATATGCGTTATCCAGCAAGTGAAACATCAGCGGCGTGGAAATGTTATATGGCAGGTTGCCTATCACGCGCAGTTTTTTATCATCTTCGGCCAGCGCCGAAAAATCAAAGCGCAAGGCATCCCCGCTGTGGATGTGCAGATTAGGATATGTTTTGAATTTCTCCTTAAGCAAGGCCACCAAATCCCGGTCCAGTTCCACGACGTCCAGTCGTATTCCTTGTTCCAACAAGGGCTGCGTCAACGCGCCCTGCCCCGGCCCTATCTCAACCCAGTGCTCATCGGGCTTGGCCTCTATACTGGAGATGATGTTATAAATAATCGTGTAACTGGTAAGAAAATTCTGGCCGAAGCGTTTGCGTGCTATGTGGGTCATTGGCTATGTGAGTCAGTGGATCGGATCATGGTTAATGCCGTTTGCAGGGCAAATTGCAGGCTGCCGACTTCGGCTTTGCCTGTGCCTGCAAGGTCTAAAGCCGTGCCGTGGTCGACGGACGTGCGAATCAGCGGCAAGCCCAGCGTGATATTGACGGCCTGTCCGAAGCCCATGTGTTTAAGTACCGGCAAGCCCTGGTCATGATACATAGCTAATACGGCATCCGCAGAAGCCAAGTATTTTGGCGTAAACAAGGTGTCGGCGGGTAATGGGCCGTGCAGATTCAAGCCCTGTTTGCGCAAGCCCTCAAGCACCGGCTCGATAATGTCGATTTCTTCCCGGCCCAGGTGGCCACCTTCGCCGGCGTGGGGATTAAGCCCGCAGACCAGTACCCTGGGATTATCAAGGCCAAAACGCAAGCGCAGGTCCAGGTCCAGTGTGCGAATAACAGCTCTCAGGCGGGTATGGGTAATGGCCTGACTGACTTCGGACAAGGGCAGGTGAATAGTCGCCAAAGCCACGCGCAAGCCGGGCGTTGCCAGCATCATCACCGGATAGCCGCCGCTAATATCGGCGATAAACTCGGTATGGCCGCTAAATGGAAACCCCGCATCGTTGATAACGCCTTTATGCACCGGCGCCGTCACCATCGCATCAAAAAGCCCATCCAGGCAACCTCTGGTTGCTTTAGTGATGGTTTTTAATACATAGCGGCTGTTCGCCGTATTCAATTGACCGCATTGAACCGGTTCTGCAAGCTCAACGGGCAATACCGTCAAGCTGCCCGCCCGGTGACAACTTGCCGGCGAATCGCTGTCGAATTTATCTATGCGGATAGGCAAACCTAATTGTTCGGCGCGCTGTTCCAATAGTTCGGAACTGGCTATAGCGATGAGTTGACAGGGTAAATCCTGTTGCGCCAGCTGAATGCAAAGATCGGGGCCTATACCGGCGGGTTCGCCGGGTGTTAGTGCAATACGCGGTATTGATTGAAAGCCGTGTGCCATGGGGTCGAAAAATGGGGGGTCGAAAAAATGAGGGTTTAGTTAATCAGGGCGTTAATATTGTGTTTTGTGCCGGTTTGCTGTTATCCGTTTCCGGATAGTCGAGCGTGTAATGCAAGCCGCGGCTTTCCTTGCGTTGTTGCGCACAACGGATGATCAATTCAGCCACAATAACCAAGTTCCGTAATTCCAGCAAATCGCTGGTGACGCGAAAGTTGCCGTAATATTCGCTGATTTCTTTTTTAAGCAACTCCACACGGCTCATTGCCCGGTGCAGACGCTTATCAGACCTGACAATGCCGACGTAATCCCACATGAAATGCCGCAGTTCGTTCCAGTTGTGCGAGACGACAACCTCTTCGTCGGAATCGCTGACCTTGGATTCATCCCAATCAGGAATTTCAGGCGGCGGGGCAATAGACGGAAGTTTTTGTAATATATCGATACTGGCCCGATCCGCAAATACCAGACATTCCAGCAACGAAT
>SXIP01000177.1 GCA_005772825.1 Methylococcaceae bacterium | reverse complement strand
GATGTCCTTCAACACTTTCTCGAGCCTGTTTGAGGCCTCACTTGCAAGCTGCGCCCGTGCGCCCGCAGCCAGAAGCAAGGCGACGCGCCTTAATCGAAGACACCAATTTTGAACAGGTCAAAATTTCGCGGGTATCGATACGCGTTTGGCAATTGAATACATCATGACGGGTACGCACAGCCATGACGACTTCTTCAAGCGAGGCATTACCGGCGCGCTCGCCCAAGCCGTTAATGGTGCATTCGACTTGGCGAGCACCGTTCATGACTGCCGACAAGGAGTTGGCAACCGCCAAACCCAAATCATTATGACAATGCACGGAGAAAATCGCCTTGTCTGAATTGGGTATGCGCTTGATCAAGTTGGCAATAGTTTCGCCGAATTGCTGCGGCACACTGTAACCGACGGTATCGGGGATATTCAATGTGGTGGCTCCGGCATCAATAACCGCTTCAAGAATCCGGCACAAAAAGTCTTCCTCGGAACGTCCGGCATCTTCAGGAGAAAACTCCACATCATCGGTATATTGCCGAGCGCGCTTAACGGCTCTGACCGCATGCTCAATCACTTGCTCAGGCGACATCTGCAATTTCATTTGCATGTGTATCGGCGAGGTGGCGATAAAGGTATGAATCCGCGATTGAGCGGCGCCTTTGAGTGCAGCGCCTGCACGGTCTATATCGTTATCGAGCGCCCTGGCCAAACCACAAACGGTGCTGTCTTTGATGATATTGGCAACCGCCTGAACGGCTTCAAAATCGCCGGGACTGGCGGCAGGAAATCCCGCCTCAATCACGTTAACCCTCAAACGCTCGAGCGCCTTGGCGATTCTGACTTTTTCATCACGGGTCATCGATGCGCCGGGGCTTTGCTCGCCATCGCGCAAGGTGGTATCAAATATAATTAACTGGTCTTTCATAAAAACTCCATTCATGGAGAACTATCAATCAAGCTTGTTAAAGCGTTGACAGTCATAAATAAGGGGGGATTAAATAATAATTAGCGAAAAAGAGTCATGCCCATCAGGGCAGGAATCTTAAAGACAGGCGCAGTTCTGCAGGCAAAGCGGTCTTAGCAGACACTGCGCCGGCAGAATAGAGGTCAATATGCAGGGTGTTTTGAATTAACATGGGCGTGACTATACCTCAATGGCGGCAGGCTCTCAAGCAGATTTTAGCCTTTACGCTCCTGCAATCTGCGCTTACGCATCACCAGGGTAACTACCGGCCCCGAAATCGCATAACCGAGAAACAACAGGAACAGCATGATTTGCGGCTGAGCCATGACAAAAGCGATACCCAGCATCACGGCAATAGCGACAAAGAAAGGCACCTTACCCTTTAAATCGATTTCCTTGAAACTGGAATAGCGGAAATTACTGACCATCAGCAGCCCGGTACTAATCGTTAATACCAGCGCCACATACTTGGCGATTTCGATATCATAGTCGTACTCTATCGAAATCCAGATAAATCCGGCAATAATGGCCGCCGCTGCCGGACTGGGCAGACCCTGGAAATAACGCTTGTCGGCGGACTTCAATTGGGTGTTAAACCGGGCCAATCTTAACGCGCCTCCGGCCATGTGTACAAACGCGGCAAACAGGCCGATTCTGCCAAAGCTGGAAAATGCCCACAAATACATCACCAAAGCCGGTGCGGCGCCAAATGAAACCATATCCGACAAGCTGTCGTATTGCGCGCCGAAATCACTCTGAGTATTGGTCAGGCGCGCCACCCGGCCATCCAGCCCATCCAGGATCATCGCTACAAAAATCGCCACAGCAGCGGTTTCGTAGCGTCCGTTCATGGCGGAAGTAATTGCGTAAAAGCCGGAAAATAAAGCGCCGGTTGTAAATAGATTGGGTAACAAATAAATGCCGCGACGGCGAATGGAAGGTTTTTCAGAGGTCATGCCGCAAATCAGTCCTTATACAGTAAAAAACATTGCGCCGGATTATACAATGAGCCTGTAAGCCATACCTAGCTTTAAAGGCAATTAGCCGTAGCATTTATGTTTCCGGGTATCCGATAATAAGCGGAAATTCAGGGAAAAACTCCATCTGCATTCTTCGGCAGTAATCCTTGAGGTTATCCATAGTCAGCGCATAGTCTTTCACCGGCGACTCTATCGGGCAGCCGAAGGTATTGATCAAAAAACCGAACGCCGTTGCATCCAGCGAACTGGGCCGGTCGCCCATAAAATAAGCCTTGTCGCCGAGAAAAGTGGCGAGGGCTATGATATCTTCCTTGCCGAGTGCGAATATTTCTTCCGGGCTATGCAGGCCGATACCGTGGCCCTTGATTTGCGATTTGATTCTGCGCCGGTAAGCCCATGCGATCAGATCGCACACACCCGGCGGCAAACCACCGAAGATGGCTTGCTTGTTAGTCTGCCAGTTAGCTTCCGTATAGCTCCAGCGCGTGTACATGGTGACCCAATAAAGATGCTCCTCAATTAATCGTTGAAAAGCCCTGGCGATGCTTTTTTCTTCAAGCGAGAGATGAGCATCGAGCGTGTCGCCGTAAGTCGCTTGCAGATATGTGATGATCAGGCGTGAGTCGCTGATTTTTTTGCCGTCATCCTCAATAAAGGGCAGCTTGCCGCGCGGGGCTTTTATGGGCAAGGTTGCGGTGACTTGATAAGGCAGCCTTGTCATGCGCAGATAGGTTTCGACCTTGACGCAGAAATGACTTAAATTCGGTATGTCCCAAGTGCGGGCCAGTTGGTACAGGGTAATCATCAGGCTTCTCCTTTAATGTGTAATGGAAATTAGTCGGTCAGTGTATTGTTATAACTTTTTGGCGTTCAACATCAACTTTGCAAAGCGCGGCACCGTTATTTCACCCTCGATAATAGCAGTGTGCCTTCGGTATTATGCCTTGGATCGGCGCTATCGTAATAGCTGCTGCCATCGGCCCGGTGCAAGGCAAAGGCAATCGTTAGCATAATCTTGTTGCCCGTCCAGTTGCCCTTCAGTTGATTCAAGTTGAAACCGACCGGATAAACGCCATTGACCGGGCGCATCTGGAAATCGAGACCGCTGCCGTCGGCTTTATCCAGCCCACCCCATAACTCGAAAGTATCCTGTTTCCCCTGGGTTTCGATAACAGCCATGCCGTCAAAAAATCTCGGGTTGGTGCCGCTTCTGCCGCCATGCGGGCGATTGAGTTTGCGCCATCTTTCCTCATCCGTGGTCGGCACAAACACTTCCATTTCTATCTTATGCAAAATGCGGTCGGGGTCACTGTATTCGCCAGCCCATTTCCCCACCAGCAACGGCTTGTTCGGGTCGTCGCTATAAGCCCATGGACGATGCCAGGCGTCATATTTTTTATCCAGGTAATAAAGTCCGACTCTTCCCAAAACGGCGAACACGATCAGGAGGACAATAAACGCTTTTATCTTATTCGAATAGGTCATCGCTTGTGACTCAGGGTAGTAAATTAATCTGATTGACGCACTTTACAGGGATTATGCGTGATATGACACAGTTGACTGCGGCATATCACACAGTTAATGCAATTATTTCCCCTTAAGGAAAGGGCATGAAATTACTCCGGGAGCTTGTTCTCCCGCTCTCTGCGAGAGGGAATCAAATGCTCAGGCTATCTGTACTGCCTTTTCACTCCGGCAATGCTCGATTGGCACAAATCATGCGCTTAATAAACCGCACTATGGAGGGCCGAGTCGTGACTCCAAAATTAATAATAACTCTTCAACATCAGAAAACATGCAGGAAAACACATGAAGTCCAAAAGTCGATTAACCCCTCTCTATTTATTATCCACGCTCATCTTATCGCAGGGCGCGGCATTTGACGCGCATGCCCTCGGCGCAAACAAGCCATGCCAACTGTTGATAGCCAATCAAGTGTTTGACGGCGTCAATTTTCCACAGGCCAATAAAGCGGTGTTGATTGAGGGCAATAAAATCAAGCAGGTCGGTTCCCGCAATGAATTATGGGGGCTGTGCGTGAACCGGATTAACCTGGGCGATGCAACGATTTTACCCGGCTTTATCGAATCGCATGCGCATGTCACTTTCCAGAACGTCAACAAGACCGATGTACTCGAGCATGGCATTACCACCGTCCAGGACACCGGCGGTCCATTAAAGCCGCCCGAGGGTGGTCAGGGCAAACTGCGCTTATTGAGCACAGGCCCGATTATCCAGGCGCCGGGCGGCTACCCGCTGAATATCTTCGGTGGTGGTAACGGCGGCTATGACAAGATTGGTTATCCGGTTGCGTCGGTACTGGAAGCGGAAGAAGTGGTCCAGCATCTTGTCGACGGCGGCGTAACGGCCATCAAGATTGCTCTGGAACCCGGCGGTGAAACCGGCGCACCGTGGATGCAGCCCCATGAAGGTCCTGTGCCTGCAACGCCGTGGCCCATACTATCCACCGACATCGTCAAGGCGATAGTGACTAAAGCCCATGCGCTCGACAAGCGGGTTATCGCCCATGTCGGTGAAAATACCGGGTTTAAACGCGCTCTTATCGCCGGCGTTGATGAATTCGCTCACATGCCCTGTTCAGCAATCAGTGAAGATTTGTTGCAGCGCGCGGTGGATCAGGGCGTTACTTTCGTTACCACCATTGATACGCTGTCATCTTGCGTGAATACCGCTACGCATACGGGCATCCATTCCAATACTATGAGCCTCGCCGCCAAAGGCGCTAAATTTATTTACGGCTCCGAGATTGCCCACGACAATGTTCCCTGGGGAATCAACGGCGAGGAAATGGCGCTGATGCTGCATTTAACCAGCGGCGCGTCGATTGACTTTAGCGATGTTGTCAACGTATTCAAGGCAGTCACTTCCGAAGCCGGCAAACATTTGGGTCTGGCGCAGCTTGGCACACTGGAACCCGGCGCTCCCGCCGATATTATCGCGGTGCGCGGCAACCCCTTCCAGCGCTTCAAAATACTGGAATACCCTGATTTGGTAATGTCAGGCGGTCGATTGATTGTTAATAAATTCTAGGGTAGAAGCAGGGCAATCGCGCTATATCTTGTTGACAGCTGAGGGCGTATAAAATAATCGATCTGCAGAGAGAATTAAGCCGGTCGGGCACATGCTGTTCGTGCCCGACATTCCAAAGTTCCTATATTGCAATGACTTTCTGATTTGATCAAGGATGTGGCATTATTGGATACCTGAATGTCGGGCAACGATAAAGCTGTTGCCCGGCTCAATTTGATGGAAAGCTATATTCATTTTATCTGAAATGAAAATTTCATAACTCGTTGTATTGTAATTAAAATAAAGTCTCCTTTTTAAACATGTTGAGTAGTTCAGTAACTCTATTGGGAGATTTTTTGAAGAAATCCGGGTTATGTCTTTGTAAAAAGTCGGAAAAGCCATCAATGGCAACTATATTTTCTTTGTCCAGTATATTGAACCCCATAGACCAATTGTCAAAACAACGTTCTTCAACCGGCTTTTTATAAATGAGGGAAACTTTTTGGTGTCGCTTATCTCGTCTAATCGTCTCGTATAAACCAATAATAATCGCTTCTTCGCCTTCCAGCACTTGGATGAAATAAGGATCCAAATAAAGTAGCATGCCAGTGATATTTAATTGTTCGTTCTTTTTTCTGGATTTTTTTAGTAGTGCCTTCAAATGTTCTTCGGACATTTTTTGGTTAGCCACACTAGTATAAACAAGCGTATAACAAGACATTGCCATTCCCTCCTAAACTGATCAATTTTGTGTTAGCAGATAAATTTATATCCCAGTCGGCATATTGAAATGTTGCCAATCATCTTCATCGCGCGATGTTTTTCACATTTCATTTATATCGATAATTTACCAGAAAACTTTCAATTGCCAATTGAAAGCCTAGGGTTTTATGAGCGTAAGGTCCTGATAAATTTACTGAACATCTTACACTATTCGCCACACTTCCCATGTTGAAAAAATTATGCAAGCGAAATCTGAGTTTTTCGCTTCGAAAAGTGCCAATGCATGTTCCTAAGCCAAGTGTGTCGTATTGCCTGAATATGATTTAAATAGGCCTGTCCAGGTGAGGGGAGCCAAAAATTGAATCGTCTCTTTTGTAATAATGAAGGAAAGGATGCCTTTTCGAATTTCAGGAATTGGTTATGAGTGAATTAAATTATGTGTGAATTAAAACTGATCGAAGCGGCGAAAGCCGGTGATAGTGAACGTGTTGAAGCCTTGATTGCCGGTGGAGAAGCCGTTGATCAGCGCGATGATTACGGTTGGACGGCGTTGAACTGGGCGGCGGGTAAGGGGTACACGGGCATTATTCAAAAGCTGCTGGATGCCGGTGCCGATACCGGCAATACCGGCCTCGATAAACGGACAGCTTACAAGATCGCCCTGGCTGCGGCGCATGTGGAAAGCGCCGCATTGCTGCAACAGGCTCAGCAAAGCAAGGGTTTGGAACCGGATGGCGAGGCGCGCCCTTATTGCAAGGCCTATCCCGTCAATACGCTGAGGAAATTTCCGGCATGGCGGGAAAATCAGGCGGATCTCGATGATGACGCGGTCTTGTATTTGCACGAGGATTTCACCGTGACGCTGTCGATGTGGCCGCGTGAAAACCTGGTGTTTGACAGTCGAACCCCGGACTGGGAAGCATTTTGTAAACAGGAACTGGCGTTTTCGGTGCCGACCGACCTGGACTTGGCGGCGGTGTTTGCGGCGAACAGGCCGGTTGAGCTGCATCAGGCATCACTATGAAACAGCAGGCGCATTATTTTCATGAGAACGACAGGGATTGCATAGAGGTAACAGGAAATAAAGTTTCATTTGATTCCCCCTCACCCCAGCCCTCTCCCGCTGGAGAGGGAGTTGATTGTCGCTTGATCAATTCCGCTACCACTAATGTCGATACTGTCGGCACGTTAGTCGAGTTGCTCCGGTTGCGGGCGCAGCAACACGCCGGTAAAACCGCCTATAGCTTTCTTGCCGACAGCGGTAAACCGCCGGTATCGTTCAGTTACGGCGAACTTGACAGGCGCGCGCGCACTATCGCCGCGAGCTTACAGGCTTCAGGCTTGCAGGGTGAGTGCGCGCTGCTGTTGTATAACGCCGGGCTGGATTATATCGCCGCTTTTTTCGGTTGCCTGTATGCGGGCGTGATTGCGGTTCCGGCTTATCCGCCCAGGAATCAGCGTAATTTGCCGCGCTTGCAAGCCATCCTGGCCGATAGCCAAGCGGCGATCATACTCAGCACCGAAGCGATTGCGGGCTCGGCAACGGTCTTGGCTTCGCAACAAGACGGTTGTCTCAATCAACGCTGGCTGCTGACCGACAGGCTCGATGATGACAGCGAGGCATGGATCGCGCCGCGATTGAACGAAGAGACGCTGGCTTTTCTGCAATACACGTCCGGCTCCACCGGTAACGCCAAGGGTGTCATGGTTAGCCACGGCAACCTGCTGGCGAACCAGAAATTGATCAAGTCGAGTTTCGGTCATGACAGTGATTCCACCGTCGTCGGCTGGTTGCCGCTGTATCATGACATGGGCCTGATCGGTAATATCATGCAGCCTTTATATACAGGCGCTTCGGCTATCCTGATGTCGCCGATGACATTCCTGGAGCAGCCCTTGCGCTGGTTGCAGGCGATTTCCGATTATCGTGCCCATACCAGCGGCGGCCCCAATTTCGCGTATGAATTGTGTGCGCAGAAAATTACCGAGGACGAGAAGGCCGGGCTTGATCTGAGTTCCTGGAAGCTGGCTTTTAACGGCGCCGAACCGATACAGGCGGCGACGCTGGAGCGCTTCGAGCATGCCTTTGCCGGTTGCGGATTCCGCCGGGAAGCCTTTTATCCTTGTTACGGTCTGGCCGAAGCCACCTTACTGGTCAGCGGCGTCAGCAAAAATACCGCGCCTACGGTGAAAGCTTTTAATAAATCGCGGCTGGAAGAACGCCTGGCCTGTTCCAATCCGGCGTCTTTGACCGATTATCGGCGCCTGGTCGGCTGCGGGACTGTCGGCGAGCACCACGCCGTCAGGATTATTCATCCCGACAGCCGCGCGCTTTGCGAAAACGGGCAAATCGGTGAAATCCAGGTCAGCGGGCCGAGCATCGCCAAAGGCTATTGGCAAAACGCATCAGCGACCGCCGAGACCTTTGTTACCGACGCCGGGCAAACAACCTGGCTTTGCACCGGCGACCTGGGTTTTATCGACAACGGTGAGCTGTTCGTATCCGGGCGCATCAAGGATCTGATTATCGTGCGTGGTCGCAACTATTATCCGCACGACCTGGAAGCCGCCGCCGAAGCATCGACAGGCGCTTTAAACCCCGGCTGTTCGGCGGCTTTCGCGGTGGCCGGGTCTAACGGTGAAAAGTTGGTGCTGCTTGCGGAGTTAAAGCGCAGTCATCTGCGGCAAGCCGAATATCAACGCGAATTAGCCGCGATACGCAGCCGTTTGGCCGATGAATGCGGTATCCAGGTCGATACCATCGTGTTATTGAAACCAGGGTCGGTATTAAAAACCACCAGCGGTAAAATCCGCCGTTCGGCATGCCGGGAAGCCTTTGAAAATCAGCAATTCACGCCGGTGGCGCTGGATGAGTTAAAGCAGGAGGCCTCGCATGGCAGTGGAACGGTGATACAGAATACGGACGCGGGAGCGACCGGGCGCTTGCCCGGGCCTGAACAGGCCTTACTGCGTCAGGCCTTGCTATTGGCACCGCAAGATTCGGGGGCACAGATATTGACGCAATACCTGGCTGCCAAAGTGGCGGCGTTATCCGGCCTGGCGTTGGAGCAGATTCTTGCTACTGATGTGTGCGAGCGGACGCCGATCATGGGCTTGGGTATCGATTCCCTGAAAGCGATGGAGTTGAAATATTTTATCGACGAGTTTTTGGCTATCAACCTGCCGGTGGCTTTGTTACTGGATGATCAATCCATCCGGGCTGTCGCCGAACAGGCGCTTGCTTTGGCGAAAGCCGATAAGCTTGCTGGCGGTGCGGCCTTATCCGAGGCATCGCGACCCGTTGCGGAGCTGCCTTTGTCGCTGGGTCAGCAGGCTATCTGGACGGTTTGCTGCCTCGAGCCGCAAAGCCCAGTTTATAACATGCCGGTAGCCATGCGCATTCGTTCGGCCATTGATGCGGGAGCGCTACGGGTTGCTTTGGCGATGCTGGTCAACAGGCACGAACAATTACGCACCGCCTACCGGGTCAACGATGCCCTGGAGCCGGTGCAGGTGCTGTTGCCGGAATCGGAATTTTTGCTGGGCCTGATTACTTGCGCCAATGATGCGGAAAGAACGAAAAATATCAGCGATTACATCGGGCGACCTTTTGATCTGGAAAAAGGCCCATTACTCAGAGCTCAATTGTTCAGCATTGCCGGTAACGATCACATCTTGGTGTTTTGCGCCCATCATATCGCCGTTGATTTTCGATCTCTGATCACGCTGCTGGATGAATTGAAACAGTGTTACGCCGCTCAACTCGCAGGGAGACAGGCCGACTTGCCGCCACTGACCAGCCGTTATAGCGATTACGTAGACTGGCAAAAAAATTACCTGGACAGCGAACAGGCCGAACTGGATCTGGCTTACTGGCGACAGCAATTGGGCGGCGAATTGCCGAAGCTGGAATTACCTGCCGATAGAACGCGGGCTTCGGCTAGCTCTTATCGCGGTGGTTCTGAAACGCTGATGATTGATCCGCACACCACGCACAGGCTCCGCAAGCTGGCCGATACCAACAACGCTACGCTGTACACGGTATTGCTGGGGCTCTTTAACGTATTGCTGTATCGATACAGCGGGCAGCAGGATGTGATTGTCGGTACGCCGACCCTGGGCAGGCCCAAGCAGGATTTTTCAGAGGTCGTGGGGTATTTTGTCAATCCCGTTGCCTTGCGCACCCAGCCCGGCGGCGACAAGTCGTTTATCAGCTATCTGGCCGAGCTCAGGCAAACCGTGCTCGGTGCTCTGGCGCATCAGGATTACCCCTTTTCTCTGCTGGTGGAAAAAATGCAGCCTGACCGTGACAAAGGATCATGGCCCTTCTATCAGGTGATGTTCGTATTGCAGGGCGGGGTGAGCGCCGTTCCTGACGCCGTTTCGCTGGCGTTGGGCAGCGACGGCGCTGTAATAGACTGGCCGGGTATTCAAGCCGAAACGCTTGCTTTACATGACGGCGTCGCCCAATTCGATTTGACCTTGATGATGGCAGAGTCCGAGGACGGCTTATCGGCGATATTCCGGTATCGTCGCGAATTATTCACACGAGATGCTGTGTTGCGCATGTTGGGGCACTTTCAGTGCCTGATGCAGGGCATTCTGGCGTATCCCGCCATGCGTTTGGCTGAATTACCTTTGCTGACGGTGCCCGAGCGCAAGCGGCAATTGCTGGCCTGGAATAAAACCCGGTTACCTTATCCGCAGGACTTGTTAATCTATCAGTGCTTTGAAAACCAGGCGGAAAAAACGCCCGAAGCAATAGCGGCGGTATTTCAACATCAATCATTAAGCTATGCCGAGCTTAACGCCGAAGCCAATCAACTGGCGAATTATCTGCGCGCTCGCGGCGCGGGGCCTGAGACCCGGATTGCCGTGTGCATGGAAAGATCACTGGAACTGCTGATCGGCTTGCTGGCGATTCTTAAAGCCGGCGCCGCTTATGTGCCTATCGACCCGGCTTACCCATCGGAGCGCCGGAACTATTTGCTTGAGGACGCCGGTATTCGCTTGTTACTGACCCGTCCGCACCTGATCGAAACCATCATTCACGCAAACGCTGAGGTCATTTGTGTGGACAGGACCTTCGCGGTTTACGCCGACTGTTGTGCACAGAATCTGCAACCGCTGGCCGTTGCGGACAATACCGCCTACCTGATTTACACCTCCGGTTCCACCGGTAAACCCAAAGGCGTGATGGTCAGCCATCGCAATGTCATGCATTCTACCTGGGCCCGTTTCCAGTATTACCAAGAGCCGGTTGCTTGTTACCTGCTGCTGTCCTCATTTGCCTTCGACAGCTCGGTTGCCGGTATCTTCTGGACATTGAGCCGGGGCGGTTGCCTCTGCCTCCCTGAAGATAACGAACAGAAAGACCCGTCTGCTCTCGGCGCCTTGATCGAGCGGCGGCAAGTCACGCATCTATTGGCGTTGCCGTCGCTTTATGCCGCCTTGCTGGACTATGTGCCGACGCCCCGATTGGCGAGCCTGCAAACCGTTATTGTCGCGGGCGAAGCCTGTTCCGAAAGCGTCGCCGGACAGCATCACGCCCTATTACCGCATGTCTGTCTTTACAATGAATACGGTCCGACCGAAGCGACGGTCTGGAGTACTGTTCATGCCGTACAGGAGCAACAAGCCGATACTGTTGTCCCCATCGGGCAAGCCATCAGCAATATGCAGGTTTATATTCTGGATCGCTATTGCCAGCCGGTTCCGGTCGGCGTAATCGGTGAGCTGCATATCGGCGGCGACGGTATCACCCGCGGTTATCTTAACCAACCGGAACTGACAGCCGAAAAATTCATGCCCAACCCATTCGCCCTGAACGGCAAGCGCTTGTATAAGACCGGCGACCTGGCGCGCTATCGCAGTGACGGCGCTATTGAATTCTGCGGACGTGTCGATACGCAAATCAAGTTGCGCGGTTACCGGATTGAATTAGGCGAAATTGAATCCCGTCTGCTGCAATATCCGGGCATTAAAGAAGCGGTGGCGCTAGTTCGGGAAGACCGGCCCGGTAATCAACGCCTGGTGGCTTACCTGGTCGCCGGACAAGATGAAAATGTACGACCGGCAATTCTAAAAACGGCGCTCGCAAACAGCCTGCCGGATTACATGGTGCCGGCTGCGTTCGTATTTCTGGAGGCTATGCCGTTGAACGCCAACGGTAAACTGGATCGCCGCGCCTTGCGTGCACCGGAGCCGCAAGCACTGAAAAAGCGCGAGCCGGTGGCGCCGAGGGACGAGGCGGAAGAGGCCGTGGCCGGTATCTGGAGGGAAATACTCGGCATCAAGCAATTGTGCATTCATGACAATTTTTTTGACCTTGGCGGGCATTCGTTATCGGGCGTCCAGATCATGCTGCGGGTACAGGAATTATTCGCTATGGAACTGCCGGTAAAAATACTGTTTGAAGCGCCGACGATTGCCGAATTTGTCGATAAGGTGGCCGATTATCAGGCGCTTGGCGAGTCTCCGGTCAATGAATATTGATCTAGGCAAAATGACTAAAGACCCAGTACAACGCCCCCGAAAGCACCATGGCAGCGGGTAGCGTAAATACCCAGGCCATGACAATGTTGCGTATCGTATCCAGTTGCAGGCCCGAGTGGTTGGCCGCCATAGTACCCGCGATACCGGATGACAGCACATGGGTCGTGGAGACCGGCACGCCAAAATCATCCGCCAGGCCAATCGTCGCCATCGCAACAATCTCTGCGGCCGCACCCTGGGCATAGGTTAAATGGGTTTTGCCGATTTTCTCGCCAACCGTTACCACGATGCGTTTCCAGCCAACCATAGTGCCAAGCCCCAATGCAATCGCGACGATAATCTTGACCCATAGTGGAATAAATTTGGTGGCGTTATTGAGCAGTTTTTTGAAGGCTTCAATATTGCTTTTGGTTTCAGGATCGAAGCTGACATGCGCGTTTTTCTCTAGCTTGTTGATCGTCTCGGCTGACAAATACATGTCCTTGCGCATATTGACTTCATTACCCAACGATATTTTCGCCAGCGAGTTGTCATAAGCTCTGATTTGGTCACCGATAACACCGGTCATGGCGGTTAGGGCTGGTATGATCTCCGGCGTAAAGGTATTGGTGCGCAAATAGTCCTCAAGAATGGCATGGGGGTCTTTAGCAAGCGTCATTGACGGACTCATTTTTTCCAGAGACTGCTGCGTGACTTTGGTGATGGCCGCCAACTCGGTTACCTGATCGACCGGCATCGCGCGGTTTAACGCATAAGCCAGGGGCACCGTGCCGACCAGAATCAACATGATCAAGCCCATGCCTTTTTGGCCGTCATTGGAACCGTGGGCAAAAGACACACCGGTGCAGGTGAGAATCAGGATGCCGCGAATCCACCAGGGCGGGGCATGGTCTTTCCTCGGTTCGCTATAAAGCGCCCGGTTTTTTACCATGGCTTTCAGCAGCAATAACATGCCGGCCGCCAGCATAAAACCGATGACGGGCGACAGCAGCAGCGCGTAAGCCACTTTGGTCACCTGCTCCCAGTCGACGCCGCTGGTGCCGTCGCGACCGTGCATCAAGGCATTGGCGATACCTACGCCGACAATCGAGCCTATCATGGTATGCGAGGACGATGCGGGCAAGCCAAACCACCAGGTGCCGAGATTCCAGGCAATCGCTGCAATCAATAAAGCAAACACCATGGCAAAGCCGGACCCTGAACCCACCTGTAAAATCAACTCAACGGGCAACAAGGAAATAATGGCGAAGGCGACCGTTCCGTTTGATACCAACACCCCCAGAAAATTGAAAAAACCCGACCAAATCACGGCAACCAACGGGGGCAGGGAATGCGTATAAATGACCGTGGCGACCGCATTGGCGGTATCGTGAAAACCATTGACAAACTCAAAGCCCAGCGCCACAAACAGGGCCATGCCAAGCAAAATATAAGGCCACCACGGCGGAGCTTCCGAACCTGCGTTATGCAATTCATTGATCAGGCTGCCAACGGTAAAGAAAAGCGCGGCAATAACGAGGCCGATAATGGCAAAGACCAGTTTCGGCTCGTGCGCATGGCTCATATCTACTTTTGTTTTGGCGGCAGTCGATTGCGGGGTCAAGGTTTTGGATTTCATCGCGGCTGATTCCTTGAAAGTTGGTTCAAATATACCAAATGAGTGTAGTGCGAATTACGCGCTATTGGTTAACCAGTAGCCCGGATGGAGCTTGCGGAATCCGGGGAGTTCGTAGCTCCGATGTCCCGTATTACGCTTACGCTCCATACGGGCTACTTGCTACTTGCTAAGTATTTAAAGCAAGTCATAGTATCCCTAAACTCGAATTATCTCAAACGCTCTTATGTTCTAGATAATCTGGTCACATCACCCTCTTAGTCCCCCTCTCATCAAGCTTTTTGCGCCCTTCACAAGGTAGTGTGAAGTATTGCCTGAATATGACTTAAACATGCCTTTCCAGGTGAGGGGGCCATAAATTGGATCGTCTCTTTTAGCATAGAGAGGCTTGAGCGATTTTGCTTAACTTGCCGGACAAAGACCTCACTGCCATTAATTCTGTAGGGTGTGCATACCGTTAATCATAGGACAGGTCCGCCGGATACCCTACAGATTGCATACAAAGGAACTAACAACGATTTGGAGGCCGTAACCATGCAACAAGCATCGACAAAAAAACACCAAAGCGCCGGGCAAGGCCGCGCAAACCTGATCTTGCAGCTTGATAAAAACAGGACAGCCGATAATCCGGTTAAAAAACGTCGGCCCGATACCCAGGCGCCATTGTCGTACGCCCAGCAACGTCTGTGGATCATGTCGCAACTGGAACCCGATAATCCCATTTACAACATGGCCGGAGCGATACGTTTTAACGGCGCATTGAATACCGAAGCCTTGCAGCAAAGCCTCGACGAAGTGGTGCGCCGACATGAAATATTACGCACTCGTTTTGTCGACGAGCAGGGGCAAGCGAGGCAATGCGTGATGTCGGAGAGCGGATTAACACGATTCAGGCTGGATTTGACCGACAGCCCGCAGGCAGCCTTTGACGATTGCGCCGAGGCCTTTATCCGCGCGCCCTTCGACCTATCGGCGGCGGCTCCGCTACGCGTTATGCTGGCTGTGCTGGGCAAGGACAGGCACACCCTGGTGTTGGTCCTGCATCATATCGCGGCGGACCGCTGGTCGGTCGGGCTCATGATGAAAGAGGTGGCCGCGCTTTATGAGCGATTCAGCAAGGGCTTGCCGTCAAGCCTGCCGGAACCGACCATTCAATACGGCGATTTTTGCGTCTGGCAAGCCCAACAGGTGGAGCGATGGGAAAAACAACTGAGCTACTGGACGCAAAAATTGCACAATGGCCCGCCGCTGTTGGAATTGCCTACCGACCGTCCGAGGCCGCTGCTGCAAAGTTATCGCGGCGACCTGTACGAATTTAGCATTGGACAGTCGCTCGGCAGCGCCGTCAAGGCCTTGTGCAAGCAGCATAACGCAACGCTGTTCATGGTCATGGCCGCCGCGTTTAACAGCCTGCTGTATCGCTATACCGGCAGCAAGGACATGACCATGGGCTATCCGGTTGCGGGCCGGAATCAGGCCCAGATAGCCGATCTGATCGGGTTTTTTGTCAACACGCTGGTGTTGCGTTGCCAACTATCCGATGATATGCCTTTCTCGGCCTTGCTTAACCATATCCGCAATCAGGCCTTGCAAGACCAGATGCACGCGGATTTTTCTTTCGGGCAGTTGGTGGAGGCGCTGAACCCGGTGCGCCATGCCGATCATACGCCGTTATTCCAGGTGATGCTGGCCGTGCAAAACGTGCCGACGAGCGCCTTCGAGATACCCGACTTATCGGCGACACCGTTAAATCTCAACAATCACGCCGCACAATTCGACCTGACGCTGTTTATCGAAGAGAGTGACGGCCAATTGCAGGGGCTGTTCGAATACAACACCGATTTGTTTGATGCCGCCACTGTCGCACGGATGGCCGGACATCTGCAAACCTTGCTGGCGGGTGCGGTCATGGACCCGAACCTGCCGATTGCGCAACTCCCGTTGCTGACCGACAGGGAACGTCAACAACTGTTTTTCGACTGGAACAGGCCATCGGAGCTCTCGAGATCATGTCCGCCGATGCTGGTACATCAACGCTTTGAAGCGCAGGCAAAAGCCGCGCCGGAAAAAACCGCGCTGGTCTTCGCCGGGCAAACCTTAAGCTACGGCGAGCTTGACAGCCGTGCAAGCAGCCTGGCCGATGCGCTCAATGCCGGGGGCATAGGCCCGGAAAGTCGGGTCGGCGTCAGTGCCGAGCGTTCCCTGCAACTGATCGTCGGCTTGTTGGCGGTGCTTAAGGCGGGAGCGGCCTATGTGCCGTTGGACCCAGGTTATCCTGACGAGCGCCTGGACTATATGTTGCAGGATGCCGGTATTAAGTTGTTGCTGACCCAGGCTCATCTGGCGGAGCGCTTCCGGCGCAATGACATCGAAATGATCTTGCTTGATCATATTTCCCCTCTCCCCGGCCCT
>SXIP01000176.1 GCA_005772825.1 Methylococcaceae bacterium | reverse complement strand
GCAATCAAAGCTTGACCTGGAGCAACAAACATTATTGAATCTTGTCATGTTCAGCCCAACTTCTATAGATAATCTGGTTGAAAATACCGGTTTATCGGTTGAAATTATTTCGTCAATGCTACTGATTTTGGAATTGCAAGGTTACATAGAAGCATCCGCCGGCGGTTGTTATACGAGGGTAAAGTAAATCGTAAACGGCATAATCCTAAAATGCACAATCATAAATAGCAAATACACTATGAAAGAAAATATTTTTGATGTCCTGATGTACCTGTTTGAAAATTATATGGAAGATGAGCTCGAAATCCTGCCTGAGAGTGATGTCATCAGAACAGAGCTTCTGGAAGCAGGCTTTGAACAAATCGAGGTTAACAAGGCGTTCGACTGGCTGGAATCATTGAGCATGCAACGAGCAATCAAACCTACCGTCTCTCCGGCGTTCCGCATTTTCTGTGCGGAGGAAAAAGCAAAACTGGATATTGAATGCCTGAATCTTATTATGTTCCTTGAACAAAATAATATTCTGAACTCAGCGAACCGGGAAATCGTTATCGACCGGGCAATGGCGCTGGAAAATGAAGAAATCTCCATGGAAAAACTGAAATGGATAGTGCTGATGGTCTTACTGAGCCAACCGGATGAGGAAATTGCTTTCTCCAGGATGGAAGATCTTGTATATGACCTTGTTCCGACTTATTTGCACTAAACAGGCAAAAGACGGAAGAGCAAAGGCTAAAGGTGCAAAATTAACAGCATCGCCCGCCATTGTATCTTTCGCCTTTCGCCCTTTAAATTCGCCTTTCGCCCATTACCTTTCGCCATATTAAATGAGCAAGCACCTTGTCATTGTAGAATCTCCTGCAAAAGCTAAAACCATAGAGAAATATTTAGGCAAAGACTTCCAGGTTTTAGCCTCTTACGGTCACGTCCGTGACCTGATTCCCAAAGAAGGCGCCGTCGACCCTGATAATGACTTCGCGATGAAATACGAAGTCATCGAACGTAATCAGCGCCATGTTCAAGCCATCAGCAAGGCCCTTAAAACCGCAGACACTTTATACCTCGCAACTGACCCGGATAGAGAAGGCGAAGCCATTTCCTGGCATTTGTATGAACTGCTGAAGGAAAAAAAACTGCTGAAAGACAAACCCGTGCATCGCGTGGTTTTTCATGAAATCACCAAAAAAGCCGTCACCGAAGCCATCGCCAACCCGGAACAACTCGCTGTCAATTTAATCAATGCCCAGCAGGCACGCCGCGCGCTGGATTATCTGGTAGGCTTTAACCTGTCGCCCTTGCTGTGGAAAAAAATTCGCCGAGGGCTATCGGCAGGACGCGTACAAAGTCCCGCCTTACGAATGATTGTCGAACGTGAACAGGAAATCGAAGCCTTTAAAACCAGAGAATACTGGACAATTGATGCCGTATTAACGGAACAGGAACAGGTTTTTAAAGCCAAGTTAACACATTTCGATGGCGAAAAACTGGCTCAATTCAGCATTGATAATGAAGAACTGGCGGAAAAGACCAAACAAACTTTATTAGATGCCGCCGACGGTCAACTACTGGTCAGCAAACAGGAAAAGAAACAGCAAAAGCGTAATCCCGCCCCGCCTTTTATTACCTCGACCCTGCAACAAGAGGCATCGCGTAAACTGGGATTCACCACCAAACGCACCATGATGGTCGCCCAGCAACTGTATGAAGGGATTGATATAGGCGGCGAAACCGCGGGCTTGATCACATACATGCGTACCGACTCCGTCAACCTGTCGGTGGAAGCGGTCCAGGAAATGCGTGAGTTGATTACAGAAATCTACGGCGCTGAAAACGTGCCTAAAGAACCTCGGCAATTTAAAACCAAGTCAAAAAATGCCCAGGAAGCGCATGAAGCGATACGCCCTACTTCGCTACGCTATTTGCCCGGCGAAATAAAAAGTCACCTGAGCGTTGAACAGTTCAAGCTCTACGAACTGATCTGGAAACGCACCATCGCCTGCCAGATGATCCATGCCACGCTGAATATGGTCGCTGTTGATTTAAGCTGTGGCGATGGCAAACACATTTTCAGGGCCACCGGCTCCACCATCGCCATTCCGGGATTTATGGCGGTTTATCTGGAAGGCAAGGATGACAGCAAGGAAAGTGATGACAAGGAAAGCTTTCTGCCGCCGATGCAGGAAGGTCGCCCGGTGCCACTCAACGACATTCTGACCGGACAGCATTTTACCGAGCCGCCGCCGCGCTATGGTGAAGCCAGTCTGGTTAAAGCGCTGGAAGAACACGGCATCGGTCGACCGTCGACCTACGCATCGATTATTTCAACGCTGCAAAACCGTGAATATGTCACGCTCGATAACAAGCGCTTCTACCCTACCGATGTAGGCCGTATTGTTAACAAATTTCTGACCGAGCACTTCACCAAATACGTTGATTATGATTTTACGGCGAATCTGGAAGATGATCTCGATGCCGTGTCGCGCGGTGAAAAAGACTGGATTCCGCTCATGCGTGCTTTTTGGACGCCCTTCACAACGCTGATTCACGAAAAAGAGGAAAGCGTCCAACGTAAAGATGTGACTCAGGAAGCCATTGATGAGCTTTGCCCCGAATGCAACAGCCCGCTGTCCATCCGTTTGGGCAGAAACGGCCGATTTATAGGCTGCACCAACTATCCTGAATGTTCCTACACCCGAAATTTGAATGAAGACGCCGGCGCTTCCGACGAACCTGAAACCGTAGAAGGCCGGGTCTGCCCTGTATGCGCATCACCGTTGGTACTCAAGACCGGTCGCTACGGCAAATTCATCGGCTGTAGCGCTTACCCCAAATGTCGTCATATTGAACCCCTGGAAAAACCGCTGGACACCGGTATTGAATGTCCGCAATGCAAGAAAGGCAACATACTGAAACGCAAATCGCGGAACAGCAAAATATTTTATTCCTGTTCGGAATATCCAAAATGCGATTATGCGCTGTGGAATGCGCCGATAAACGAAAGCTGCCCGGAATGCCACTGGCCTATCCTGACGGTAAAGGAAACCAAAAGACGCGGGGTGGAAAAAGTCTGTCCGCAAAATGACTGTAAATATGCAACGCCCTATGAAGGCGACCCGGCTGATACGCAAGGCCCTCAAGAAAGACCTGAATAAACGCTGTGAGTTTTGCCGTAACCTTTTTACATTGCTGCACTGGTACTCGCTATTGCAAGATCAGAAGGTTACAATGCTTCAATGAATACGCATCTCACACCTTTTTCAGACCTGACCCCCGATCTTATTTTAAATGCCCTGGATAGCATCGGTTTACAGTGCGATAGCAGGCTGCTTGCCCTCAATAGCTATGAAAATCGTGTCTATCAGGTCGGCATAGAAAATTCATCCTTTATTGTTACCAAGTTTTACCGACCCGAGCGCTGGTCGACGCCTGCCATCCTTGAAGAACATTCCTTTGTAAAGGAATTGTCGGACAGTGAAATACCGGTTGTACCGGCATTGCCTGATAGCGAAAACAAGACGCTGCATCTGATCAACGGCTTTCGCTTTTCCGTCTACCCCAGACAAGGCGGGCGCGTACCGGAACTTGATAACCGGGAGAAACTGGAATGGATGGGACGGCTTGTTGCCCGCATTCATGCCGTTGGCGCGCTAAAACCCTTTAAAGAACGCCCCACCCTGAATATCGCCGGTTTTGGTGATGAGCCCCGTGATTATCTGCTCAGCCGGGATTTCATACCCGCCGACCTGATCGAGGCTTACAGCACTGTTAGCAGCCACGCACTGAGCGCCGTCAGACGCTGCTTTGACCGTGCCGGCAAAGTGAATACCTTGCGACTACACGGCGACTGCTATCCCGGAAATATTTTATGGACCGATGACGGCCCCCATTTCGTTGATTTTGATGACAGCCGCATGGGTCCTGCGATACAGGACTTATGGATGCTATTGTCCGGCGGACGTGAGGAAATGACGGTCCAGCTGAAGCATCTGCTGACCGGTTACCGTACTTTTTACGATTTCGATACCCGCGAATTACATCTCGTCGAAGCGTTACGGACGTTACGCTTGATCCATTATTCCGCCTGGATTGCGCGGCGCTGGAATGATCCGGCATTTCCGATGGCGTTTCCGTGGTTCAATACGCCGCGCTATTGGCAGGATCGTATTATTGAGTTACGCGAGCAAATTGCGTTAATGGACGAAGAGCCGCTGGGGTCGTTTTAAACACCCTCCCCCGTTCCTTCTTTCAAAGTGAATTATTTTCTTAGCATGGCCTTTACCGGATTAAAGGTCAGTCTGTGAACCGGTAAAATACCGAATTGTTCAATCTCGGCTATATGTTGCTTGGTGCCGTAACCCTTATGCAGATGAAATGAAAAATCAGGGTATCGTTGCTGATAATCAAGCATCATTCGGTCACGCTCCACTTTAGCCAGTATAGAGGCTGCACTAATAGCCTGCACCTTACTATCCCCTTTAACAATGGCCTGGGCGGGCATAGCCAAAGCGGGAAGACGGTTGCCGTCTATTAAAACCTCATCGGGGTATATGGATAAGCCGTTAATGGCTCGCTGCATGGCGAGCAAGGTCGCCTGAAGGATATTAAGCGTATCAATTTCCTCGACGCTTGCCTCGGCTATCGACCAGCTTAATGCGGCCTCCCTGATCGTTTTAGCCAGCGACTCTCTCTTTGTTTCGGATAAGGTTTTCGAGTCAGCCAACCCGACAATCGGTCGCATCGGATCAAGGATGACAGCGGCAGCAACTACTGGCCCTGCAAGCGGCCCACGCCCGGCCTCATCAACACCGGCAATCAGTTTCGACTTGGTCACCTAACGCAGTATGCCCCGACTGACATTACGCAAAAAGCTGACCATATCGGACAATTCCTTGCTGTCGCCCGCCAAATCTTCCATCTGGTCTATGGCGTCCTCCAGCCGCAAATTCATCTTATAGATTATTTTATACGCCTTTCTAATCAAGCGAATGTCTTCGGCGGAGATACCGTTACGCTCCATACCGACAGAATTAATGCCGTGCGGCCTTGTCGGTTTGCCGCCCACCATAATAAATGGCGGAATATCCTGGGTAATCGCACTACCCATTGCGGCAAAACTGTACTGACCGATTTGAGTGAACTGGTGTACCAGGGTAAACCCGCCTAAAATGGCATGGCTGTTCAATCGCACATGACCGGCTAATGAAGCGCCGTTGGCCATAATGACATGATCACCGATGATGCAATCATGCGCCACATGCGTATACGCCATAAACAGATTGTCGTTACCTATCTGGGTAACGCTGTGATCCTGCTGCGTTCCCCTGTGCATAGAAGTGAATTCGCGTATCGTATTCCGGTCGCCGATTTCCAGCCGGGTTATTTCGGACGCGTATTTTTTGTCCTGCGGATCTTCGCCGATTGAAGTAAACTGGTAAATACGGTTCTGTTTACCTATCGAAGTCGGCCCCTTAATAACAACGTGAGAGCCTATAACCGTTCCCACACCGATTTTAACATCGGGACCTATAACTGAATAAGCCCCGACAGAAACGTCGTCAGCCAGTTCGGCACGGGGATCAATGATAGCGGTAGGGTTTATCAAAGTTAATCCACCACCGCTGCACATCGGATTTCCGCACTTGCGACAAATTCGCCATCCACTTCAGCCTGACATTCAAAAGCCCAGATATTACGCTTGCTTTTAACAAAGAGCGATTTCAACATCAATTGATCGCCGGGCACAACGGGCCTTTTAAATTTCGCCTTATCAATGCCGACCAAGTAATAAATCATACCCTCCAATTCATCCCCGGCCGTTTCTGAAGCTAATAATCCGGTAGTCTGGGCAAGCGCCTCCAAAATCAAGACACCCGGCATAACGGGCTTTTGCGGAAAATGGCCTTGAAAAAAGGGTTCATTATAAGTCACGTTTTTCACCCCTAATAAGCTAACCCCCGGCTCACAAGCAATCACCTTATCGACTAATAGAAAGGGATACCGGTGCGGCAAGATTTTTTGTATTTGTAAAAGATCCAAGGTAACAGACATAACTTATGATGTTTGATTAAAGGGTTAGTGTATATGGAAACGAAAAGTCGCTATTACTCAGGCATAGCCAACAATTTTTGCTGAACCTGAGCGGTCACATCAATCTTTTCACTGGCGTAAATAACACCGTCTGTAAGCAATAAATCAAAATTCTGATCTTTGGCTATTGAGCGAATCGCTTCAACGATACGACGTTGCAACTTACCCAGCTCTTCATTACGACGGGCATTAAAATCCTCGCTGAACTCTTGCTGTGATCTTTTCGCATCTCTTTTCTTATTCAAAATATCCTTTTCCAGATTGCTTCGTTCCGATTCACTCATGACAGCGGCATCCTTAGTCATTCTTTCTTCCTTGCTTTGAATTTCTTTTTGCTGGGCAACCAGCTGTTTATCCCGAGGCGAGAATTCCTGCTCAAGCCGTTTTTTAGCTTTTTCAGCTTGAGGCGCTTTTTCCAGCACGGCCGGAATATTAACAAAGCCGATTTTTAACTCGGCAAAACTCACATTTGCAGATAGCAACAATCCTAAAAATAAAGCAATTTTCGTTTTCATTGTTAAATCGATCTCCGATGACAGTTAAATAAATAGTGTTTGATATTGTTAAATTATAGAAGGCGAAAAATAGAGCGGATGCAGCTAATGAAACTGAAAGAGCATCTGCTAAAAATTTTGCCCGAAATTGAATTGGAACATCTGTTTTTGATCCCCGGGAACGGTAACGCCATTGACAGTCGATGCCGACTCGGCGTTCAAAGGCACCGCCGCACTGACCGATAACGCACCGAACGGTGACAGCCATTCACCTGAAAGACCGGCGGAATATTTCATATCGCTTAGCCCGAAGCTATTACCGATTCTGCCTACATCAAAGAAGGTCCCTAGCCTGACTGATTTTGTCTCCGACAAAAAAGGCACCGGGAAAAATAATTCCGCATTGCCGATAATTTTACTGGATCCACCTAACGGGAAGTTATTGGAATCCAACGGCCCGATAGTATTGTTTTTAAATCCACGCACAGAACCGGTACCGCCGCCAAAATAATTTTCAAAGAAAGGCAGATCATCGGTGTCTCCATAGCCATCGCCATAAGCGGCTTCACCATGTAATCTGAAGGTAAAATCCTTAGCCAGGGGAAAATAAAGTTGATGCTTATAACTGACTTTATAATAGGTCAGATCACTGATACCCGGCAATGTCGCCAGCGCGGAAAAGCGTTGCTGACCGCCCTTGTTCGGGAATATTGCCCGGTTAAGAGTATCGTGCGTCCAGTTCAGCGCCGGCGCCATGGTTAAAAAACTATCGCCTTGCGTGTTAACAAAGTCATTAATTTGAGTCGATGAAAAATCAGATGTCATTAAGTCGGTATGCTTTAAATCCATACCAAAATGTAACTGATCGAATTCATTTAATGGAATCCCGAAATCCAAGCCGGCATTGGCGACATTGGTAGAATAATTGGCGATATTGATTTGCCCCGCATTCCGCTTGGTATAGCCAAGGTTGTAACCCAAACTGACGCCATCCGGTGTGAAATAAGGATTGAAAAACCCAAATTGGTAACTGGTGGCATAACTACTGTTGTTAAAAGCGACATTGACGCGTTTTCCTGAACCGAACACGTTATCCTGAGAAATATTGGCGTTCAATACGATACCCTGCACCTGCGAGTATCCGATACCTGCCGACAAATTACCGGACGCCTTCTCAACGACCGAATAATTGACGTCAATCTGGTCTGACGTGCCGACAACCGGAGGTGTTTCAACGTTAACCGATTCAAAATACCCCAAACGCTCAAGACGTGTTTTTGACCGTTCGATTTTTGAACTGGAAGCCCAACTGGATTCCATTTGCCGCATTTCGCGGCGCAATACTTCATCGCGGGTTTTCGTATTGCCGCTCATGTTAATACGATGAACATAAGCGCGTTTACCCGGATCGACGAAAAAGGTCATAGCGACAGTTTTTTTCGCCTCATTGGTTTCCGGCACCATATTGACGTTAGCGAAAGCATAACCTTCATCGCCTAATCGATCGGAAATGGCCTTTGAGGTTTCGGTGGCGTTTTTCCTGGAAAAAATCTCGCCCGGACCAACGCTGACCAACTTAATCAATTCTTCAGGGGCAACAATCAAATTACCGGCCAGTTTGACCTTATCCAGCGTATATACATCACCTTCCTTGACATTGATAGTGACATAAATATCTTTTTTGTCCGGGGTAATCGCTACCTGAGTGGATTCAATTGAAAAATTGATATAACCGCGATCAAGATAATAAGAGCGTAAGGTTTCCAGATCGGCAGACAGTTTTTGCTTGGAATACTGGTCATCCTTACTATAAAAAGATAATAAATTGGTCGTACTTAGTTCAAGCTGATCCAGCAATGTCTTATCATCAAAAACCGTATTGCCGACTATATTGATCTGTTTAATCTTGGCAACCCTGCCTTCAGAAATAGTAATATGAATACCGACACGATTACGCGTCAATGTTGTCACATCGGTCTTGATTTTTAAGCCATATTTGCCGTGGCTGAGATATTGACGGTTTAGCTCCTGCTCAACCTTATCCAGCACTTGCCTGTCAAAGACCTTACCTTCAGACAAGCCGATTTTATCCAGGGCTTTTTTCAGATCATCCTTACTGAGATCTTTATTGCCTTCAAAAATGATTTTTGCTATTGATGGACGCTCCACGACATTAACGATCAATGTCGTGCCCTCCCTTTCCAGGGAAATATCCTTAAAAAAACCTGTTTTGAATAATGCCCTGATAGCCGGGGCCACATTATCCAAAGAAAATTTTTCACCGACATTAATGGGAAGATAGTTATAAACAGTACCCAGAGAGATACGTTGCAACCCTTTGACCTGAATATCCTCAACAACGAATTCTTCGTCACCTCTAGCCGCTTGGGAAATGAGCAGGCATAGCAATAACAAACGAAAAAAGGTATTTGATTTCATGTAAGCCGCTAAAAATAAATCGTCATGGTCTTGATGGGTAAAAAACTGGTGAAATTATAACACAGTAAATATTTAAACAGCTTAAGCCCTGTGTATAGCAAAGCTAAGGACATCGTCAATCAAGTCACGTTTGGACAACACCATCAGCAAACGATCCAGACCGATAGCTATCCCCGAACACTCCGGCAAACCGGCTTCCAGCGCGGCAATAAGGTGCTTGTCTTTAATGCTAACGGGCAGATTTCTTTGCTGCCTGATCGCTATTTCGTCGTCAAAGCGCCTGTTCTGCTCGATTGCGTCGCACAACTCATAAAAACCGTTACCTAATTCGATACCGTTAATAAAAATTTCGACACGGTCCGTGATTTGAGAATTGTACTCATTGATTCTGGCTAATGATGATTGACAGGCAGGATAGCCATAAACCATGCATAAAGCATTCTCACCCAGGAAAGGCTGAACTTTGTGACTAAAAATAAAATCCAGCCACAAGGGATGATCGTCTCCGCAGATACTGACTGCTTCCGGTATTTCATGAGCCAGCGCGTAAGCGCAGTATTCCTGATACGAAAACACCAAGGGATTCAAACCCGTATACTGATAAAACACGTCTTGGTAGCTGACTCTTTGCGTTGCCTGTAAAGGCATTCTCCCTGCAAACAGCACCGTTATCAAGTCATCGATTTCATCCATTAATTGGGACAGCGTAAAATCAACGCGGTACCATTCGAGCAAAGTAAACTCGGGATTATGAAAACGCCCCGACTCACCATTCCTGAATGCTTTACAAATCTGGTAAATGGAGCCACTACCCGCAGCCAGCAAACGTTTCATTGCGAATTCAGGCGATGTTTGCAAAAACAATGTTTGCTGCAATGGCGGGGAACAATAGTCAGTGCTAAAAAACGCCAACTGCGGATCGGTCCCGATGCAGTGACCCAGCAAGGGCGTTTCCACTTCAAGCACATCTCTTGCCAGAAAAAAACGCCGTATTTCATAGAGCATTTGTGCTCTTAAGCGCAAAAGCTCCAGACTGCAACCGGGTCGCCAGTCATTCTGCACTATTCTTTTACGCGCGAGATATATTCACCGGTGCGGGTATCAACCTTGATAACTTCGCCCTGTTGTACAAATAAAGGCACCCTGACCACGGCGCCGGTTTCCAGCGTAGCCGGTTTACCGCCGCCGCCTGAAGTATCGCCACGCACACCGGGATCGGTTTCAACAATGGCCAACTCGACAAAATTGGCCGGAGTAACAGCCAACGGAGAATCATTCCATAATGTGACGGTGCAGGAGTCCTGGTCTTTTAGCCACTTGCCGGCATCACCGACGACTTTTTCATCGGTCTGATACTGTTCAAACGTATCCGGCACCATAAAATGCCTGAACTGGCCGTCGTTATATAAATATTGCATCGCGACATCGACTACGTCAGCACCCTCAAGCGACTCACCGGATTTAAAGGTCCGCTCAATCACCCGGCCGGTTTTCAGGTTCCTGATTTTAACCCGATTGAAGGCTTGTCCCTTACCCGGCTTGACAAACTCATTTTCAATAATGGCGCAGGGATCATTATCCAACATGACCTTTAACCCGGCTTTAAACTCATTAGTACTATAAACAGCCATTTTATCCTCAAGATGACACAATAATTAAAAGTTGACCATTATAATGGAGGCTTTCCATCGATAGAAACTTTAAATAACCCATTTCATGCCGGAACAACGCCTCCCAGCCCCAGATAAGTCAGACCAAGGGCAGTCAGATCAACGCCTAATAGATCAACAAGCTGAAACAATACATTTTACAAAAAACTGGCAACAACAACTTGCCGACGCTTTTAATACGATAGAAGACTTATGCCGCTACTTGCAGTTGTCGCTCGAAGACCTGCCGGTTTCAGTTGCTGCGACCCGAAATTTTCCATTGCGCGTTCCACTGAGTTTTGCCGCCTGCATGGAAAAAGGCAACCCGCATGATTCTTTATTACGGCAAGTATTGCCGGTTAACGATGAATTATTGGCTTATCCGGGCTTCAATAACGACCCGGTAGGTGATCTCCCGGCTGCCGCGCAAACCGGTGTATTGCACAAATACTACGGACGGGCATTGTTTATCAATACCGGCAGTTGCGCGATTAATTGCCGCTATTGTTTCCGCCGGAACTTCCCCTATTCCGACTTGCAGCTAAGTAAACAAAAAGAAGACGCGGCCATTCAATATATACAGGAAAATCCCGACATCACGGAAGTCATTTTAAGCGGCGGCGACCCGTTGTTATTAAACGATGCCAGATTAACCCGACTACTGCAAAAACTGGACTCTATCGACCACTTAAAACGCATCAGGATACACAGCCGCTTGCCTATCGTCCTGCCCGCCCGGATAACTGATGAGTTAATGGCCGCTCTGGCGCAAAGCACCAAACAAATCGTCATCGTCGTACACTGCAATCATGCCAATGAAATCAACGAGCGGGTCATTGCCGCCTTCGCGGCTTTAAACAATCACAGGATTACCTTGCTCAACCAGTCCGTGCTGTTAAAAGGCGTTAATGATGATGCAGAAGTGCTATGTCAATTAAGCGAACGATTATTCACGCACGGCATCCTCCCTTATTACCTGCACCTGTTGGACAAAGCCACCGGCACCGGCCATTTTGAAGTACCTGAAGCCCAAGCATTGCTGATCATGAAACAGGTTCAAGCCACTCTACCCGGCTATCTGGTACCCAAACTGGTTAAGGAGCAGGCCGGAGCGGCGTCTAAAACATACGTATCCTCATAAGATACGCCCTGCATACCTTACGAAGGCCTCCTATCAAGTTACGCAGCTCGTACCATGTACATCAAAGGGCGCACAATCAACTTGCGTCCTGCATTTTTTGCTCTTCCCCCGCCCTGACGTCAAATTCAATCTTCCAGCGCCCGCTGTCTTTTTGAGAAACGGCTTGCAATTCCAATGTGCCGACTTCGGTTACCGCAGCGCATAAATGCACGGGCACTACCTCACCGGGCCGGCGGTTTTCTTCCGGCAGCGTGATTTCAATTTCAGCCAGTTCGGCAAGCTCTTCATCGGTCCAGTAATCCAGGCGCGTACCGACTTTATCTTCGCGGCGAATGGTGGAGGCAAAGAAACGGAAGCGCACCGGCTCGCCGATAACCAGTCCGAATTCATCATCAGGCAGCTCTTCCTGAGTGCCCTCTTCCATGCCGAACGGCGCGATACACAAAGCCTGGATTTCCGGCGCCATGCCGGGTACCGCAGGCATCGCGCTTTCGATGCCGACATAATAAGACGCCGCCGTACCGCCTTTAATCCGAACGCCTTTGCCTTTACGGACGATGCTGTAGTAAGCCGCGCCCCTGGCAACGGCCAGATCGAGATCGGCACCCGTCAACAATCGGGCTTCGGGCGCCTGTTCGGCAGTCAGCCAAGTGTTTAAAACCGTCATTAAGCGCTCAGCCAGGGCATCGGCTTTTAACACGCCGCCATTAAACAGAACCGCCGTAGGATGCAGGAAGGTTGCATGTTCAGGCAGATTAACATCTTTCAGATCGGCGGTAGCGTTCTGTTGTTTGCCAAGAAAAGCCGCCAAATGGCGGGTAATGCCTGCATCCTGCGCATACGGCAAACCGGCGGTTCTTAAGCCTGTACGGGTACGACTAACCGGCCTGTCGCTGACAGCGACTTGAGGCAGGAAGCCCTCAACCAATACCTTATTGACTTCTTCACGGGTCAACTCGGTACGCAAAGTGCCGGCGATGAGCGATGAACCGCGATTGGCGACAACCAGAGGCATGGTGTCGACATCGGCGTTGCTAAAGATTTTTTCCTTGGCATCCCGGCAACTGTGAGTCAGCGCCTGTATTTGCCAGGGTTCCAAACGTTTACCGTCTTTTTCCAGCTTGGCTTTGACCGTATAGGCCAAGGCCAAATCCATATTGTCGCCGCCCAGCAAAATATGGTCACCGACGGCAACGCGCGTCAGTTCGAGATTGCCGTCTTTTTCGGTGACGGCGATCAGTGACAAGTCAGTGGTTCCACCGCCTACGTCGACAACCAGGATAATATCGCCGCAAGTGGCCTGTTTGCGCCAGTCGCCATGGCTTTTTTCAATCCAGCTGTATAACGCGGCCTGCGGTTCTTCCAGAAGAATAGCCTGATCAAGACCGACAGCACGCGCGGATTCGACCGTTAACTCGCGGGCAGCGGGATCAAACGATGCAGGCACGGTAATAACGACATCCTGCTGTTCCAGCGGCGCATCGGGATGGAGATTCCGCCAGGCGTCGCGGATATGTTGCAAATAAGCGGTGCTCGCCTGGAAAGGGGAAACCCGCTCGACTTCTTCAGGCGCTTCTGCGGGCAGAATCGGTGATTTACAATCGACACCGGCATGGCATAACCAGCTTTTAGCGCTGGAAACCAGGCGAATCGGGGTTTTGCTGCCCAAATTGCGGGCAATTTCACCAACCAGGTAATCCGGCTTGGCCGTCCAGGGCAATGAGACAGATCCTTCGGCCAGTTCCGCCGCATGGGCTTGATACAGGAATGACGGCAACTGGAATTTGTCTTCGACGACGCCGGGTGAAGTCAATTGCGGTATCGCCATAACGTGCAGCGGAAACTCGTCGGCATCGCTGTGAGTCACATCGGCGTAAGCCAGAACGCAGTGCGTTGTACCCAGGTCGATGCCTACGGAAAAACGCTTCTGACCTGGAGCCGGTGCTTCCGGCTTGGCTTCTTCCTTTACCGATTCTACAGGTTTTGCAGCTTGTTCAAGCTCAGGCGCGGCTTCAACCGTATTTTCAGCCATACTGGCCTCGAATTGTTGATTTTCGAGTTCTACTGCACTAATCGCTTCGATCTCTGTAGTTTCGTTGCCGGATACAACAGGCTCGACACGGGCAGGCTCAGTCACCGCAGCAACTTCTGCCGCCTTTTCTTCCTGTTTGGGTTCCTGCGGCTTGGGTTCTTGCCTTTTTTTGATATGGTCGAACAAACTCATAATTCAACCTCAGCGGCAGCAATAATGTTGGCATTATACCCTTGCGTCAGTTTCGGCAGATGAATCTCAGTAACCTGCCAACCCTTATGAATCAAGGTCCCTGTGAAAGGTGCAGTGCCAACGATATTGCCTGTCAAGCGAACCAGCGAGGCATCAAAGCCCTCCTTCAAGGTGACTTCGTCGCCTTCCTCTTCTTTACGTATGGGCGCCAGACTGAAGTGCTCATTGATGGCCTTATTACAGCCTTCATGAACCACGCGCGCGGCAACGCCGATATCGGCATCGTTGTAAGTTGCAATGTCTTCTTTAATAAAGTCGATAAAACGCGCTTCTTTTTGCAGCAAGCCCAGTAACTGCAATGCCGCATCGGGCGTGGACTCCTTTAATACGACAGGCTCTGCGGCAGGTGCATGAACGAGTTTTTCGACTTCAACGATCTTTTCAACTTCGACAATCTTTTCGACGACTTGAACCACGGGCTCAGGCGTCGGGGCGGGTTGCTGAATGACCGGCTGAACCGCTTTGTTTTTACTGCGGGCCAGACTGATCACCATCCCCAGCAACAGCACAATCAGGATCAGCGACAACAAAACCACGGCTGCCGCAAGATACACATGCCATAAATCGAACGTGGTGGGGATTATTGATAAATCAATTGCATAAGTAGTATTCATTAGATAGTGGCTCTTTATAATTATTGTTGTTGACCCGATTTACGCGCCGCTTCGGAAAACATCATCCCCTGCAAGGCGCTGCGCGTCGTTTGCAGTCGCATCTGTTTTAAATGGCGGTCTGCAATGACTTCCGGCACCTTTTCAGCGAGATAAACATCGCGCATTTTAGCCAGGACCGGCTCGCATTGTTTAATAATAGCATCCGTTGCCTGACGGCTGTCCATTTGCTGATTGGCCGGTTTCTGCATTTCCTCGGCGACACACTTTTTATACTGGTATTTGGCATCCTGGATTTTCTTGATCGTGGCATCGGACAGCGTTGTATTATGCCATTCATTTTTTGCATCATCAGCGAATGCGGTCATTGTCGACAACAGGATGGCTAGGAAAAAAATCTTTTTCATGGTGTTCCTTAGGATCATTAATAAAACTGTTGGTTTTAATTTTACGCTAAGTGGTTAAAAATGAATAATATGGCTTGCTTATTCAAGACAGGGAATCAGTAAAAACACAGGAGGCGCATTGCACCGGAAATGCCGGACGGCAATCCGCCCGGCATCCTGGTCAGAAAATTAACGACTGTTTTGCAGAGCCGCTATCCGCTCTTCCAACGGAGGGTGACTCATGAACAAGCGACTCATACCGCCGCCGTTAATACCGAACGCGGCCAATTGTCCGGGCAAGTCCTGCGCTTCATGACCGCGTTGCAAGGCGCGCAAAGCGGCTATCATTTTTTCACGACCGGCCAGACTCGCACCGCCCGCATCGGCCCTGAATTCTCTTCGACGTGAGAACCACATGACCAGCATGGAAGCCAGAATCCCTAACGCAATTTGCGCCACCATCTGCGTAATGTAGTACGCCGGTCCATAACCGCGCTCGGTTTTGAAAACAGCGCGATCGACAATATGACCGATAACGGTGGCAAAAAAGTACACAAAAGTGTTTACCACGCCCTGCATTAACGCCATCGTCACCATATCGCCGTTGGCGACGTGGGTCATCTCATG
>SXIP01000175.1 GCA_005772825.1 Methylococcaceae bacterium | reverse complement strand
TCCCTAACCCTCTCCCGGAGGGAGAAGGAACAAGTTGCACAAGTAATTTCATGCTCATTCCGTAGCTGATTCATACAGCGATTATGGTAAGCAAATTATTTAGCCTATTAAAACGATATAATTTGATTTATATATCAATATTTTAGATATTATTGGATTCAGAAAACCCGTAACAAAGCGTCGATAACGCCATTCTTTACAATAACTTATTTGTACTTCGGCTTACCGTCGCCAAACGCATTCAGTGATAATTCAAAGTAGAAGAAGTTACCGGGTTCTGTGGTAAATGGCCCGGTAACGGGCTGCGCCAGAGATTTGGTAAAATCACCCGGCGTAAAACGGGCGTAGCTTAAGCTCCAATCGACATAGGGATTGAGTTTATGTCGCAGACGAATGTCGAATTCATGGCCCAGGAAACTGCCGCTTTGACCGCTGACATCGCGCAAATTCGCCCTGTTCCAGGCTTCCGTTTCGCTTTCCAGCCAATAGGCGTTATATCCCGTGTCGATGCGGACATCCTTATACGGGGTAAATTCCAATCGGGCTTTGGGCGCGTGAATGTTATCCCAGGAGAAATAATCGTTCCTGGACCACGGCTGGTTGAAGCCGTAAAATGCATCGAAGCGTTCATTGCTGCCGCTGGAAGCGTTTCTGTTCGGATCCTTGTCGCCGGTACCGAAGCCGTAATACAGACTGGCTCTGGGCTTCCAGTCATGATCAAAACTATAGCCAAGTTCTAACGAATAAGCCAACGCGTCATGCTGTAGCATGAGTTGCTCCGCCACGCCGCTTCTGGTGTAACCGAAGCGGCCAAACTGCTTGTTGATGTCGGTATCGAAATCAAAGCCGCTGCTGCCGATGACACCGTAAACCCTAAGACCCGGCGCATAAATATCCATGTCGTTCTTGCGATTTTCGGCTACCGGATTGTAAGGATCGCCATTGACTTTGCGACCCAGGAAATAGGGCTGGATTGTGACGAATTCCGACCATTGCTTGATGCTCAGCACGGCGCCGTAAATCCAGGTATCTTCATCGGGCTGGTCGAAGTCGTATTTCAAACGCTCCACCGGCTGCAATGCGAAGGTATCCAAATCCCAGTTGTTTTGCTTTTTACCGAAACGAACGCGGTAACCCTCGAAATTGTTGGTCGTGTTGCGGAACTGGTTGTTGCCGATCAAACGCCTGTCCAGTAATTCCAGGGCCTGACGTCCGGCACGAATGCTTAGCGGGCGGTTATGACCCAAAAAATTGTCAAAATACAGTTCGCCGTAAGCTTGAATCAGTTCAAATTCATTGATGTCGGCATCGGTTCGCTCATATAAGCCGTTGTAACTGCGGGCATCTTCAAATTCAACGGCAAAACGGAGCGGATCAAGAATATCTTTCACGCCGACATAGGCTCGCGTTCTCAACAGCCACAGATTATCGGGATCGTCACGATAGGTCGGTAAGGTTTTGCCGGTAGTACCGTCTATCCTGCGCCGAAAATCGTTTTCCCGATATTCATAGCGAGTGCGAAAATCCAGACCGACATCCAGCCATTCCACATCGCGGAACTGTTCGAACTGGGTTTTGCTTAAATTACGGACATAGCTGGGTGGATCGGGCTCGGGCTCGACGCGATAACCTTTGGTTTTGACATAGTAATCTTCTGCACTTGCCAAACCCGGCAATGCCAGCAACAGGTACAGAGCACCGGTTGCGGACACTGTATTAATAAAATTACGCTTCATGTGTTCACCTTATTTTAAAAGTTCTCAGTTCGTTCGAGTAACCTCCGGTGATCCGGTCAGTCGTATTCGTTGTAATACCGTTGTTATTGGGTTAAAAAAACGGGATTGCGCTATTCATGTGCGGATTTGCTGTCAAAGCGGAACTTCTCTTTACGTTCGATTTGCACGATCTTGCTTTCATGAATGACAATCTCAACCGACCCAAAGCGAATCCCTTGCACAATCTCGGCAATCTGATTTGCGATATGGGCGGTTTGTTGTTCTTTGCTGTATTGCTTCTTAACAGGTGTCATCTGTGTTCTCCTGCAACATTACTGTGTTATAAAGCACGTGTTGCTTTTATATGCCACCGCGCTTAAAGACGCCTGTACTATAACAGCCAGTCACTAGAACTTTTAATGATATGTTATGCTATGCTTATATTTTTTAGTTATAACAAGCACAATTTAAACAGCAATAATGAAACTGCATCAATTACGTTATATCCGTGAAATAGCCCGCCAGGACTTGAATGTATCGCAGGCAGCCACTGTGTTACACACGTCGCAATCAGGTATCAGCAAGGCTTGTCAATTACTGGAAGAAGAATTGAATCTGCCGATTTTCCAGCGCAACGGCAAGCGACTTACCGGCATTACCGAATCGGGCAAAATTGTCTTGAATCTGGCGGAGCGTGTGTTGCGCGAGATAGAAAATATCCAGCGCGTCGGCGAAGAATTCAGCCAAAAAGAAGCCGGCACGCTGACGCTGGCAACCACCCACACTCAGGCCCGTTACCGCTTGCCTGCGGCGGTTAATGCCTTTATAAAGCGCTATCCTGATGTCAAGCTGCATATTCATCAAGGCAATCCAAGTCAGGTTGCAGAACAGGTAGCCAGCGGCGAAGCAGACATCGGCATCGCGACCGAAATGATCAGTACTTACGATAAACTACTGTGCCTGCCTTGCTATCAATGGAATCGTTGCGTCATTGCGCCTCACGGACATCCCTTATTCGAAGATGCGCCGCTGACGCTGGAAAAAATCGCCCAGTACCCGTTGATTACCTATGATTTTGCCGTTACCGGCGGCTCCTTGGTCCATCGTGTATTTAATCAGGCGGGATTGGAGCCTAACGTGGTGCTGACAGCCATGGATGCGGACATTATAAAAACCTATGTGAATCTGAAGCTGGGTATCGGCTTGCTGGCAACGATGGCCTACGATGCCGAGCGTGACACGAATCTGGGCATGATAGACGCCGGTCATTTGTTTCCGCCCAGCACCACCTATCTTGGCGTGCGTCGTGATGCTTACCTGCGCGGCTATATGTATGAATTTATCCAGTTACTCGCACCGCAGTTTGAACGTAAAGCGGTGGATGCCGCACTTGCAGGCATGTCGATTAACCGGCTTTTTCTTGGTTTCATATAGCTCGCCTTTATATTGGATGAGCTTTCTCATAAAAAAACGTGTTATCTTTACCTTCAAGGCATCATGACGGTCTTTGCTATTCTAAATAGCGTTATTTCAGATTATCATGTCCGCTATTTTGACTTTGGGGGTGCGCCAATCCTGTGCGCCAATCCTGTTTTATGATGATGTTTCATGAAAATGTATAAATTCATACTATTCTTTACCCTCTATTCAATTCTGGCAGGCTGCGGACAACCCGGCCCACTGTATTTGCCGAATAAGGCGCCTCCCGCACAAGTACAGCCGGAACCCAAACCCGAACCGGAAAAAAACAAATAAAATGGATTATTTTAATTACCGAAACGACGAACTTTTCGCCGAAGATGTCGCTGTCCAGGACATCGTCTCTACTCATGGCAGCCCCTGTTACATTTATTCCAGAGCCACGCTGGAAAGACACTGGAATGCCTTTGACCGGGCTTTTGGCGATCATCCGCATTTGATCTGCTATGCCGTTAAAGCCAATTCCAATATCGGCCTGCTTAATTTGCTTGCGCGTTTGGGCTCCGGTTTTGATATTGTCTCGCTCGGTGAACTCGAACGCGTCATGGCGGCAGGCGGTGACGCTAAAAAAATCGTTTTTTCCGGTGTCGGTAAACGTGAAGATGAAATCCTCGCGGCTCTGAAAATCGGCATACGCTGTTTTAATATTGAAGTCAGCGGTGAACTGGATCGTATCAACCAACTGGCAGGACAATTGGGAGTTATTGCTCCGGTATCATTTCGGGTCAACCCTGATGTCGATGCGAAGACTCATCCTTATATCTCGACCGGTTTAAAAGAGAATAAATTCGGCATCGACATCAACCAGGCTCTTACTGAATATCGCCGCGCCGCCGCCATGCCGAATATTGATGTAATCGGTATAGACTGCCATATCGGTTCACAACTGACCGAAACCAAACCCTTCCTGGATGCACTGGATCGGGTGCTTGCTCTGGTTGCCGCGTTGAAAATCGAAGGCATTCATCTGCACCATCTGGACCTGGGCGGCGGTCTCGGCATTTGCTATAAAGATGAACAACCACCGGAGCCCGCTGAATATATACAGGCCATCCTGGAACGACTCGGTAACACTGATTTTGAAATTTTGCTGGAACCGGGAAGAGCCATTGTCGGCAATGCCGGTATCCTGGTCACCCGGATTGAATACCTAAAACCGACCGCCAATAAAAATTTCGCCATCGTCGATGCCGCAATGAATGATTTGGTGCGCCCTGCTTTATACAGCGCCTGGCAGGACATTATCCCGGTCAACAAACAAAGTGACGCCGCACAGGTAACCTGGGATATCGTCGGGCCGGTTTGTGAAACCGGCGATTTTTTGGGCAAAGAACGCGCCCTTAAAATCTCCCAGGGCGATTTACTGGCGATACGTTCATCCGGTGCTTATGGTTTTTCCATGAGCTCAAATTACAACTCCAGGCCGCGCGCCGCCGAATTGATGGTTGACGGAAACAAGCTGCATGTCGTCAGGGAAAGAGAAACGATCGCACAGCTTTGGACGGGAGAGCGCTTGTTGCCCTGATACGTCACTGCCATTAAGTGAATGCGGAAAGGCTCCCT
>SXIP01000174.1 GCA_005772825.1 Methylococcaceae bacterium | reverse complement strand
TTTACGGCTGGCGCGGCGCAAAAATTGAAAATATCTACAGTTTTCAAAAACATTACCCAAACCATCAGGTCGTCAAACTCGAACAAAATTACCGCTCCACCGGCAATATTCTTAAAGCAGCTAATAAAATTATCGCCAATAATGATGGCCGCATGGGCAAGGAACTATGGACCCATTCCGGTGACGGCGAGAAAATTTCACTGTACGCGGCATTTAATGAGCAAGACGAAGCCCATTTTGTCGTTGAACGCATCAGGGCCTGGGTCAATGAAGGCGGTCTGCGCAATGATATTGCCATTCTTTATCGATCCAACGCCCAGTCCCGTCAGTTTGAAGAAAGACTGATGACGACCGGCACACCGTACCGGGTTTATGGCGGCTTGCGCTTTTTTGAACGGGCCGAAATTAAAAATGCGCTGGCCTATTTGCGGTTAATGTCGAATCGGCATGACGACGCCTCATTTGAGCGGGTCATCAACACACCGACGCGCGGCATCGGTACAAAAACCATAGACGATATTCGCTTGATTGCGCGCGACCGGGATATTTCTTTATGGGCAGCCGCCATTGTCCTGATTAATCAGCAAACCCTGTCGGCACGCGCCGTTAACGCATTAACAGGCTTTTTGAATCTGGTTAAAAATCTTGCCGTACAGGCGGAAAGTCTGGAGCTTTATGAAAAGGTAAAGCTGGTGGTGGAAAAAAGCGGCCTGATCGAAATGTATCAAAAGGAAAAAGCCGACAAAGGCGAGGAAAAAGTAGAAAACCTGGAAGAACTGGTGAATGCGGCACGGCTTTTTGATTTTAACGTAATCGGCGATCAGGAAGACGATGAAGAAAACCTGAGCGAACTCGACATGTTCCTGGCGCATGCGGCCCTTGAATCCGGTGACATGCAGGGCGATGACTTTGAAGACTGCGTACAGTTAATGACGCTACACTCGGCTAAAGGCCTGGAATTCAAGCTGGTTTTCCTGGTCGGCATGGAAGAAGGACTATTCCCTTCCCAACAATCGGTTGATGATGCCGGGCGACTGGAAGAGGAGCGCCGACTGTGTTATGTCGGCATAACCCGCGCCATGCAACGCCTGTACCTGACCTATGCGGAATCCCGGCGTTTATACGGACGCGAAACTTATCCGAGACCGTCGCGGTTCCTGCGCGAAATTCCCGCCGAATACATCCAGGAAGTCAGATTACGCGCCACCATCAGTCGTCCCGTTACGGCAGTAAAATCGACGGCGTCATCAACATCGACGAGCGAACAATGGAACACCAAAGGCAAATACAAACCGGGACAAAGAGTCAGCCACGCCAAGTTCGGTGAAGGCGTGGTCCTGCACATGGAAGGCGACGGGGCCCAGGAAAGAGTGCAGATTAACTTTAAACAAGTCGGAACCAAGTGGCTGATGCTGGCTTATGCGCAGTTGGAAGTGTTGTAAATAATTCAGCAAACGGTAACTAAAACTATCATTTAGCCATCGATAAATTAAAGGAGCGCAAAAATGAGCATTGACCACTATACCTATCGTCTAACCTGGTCGCAGGAAGATGGTGAACATATCGGGCTATGTAACGAATTCCCTTCTTTGTCCTGGCTGGTGCCCACTCAAGAAGATGCATTGGCGGGCTAAGTATTTTATGAATCTTTGTCTCGTGGATTCAAGTCCGAAGTGCAATAAAAAAGATTTTTGAGCGACAAGGTGAGCAGCGCCGATGTCGAATGACTTGTCGGTTGAAATTCAACTAACCGGTAATCGCTATCTGCACATCCTGGAAAACAACGATCAATGCTCTCTCATTTAATTGAATGAATTTGAAATATGGCTTGTAATGGGATCGTAAATCTTTTTCTTACGCTCATCATATTCAAAGTAAAAGGTCTTAAATTGATCGTTATTCAGAACCGTTTTTTGATAGAAGACCCGGCCAGAGTTGTGGCCGGAAACAACAAACCAATTATTTTTTATTACTCGATAAGTGACGACTTTTTCAGGATGTTCATGGGTTCCGCCGCGTGACTCTTCAAGATATAAGTCTGATCGAGAGCATTATATGAACCATAGACGATGAGACTTGCGTCCGCCTCTTTTGACAAAAATTTCTGCCCATCGCCATTATCGGACTCACCTTGCGGATATAAAATAGTTTTCGGGTAAGCGATTGAATAGCCAAATCTTAGATTATGGTAAGTCTGATAAAGGTCGTCAGCAAAAGCCGTCTGAGCCAACAACGCAAGGGCAAGGGATAGATATCGCATGACTGTTTTTTGCGCAATCACCTCTAACTGCTGTCTTAGCTATTGATATCTCTGCTTAATCGCCTGCGCCAATTGATGCACAGCCATCGCATATTTATTGCTGTTGTTGTATTTCTTGATGACTTTGAAATTGGGGTAAACGCGCCAGTATTCGCTGCCGCTGTAGGTGCTCAGCTCAATGACGGAGGGATCGTTGGCAGGACTGCTTTGCTTGGTCACCGGGCCATGCATCTGCCATCCGCTGCGTGAAAAATAATGCGCTACGCTACCGATGGCGTCATCCGCATCCCAGATATCACAACGGCCGTTGTTATCGAAATCAACCGCCAGACGGCGATAACTGCTGGGCATAAACTGCCCCAAACCCATCGCGCCGGCCCAGGACCCGACCGGCTCGCGCGGTTCATAACCTTGATCACGCGTCATTAACAAGAAATGTTCCAGTTCCGAGGTAAAAAATTTCGAGCGCCGGTAGGTGTCGAATGCCAAAGTCGTTAAGGCATCGAAAACGCAGGTTTTGCCGATATTCTTGCCGAAATAGGTTTCTACGCCAATAATTGCGACGATATATTCAGGATCGACGCCATAAGTTGTACTGGCTTTTTCAACGGCAAAGGCGTTATTGCGCCAAAACTCCACACCGTTGCTGATATGCGCCTCGGTAAGAAATTTATTCCGGTAACGCGTCCAACTGCCCAAAGACGGCTTTGATGGCCCTGTAGAAGGCGCCGGGCTTTCCAGGCGAATTACCGACTCCAGGCGCTTGGCGTGAGAAAATAGACCATTCAGATAGGTTTCTGAAAAGCCGTGCTTTTGCACCATGTGCTGGATGAAGTTCTTTACTTCTATCGAGTGTGCGTAATCTCCGGTGAGTGAGCCGGATGAATAGTCGTATGAAGGATACGACAAAGGTTGAGGAATATTTGAATATGGCTGGATAGGTTGAACTGCCGGTCTCTTGATCGGCGCAATTAAACTGGGTTGATTTAACTGATCGGAATAAACACTCGATGGTTTTTCGGGCTCACTGGCGCATCCTGCAAGAAACACCGCTAAAGCCACCCTGAATAAGTGTTTATAAATTACCTTGGACACAGCTTACCTCTTTTATATTTATCATTAAAAACAACAGTTGACACACGTCTTGACAATGGTTTTTCGTTTGCCCGGTTGCTCGTCTGTAAAACAGCATCAATTGGGGTTTACAGTGTCTACAGCACACCCTTAAATCCATGGCATATATTACCCCGTTCACTAGATTTTCGTGAGGTTAAATTATCTGCATGACAAGCACGAAAAACCGTCATTATCGCCACTACTGCCAATGATTCATCACCACATCATGCCAAAACGGCAAGGTGATCAAACTTGACAGCGTCGTTATCGTAACGGTCATGGCATACAAAGAACTGTCCAATCGGTAACGATCACAGAATACAATGCCCAGAACCATGCTGGGCATCGCCAGATCAAGCACAGCCGCCGCCCGGTAATCGCCGTCGATAGACAAATAGCCAACCAGGAAAATCGCAAACAACGGCATCAGCAGCATTTTTATCAGGAGCACCGGTATAACATAAGGAACGTTACGAACCGTTACCGAGTTCCAGCTTAATGCCAAACCCAACGAAAATAACATCAACGGCACAACTGCCGCGGACAGTTTCTGCAATACACCGGCAAACCATGACGGGGCAGGCACTCCATTAAGGTTTAATATGACAGCAACGGCTGCCGCCCAAAAAGGCGGCGCATTAAGGTAAGACAAAACCGACCGCGAGTTTTCTGCCGACTCCTCGCCGTAATGCCGCACTATCATGATCCCCAGCGTAAACAAAACAGGTGCTGTTGCAAACAAATCTATCTGTATGGCGACGGAACGCGCCCAAGTCCCGAAAGTCTGTTCCAAAACCGGCAATCCCAGATAAGTCACATTAGGAAAGGCCGCCGCCAGTATGATGGCTCCCAAACGCCTGTTTTCGAATTTGACCAGCGTCCCGACAATCCAGCTGCAGAGTATGGCAAACACGATGCAAGCAACCGCCAGTAAGCTATACTGCAGTGAATGCAAGCCTATCTCCGCTTCCCACAACACATCCAGAACCATCGCGGGCAACAGTAGATAATAAACAACCGTGGTCAATACCAACCGGGTTTGCTCAGATGATAAGCCGCCCGGCTTTAGCATTCGCCAACCTACCCCGCACGCCATCAGTAAGGTCATTTGAATCAGTGTCGAGTGCATGGTTTGAACGTATTAATTGATTAGTGTAGATTGGTTCGGTAATTTTAACATTCACCGTTAAATGAAGTTCGGGTAATATAGCCGGGTTTTTACCTATTATTTTTCATTTATGTCTCAATCATTCATCTCAAACAAACCCATTCCCGTTCGTGAACGCCTGATTATGGCACTGGACGTTCCAAGCATCCCCGAAGCACAAGCGCTTGTCGAAGAACTCGGCGATTCTGTAATTTTTTACAAAGTCGGTATGGAATTGTTTATGTCGGGTGATTATTTCGGTTTTATTGAATGGCTGAAACAACACAATAAAAAAGTCTTTGTCGATCTCAAGTTTTTTGACGTCCCCGCTACCGTAGGCCGCGCTATCAGGGCATTAAGCAGCAAGGGCGTTGATCTGGCGACCATTCACGGCAATGATGCCATTATGGAAGCGGCGGCCAAAGAAAAGGGTGACCTTAAAGTATTGGCCGTCACCGCGCTAACCAGCCTGGATCGCGGTGATCTTGATGATTTGGGCTTTCAATGCGATGTGCGGGAACTGGTTTTATCCCGCGCCAAGCGGGCGTTGCAAATCGGCTGCGACGGTATTGTTTCATCAGGCCTTGAAGCTTCCATGCTCAGGGAACAGCTGGATCATAAGCTTTTGGTTATTACACCGGGTATCAGGCCGGTTGATAATCGCGAAGATGACGACCAAAAACGTGTAGTCAGTGTGGAAATGGCTTTCCAAAGCGGCGCGGATTATATTGTCGTAGGCCGGCCCATTCGTGATGCCGACAACCGAAAAGCCATGGCAGAAAAAATACAGGCGCAAATTCTCAGCCAATTTCCTGACATGCCGTGAAAAACTTTACCCTTATAAAAGCAATGTTGAATACACACACAGTAATAGCGTTGGTATATTATGCCGTTTGATCCCGCTTTTACTACCTCCTATCTAGTGGCGTTTATGATGGGATTGGTCAGTAGCTTACACTGTATCGGCATGTGCGGCTCAATTATCGGGACGCTGACATTAAGTCTCAGCCCGGAAATACGAAACAAAAAAAACCTGCTGTTACCCTTTGTATTTAATTACAATTTCGGACGCATCACCAGTTACACAATAGCTGGCGCGTTAGCCGGCATTATCCAGTCAATAGCAACCATGCAGATGGGTGAACTACATGGACACAGGCTTCTGCAAATATTTTCGGCAATCATTATGGCCAGCGCCGGATTGTATATAGCCGGCTGGTTCCCCCGCTTTGCCTATATTGAAAAAGTCGGCACCCATTTCTGGAAAACCATTGAACCGTTTGGCCGTAAACTGATTCCGGTAAAAAATCGCACCCAGGCTTATCTTTTCGGCATGGTTTGGGGCTGGTTGCCTTGTGGTTTGGTCTATGCCGCTTTAGCGCTCGCGGCAACGGCAGGTGATGTGGAAAAAAGCGCACTGACCATGTTGTCTTTCGGATTAGGCACTTTACCCGCTGTCATGGGTGTAGGTATAATGACCGGGATATTAACAAGGTTATCCAGAATGCAACGTTTCAAGCAGGCAATCGGCCTGTTTATGATAATGCTTGCTCTGTTAGCCGCCCTGCCCTGGCTCAATCCCATGGCGTTTACAAATCATACATCAATTCATTAAAGAGGCATCTGTATGGATCATTTTAACTCGATCATTGGTAAATCTCCTGCATTGGATTCTTTAATTCGTAGCGCCAGAATAGCGGCTTCCACCGATGTAACCATCCTGCTCAAAGGAGAGACAGGCACGGGAAAGGAAGTTCTCGCTACCGCTATTCAAAAATCCAGCGCCAGAGCCGATAAAAAATTTATTACCTTAAATTGCGCCGCCTTACCTGAAGGTCTGATTGAATCGGAATTGTTCGGGCATAAAAAAGGCGCCTTTACCGGAGCAACTGCAAATACCCAAGGTCTTTTTAAAGCCGCTGACGGCGGCACCATTTTTCTTGATGAAATCAATTCACTACCGCTGTCAATCCAGGGCAAACTGTTACGCTTCCTGGATTCTGGGGAATGCCTGCCGGTCGGGGAAACCACACCTTATAAAGTTGATGTTCGCATTATTGCCGCCACAAACTCCGATCTGAGCAATCGGATCGATGCAGGCGAGTTCAGACAGGATTTGTACTTCAGACTCAATGTTGTTCCACTGGACCTACCGCCATTGGCAGAACGCACCGAAGACATCGAACATTTGATCAAGCATTTTTTGGCATATTTTTCCAAGACACACTCAATAACCCCGCCTAAATTCAGTAAACAGGCTTTGAAAGCCTTGAAATCTTACAGCTGGCCCGGCAACATCCGTGAATTGCGTAACCTGTGTGAAAGATTGAGCATCCTGTTAGCCGGAAGGACTATCGAGCAGGAAAATCTTCCACGCGAGTTCAGCACTTACAACAACATCAGTTCGCCCAAAACCAGGGATTTCACGCTACCTGAGGCAGGCCTGCAACTGGATACCCTGGAAGCCGACTTGATTCAGCAGGCCCTGAGTCGCACACAAGGCAATCGCAGCAAATCCGCCAAATTATTGGGCCTGTCCAGGGATACATTACTCTATCGCATGCAAAAGCACGGATTTACAACGCATTAACTGTGTAAGCGGGCTTGCCTCATTAGCTGTTTCAAATCTTTGACCGTTTGAGCCAATCCCGAAAACAGGGCTTGGGCAATAATTGAATGACCTATATTGAGCTCGACTATTTCCGGTATCCTACATATTTCTTCAACGTTATAAAAGTTTAAACCGTGTCCCGCATTGACCTGTAAACCAGCACGGTGGGCGAAACTCGCCGCCTGTCTGATACGCTCGAGTTCTTCCGCTTGTAGCTGCGGATTTTTCGCCTCCGCATAACACCCGGTGTGCAATTCGATAACGGGCGCGCCGGCCTTCACTGCCGCCTTAATCTGGACCTCATCGGGATCAATAAAAAGCGATACTTCTATACCGGCTCCCGCCAATTGATCACAAGCCCATCGCATACGCTGCAAATTACCGGCGACATCCAGCCCGCCCTCAGTCGTCAACTCTTCCCGCTTTTCCGGTACCAAACAACAGGCATAAGGTTTCAGCTCCGTCGCTATAGCGACCATTTCATCGGTCACCGCCAGTTCCATATTGAGCCGGGTGTGAATCATCTCTTTCAATAAAAACAAATCCCTGTCCTGAATATGCCTGCGGTCTTCACGTAAATGCGCGGTAATACCATCCGCTCCAGCCTGCTCGGCAACCAATGCAGCCTGCACAGGTTCGGGATAAAGCGTGCCCCTGGCCTGCCTTAAGGTCGCGACATGATCAATATTAACGCCTAACAATATCTGTGTTTTATCCATTTTTATCAACTGTTTCTATAAGTTTTTAACGATTTGATTAATGACTGCCCTGCTCTTGAGTGGCTTACCTTGCAAATGCACATTTATCACTGTCCTCATCAGAGTTTTTGCTTCCATCAGCACCTGAGGATCGTTGAATTGCCTTGAGTTTAGCGCCAACAAAGCTTTTCCTGAATAGCAACCATCCTCCGCTTCAACCGGCCCCTGTTGGACATCAAATGCATATTTTTTTAATGGATCGACCGGTTTTTCATGACGGTAATCATGTTCCAGCTGCAAACCATAACCGGCATTAACCATCAGATTAAACTCAAAAATTCGTAAAGCCGCTTCGATTTTTGAGTTATTGGATAAGTGATTATTCTCTGCAGAAAGACGCAATAGGCAATCCGCATAATCGCTGAATACTTCCGGATGAGGATCGTATTGATGCAGAAAAAAACCGATCAGTTCATTGATATAGAAGCCGCAATAAAGGGCAAGACCTTTTAATTCAATGCCATTCGGTATTATTTCAATACCCGACAGGATTTTTAACTCAGGCTTACCGACGTATGAAAGCAGTAAAGGAACGAAAGGCTGCAACAAGCCCGCTGTTTTGGATTTGGCTTTTCTCACCCCCTTCGCCAGCAAGGAAATCCTGCCGAAATCACGGGTCAACACATCAATGATCAGGCTGGTTTCCCTGAATTTGCGCTGTTGTAAAATAAAGGCGGGCTGTAAATAAACTGAAGTTTCAGTCATTAAATCCCAAGCTTTGCAAGGCGCGTTCGCTATCCGACCAGCCTTTTTTAACTTTAACCCAAAGTTGCAAGTAAACCTTATTGCCAATCAGCTTTTCTATGTCGTATCGGGCATCCGTGCCGACTTTCTTCAGCATTTCGCCTTGCTTGCCGATCACTATATTTTTTTGGGTCAGCCGTTCAACCCAGATAATGGCATATATCTTGGTAATCTCAGGATGTTCTTCATAGCGCTCAATCTCAACCGTTAAGGCATACGGCAATTCATCACCCAGACGTCTGGTCAGTTTCTCTCTGACAATTTCAGCAGCGAGGAATCGCTCGGGCCGATCGGTAATCTGGTCTTCAGGATAAATCAGCCCGCCTTCCGGCAACAGTGCCATAATCAAGCGTTCAAGCTGCTCAAGATTGGTTTGTTTTAATGCGGAGATGGGAATCATATGCTCAAAGGGGAAGCGATGTTGCGCTTCGGCAAAGAAAGCCAGAATAGCATCCTTGTCTTTAACCTTATCGACCTTGTTAACCGCAAGAATAACCGGCAATCCAGCCTGCTCCAGCTTTTTAAAGATGACCTCGTCATATTCATGCCAGGACAAACCGTCAATCAACCAGACGATCACATCAACACCCAGTAAAGTGGTCTCCGCTGTCCTGTTTAAATAACGATTCAAGGCTCTTTTTTCGCTGTTATGCATACCCGGCGTGTCCATATAAATGGCTTGCCCTGCTTCCGTGGTATTAATGCCGAGAATTCGATGCCGGGTTGTTTGCGGCTTGCGCGATGTGATACTGATTTTCTGCTTCAGCAGATGATTCATCAGCGTTGATTTACCGACATTGGGGCGTCCTATCAATGCAACAAAACCGCAATTCATTCACTATCCTTATTCAAGCTGTTCATATTTAAGGGATCCGTATTCAAGCTATTGGTATTCAATAATTTCAACATTTGCTCTGCCGCCGCCTGCTCGGCTTTTTTTCTGGAAATCCCCGTACCGATACAAGCGTCCTTTATCAGGGGAATTGTGCATTTGACTTTAAATGTTTGCTCATGCGCAAGTCCAGACATGGTGATTAACGTATACTCCGGCAACTCCATTTTTTTTGACTGCATCAATTCCTGCAACCGGGTTTTTGGATCCTTTTGCCAGTTATTCATGGACAGCCCTTGCAGTTTCTCTGCAAACAACTGCACTATCCATTGCTGGCAAACCTCTATGCCCTGATCTTTGAACAAAGCCCCCATAATGGCCTCCAGCGCATCCGACAAGATGGAATCACGTCGAAACCCGCCGCTCTTTAATTCTCCCGAACCTAACAGCAAGTAATCACCCAGTTGATGCTTTCTCGCCAATTCAGCCAATGACGACTCATTGACAAGACTCGCCCTTAAACGGCTTAAGCCTCCTTCACAGGCATCCGGGAAGGTATCATAGAGCTTTTGGGCGATCACAAAACCCAGTATTGAATCACCTAAAAACTCCAGTCTCTCATTATTGTTCGATCCAAAACTGCGATGTGTTAATGCCATGACAAAAAGCTCGGGATTATTAAACGCCAATCCCAGCTTTTTGCATAATGCTTCCGGCTTTCTTATCACTCTGGAACACCAACCTCAATCACGTCATCAAATTCAGCCAAAGCACTCAGATTTCCAACAATTTTTTTGGCAACTTCATATTGGATTTCGACTTTCAGATAATTACCGTTCTTGGTAATTTTGATATCATCCTTGGTAACATCGTATACGTAATTCATGTTGAGCCGCTTGTCCAGGGTACTTTTTATTTCCATTTCGCTTTTCGTTTGGATATCCGTGGTTTGTTCAAGCGCAGCCAACGCATTCACTACTTTACTGTGATCCAGGTAAATCGGACCTATCTTCAAAATCAACAATACAAAAAAACCAATCAGACCAAGAACAAAAATCATCGACAGAAAGGTCATGCCGTGCTGGGATTTTAGCGATACATTCATTTTTTTCTCCAGAAAATAGGGTAATAAAATTCCGACGTTGTTTATTGAAGGACTGTACCGATACGGTCAAATCCGATACCTTTATGTTGCCAATCCCAGCTCATCCAGATAAAAAATGCCTTACCGACCAGATTTCCCTCTGGAACCGTTCCCCAGTACCGGCTATCATTACTATTATCACGGTTATCGCCCATTACAAAATAGTTGCCTGCCGGCACAACATAAACGCCTTCAGCGGAAGGAGTTCCGTTTCTAATCAGTATACTGTGTTCTATACCGGTTAAATCCTCCAGCAAATGCTCGGCGCCGGTCATATCCTGCCCTTGGCCGAAACCTTCATAACGCCCTATTGACACCTGATTGACCGGCGCATCATTGATATACAGTTTTTTATCGTAGTAAGAAACCTTGTCGCCGGGCAAGCCGATCACACGTTTAATATAATCAACCGACGGGTCTTTAGGGTAGCGGAAAACCACAATGTCGCCTCGCTTGGGCTCATTCAATTCGATTATTTTTTTATTAATAACCGGCAAGCGTATTCCATAGGTAAATTTATTAACCAGGATAAAATCCCCGACCAACAAGGTCGGCATCATGGATCCTGAAGGAATACGAAATGGTTCCGCTAAAAATGAACGCAGCAATAAAACAATCAGCACTATCGGAAAAAAAGAACGCGCATACTCGACTATTAAGGGTTCATTTTCTTCATCGAAGGTCGCGCCTGTAGACTTCAGCATCAACAGATAGCCGCCCCAAATTATGCCGGTAACGACAGTGGCGACAAGAAGAAAAAAGGAAAAATCAAAATCCATAGATAATGTGTATTTAGTAAGTAAAGGGAGTTGAATGCGTTATTCTTTGTTGAGCTGCAATACGGCTAAAAACGCCTCTTGAGGTATTTCAATATTGCCGACCTGCTTCATGCGTTTCTTGCCGGCCTTTTGCTTTTCCAGTAATTTTTTCTTACGGCTGATATCACCGCCATTACATTTCGCGGTGACATTTTTTCGCATCGCTTTCACAGTAGAGCGGGCAATGATCTTGGAACCGATAGCCGCCTGAATGGCGACCTCGTACATTTGCCTGGGAATCAGGTCTTTCATTTTTTCCACCAGGTCTCGGCCACGGTTATGACTGAGATCACGATGGACAATAACAGACAGGGCATCGACTTTTTCAGCATTAATCAGGACATCCAGCTTCACCAGATCAGCGGGCTGAAAACGCAGGAATTCATAGTCAAAAGATGCAAAGCCCCGGCTTACTGATTTCAAACGATCAAAAAAGTCCAGCACCACTTCGCTCAACGGCATTTCATAATGCAGCGACACTTGTCTTCCAACGTATTGCATATCTTTTTGAATGCCGCGCTTCTCGATACACAGAGTAATCACGCCACCCAGATAAGCCTCGGGTACAAAAATATTCGCACGAATAATCGGCTCCCTGATTTCCTTGACAAGTCCGCCCTCCGGTAATTTAGCCGGATTATCCACCATCAAAATCTGGTCGGTTTGCGTGACAACTTCGTAGATTACCGTCGGCGCTGTCGTGATCAAGTCGACATTGTATTCTCTTTCCAGCCGTTCCTGCACAATCTCCATGTGCAGCATCCCTAAGAATCCGCAACGAAAACCGAAGCCCAAAGCCTGTGATGTTTCCGGCTCAAACTGCAAAGCCGCATCGTTTAGGTTCAACTTGTTCAGCGCTTCGCGCAAATCTTCATAATTATCGGAACTAACCGGATACAAGCCGGCAAAAACCCGCGGCTGAACGCGCTGAAACCCGGTCAATTGCTCGCTGGCCGGTTTATCCGTCCAGGTGATGGTATCACCGACCGGCGCACCGAAAATGTCTTTAATTCCGGCGACGACATAGCCGACTTCACCGGTATTCAAAATGTCTTTCTCCAGGCGTTTGGGCGTAAAAACACCGACAGCGTCGGCAAGAAACGACTTGCCCGTGGACATGATAGTAATCTTCTGCTTTTTGCGGATACTGCCGTGGACAATCCTGACCAATGACACCACGCCCAGATAACTGTCAAACCATGAATCGATAATCAGCGCCTGCAAAGGACCGTCAATATTGCCTTGTGGCGGCGGCACCTTGATAACCAACTGCTCCAGCACGTCCTGGACACCCAAACCGGTTTTGGCACTGATCATCAACGCTTCATCCGCCGGAATGCCGATGACATCCTCTATTTCACTCAATACGCGCTCGGGCTCTGCTGAAGGCAAGTCAATCTTGTTCAGCACCGGCACCACTTCCAGCCCCTGCTCTATCGCCGTATAACAGTTGGCGACGCTTTGCGCTTCAACCCCCTGAGCCGCATCAACAACCAGCAACGCGCCTTCACACGCGGCCAACGACCTGGATACTTCATAAGAAAAATCGACATGACCGGGCGTATCGATAAAG
>SXIP01000173.1 GCA_005772825.1 Methylococcaceae bacterium | reverse complement strand
TCATCATCGGTACCGGCAAAATGAATTCACCGGATTTGTTGAGGTGACGATACAAGGGTTGGCCGGCTTCTTGTGCAGCGGCGCGTGCGGCGGCCATCGATACAGCCAACAGAGCATTGGCACCTAAACGTGCTTTGCTGTCGGTGCCGTCCAGCGCTATCATCTTGTTGTCGATGCCGGCCTGGTCGTTGACGTCCATGCCGATAACCAGGTCGCGGATTTCGGTTCTGACATTGTTGACGGCGTTCAATACGCCTTTGCCCAGATAACGGGCTTTGTCGCCGTCACGTAATTCAATCGCTTCACGCTCGCCTGTCGATGCACCGGACGGTACCATCGCACTACCGATAACGCCGGACGCCAGAATAACATCGGCTTCCAGGGTCGGGTTACCGCGTGAATCCAATACTTCTCTTGCTTTAATGTCTACGATATTGCTCATGTTCTTGTTTTGCTCCAAGGGTTAAAAAATAAAACGCAACCGTGGGTGGGTTGCATAAAGGGGTTAAAAATAGATAGAAAAATAAAATTAACTGTCTTTAAACAACACCGACAAATCAATCGCCAAGTCTGGAAATAAATAAGGCGAGGCGACATCATCACCGGCATAACTATTCGTTAATTGGTATTGCCGGGTGTCGTCATTTAATACGAATTGATTGATAACTTCTTCGTAAGGAAAAACCAGCCAATATTCCTTGACGCCGCTTTCGGCATACAAGGCATGCTTGGTCTTAACTTCTTTTTTAGAATTGCCTTTGGACAGGATTTCAATAATCCAATCGGGCGCGCCGTTACAACCTTGTTCATCCAGTTTGCTGATATCGCAAATCACGCAAATATCCGGCTGTACGACCGTAGTCACTTCCTTGTTGGCTAACAGCGATTTATTACGATCATAAAGACGCACATCAAACGGCGCGGAAAAAGCAGTACAGGTTTTGTGGCTAAAATAATTAAATAATGCGCCACTGAGCTGCCATGAAATGCGTTGATGTCTGACATTGGGCGCAGGTGTCATTAACTGAATCTTGCCCTTAATCAATTCCACGGCTTCATTAAATTGCCAAGTCAAATAATCGGCATAGTTATAGCTGCCGTTCAAATCGAGTTGCGACAAATCAGTGATGGCCGGCATAGCAAATTACCTCTAAACGCTTATAAAGTAGTTTCGATAAACGGCTGATTTTTAACGGCCTTGTCCAAAACCAGCAATATTTCCAATAATTCACGCATCCGGTGTAAAGGCCATGAGTTAGGGCCGTCGCTTTTTGCTTCCGCCGGATTCGGATGGGTTTCCATAAACAGGCCAGCAATACCAACAGCGACAGCGGCGCGCGCCAATACCGGAACAAACTCACGTTGCCCGCCGGAACAGTTGCCTTGGCCGCCGGGTAATTGCACCGAGTGCGTGGCGTCAAACACCACCGGGCAATCGGTGTCGCGCATGACGGCTAACGAACGCATATCGGATACCAGATTGTTATAGCCGAAAGATACGCCGCGCTCGCAGACCATGATTTGCTCATTGCCGGTCGCTTTGGCTTTTTTGGCGACATTCGCCATGTCCCACGGTGCGAGAAACTGGCCTTTTTTGATATTAACCGGGATGCCTTGCGAGGCGACCGCTTGAATAAAATTGGTTTGCCGACATAAGAACGCCGGCGTCTGCATGACATCAACGACGCTGGCGACTTCAGCCAACGGCGTATCTTCATGTACGTCAGTCAAGACCGGCACGCCGATTTGTTGCTTGACTTTTTCCAGTATCGAAAGGCCCATTTCTACGCCTAATCCGCGAAAGCTTTCATGCGAGGAGCGATTGGCCTTATCAAACGAAGATTTGTAGATAAACGGGATGTTTAGCTCGCTTGTTAATTCTTTCAAGAAACCCGCCGTATCCAAAGCCAGTTGCTCGCTTTCGATGACGCAGGGACCTGCGATTAAAAATAAGGGTTGGTTTAAACCGACTTCAAAGCCACATAATTGCATGAATATTCTCTATTTTAATTTTAGATAAGGTGGTTAAATTTTTTAGATGCCGACCGATTCGCCCCGGCATTATTTGTCCGACCAAGTTTCAAAAACTTCGGTCAAATCAATGACCAAATCAGGAAACAAGGTCGGTGTAGCCTTATCGTCATCGGCATACATGTTTTTTAATTGATAAAATCCCTTATCATCCAGCACAAATTGATGAATCGCGTGTTGTCCGGGATAGACCAGCCAATATTCCTGCACGCGGCTTTCCTGGTAGAGCCGGTATTTAATCTGCACGTCCCGTTTGGAATTGCCTTGAGACACGATTTCAATAATCCAATCCGGCGCGCCGTTACAGCCCTGCTTGTCTAAAATATCGGGATTGCAAACCACGCATAAATCAGGCTGCACCACGGTATGAATATCCTTACTGACCAACATGGAATTTTTGCGGTCATAAAGCCGCACATCAAACGGCGCGGGAAAGACTTCGCATTTTTTACCATTTAAGTGCCGATCGATTTTAACCAACAGTTTTCTTTCAATACGCTGGTGTTCTACATTCGGCGCAGGCGACATCAACATGATTTTGCCTTTGATTAATTCAAGGGCTTCGTTGAATTGCCATGTTAAATAATCGGCATAACTATAGGTCTGGTTTAAATCGAGCTGCGATAATTCAGTGATTTTAGACATTGTTCATTTCCCCTGTCATGCAAAGCCGATTTCAGATATTCCAGGTTTTTTTAAACCCTGAAAGGTCTACATTACACTTCAATCTTTTCAGGAAAATCAGGCACCAAGAGCGAACGCGGCAATTGCCGTTCAGTATTAAAAAAACTTAACTCGCCGTTTTCATTGCACATCCACACTTCTTTTGCCCCGGCTGCAAAATATAATTGCCTTTTTTCCGCCATTTCTTTTCGTGTATTGCCGGCAGAAATAATCTCAACACAAATTTCCGGGGCAATGGATGCTTCGACTTGCCCTTTAATTTTTGCCAATAAATCTAATGATGCCCATGTAACATCGGCGACTTTGGTGCCTTTGCCGGTTTTAATCGCGCATTCAGGCAGTGTTTTACCGCCTTTTAATAAAGAACGCAGCAGGAATTCAATTTCACCTTGTAAAATGGAATGATTAATTTTAACCGGACTCATAACAATTTTACCCAACTCATCCAATTCAATTTTGAACGGCAAATCTTTCAAGCTGGGGTGTTCACAGACTTCCTGCCAGTTCATGATGTTTCTCCACGCAAAAACGTAGTGACATCGTCATTGACGACACGCTCATAAATCTCATTAACCGACAGTGTCAAATCAATCGCGGCAAAGGTTATCTCATCGCCCATGAAATAATGCTCCGGCAACCAGCCCTGACTGCGGCGACAGACTTCCACATCGACTATATCCTGCTCGATCAGTACATATTCCTGCAAACTGGGCAGGGTTTGATACAAGCGCCGTTTGGTGGTTTCATCGGTGCGACGGGTGGATTTTGACAACACTTCGACGATAATCGTCGGCTTTTCGGTGTAATAATTATCATCGGTATCATCCTGGCACGCCACGATCACGTCAGGATAAAAAAAAGCCAAATCACCGATTCGTACCTTTATATCGGAGGCAAAAGTATCGCAAGGTGTGCCTCTTAAATGCCCCCTAAAAATACTACCTATATTCAGAATAATGCGTTGATGATTTTTACTCGCACCGGCCATTGCATAAATTTGGCCGTCCAGGTATTCATGCTTGATGTCACGGTTTAATTCACTTTCCAGATAATCCGCTATGCTGATAAAGCCGGTGCGCTGCGAAAACAACATGTCTTACTCGCTTGCCTGCTTGTGTTGTGCGGCAGCATTGACAAAACCCGAAAACAACGGATGCCCTTTACGCGGTGTCGACGTGAATTCAGGATGAAACTGACACGCCAAAAACCATGGATGATCGGGTATTTCTATCACTTCAACCAGACGACCGTCTATGGATTTACCTGAAAAACGCATGCCTGCCTGTTCCAGTTTTTCGAAATACAGATTGTTAAATTCATAACGATGACGATGCCGTTCGGTAATTACATCCTTCTGATACATCCGGTAAGCCAATGAATCGTGTTGCAAGCGGCATTGCTGTCCGCCTAGACGCATCGAGCCGCCCAAGTCGGAATTTTCATCGCGGATTTCCAGTTGACCGCCCTCAGCCATCCATTCGGTGATCAAGCCGATAACGGGATGCGGTGATTTAGGCAAAAACTCGGTGCTGTGCGCGCCTTCCAGACCGGCCACATCGCGCGCAAATTCAATCACTGCCGCCTGCATGCCCAAACAGATACCCAAATAAGGGATTTTATTTTCGCGGGCATAGCGAACCGTGGCAATCTTGCCTTCGACGCCGCGTTCGCCGAAACCGCCCGGCACCAGAATGGCGTCAAGATCCCTGAGCCTGGCGACGCCTTCGTCTTCAATGATTTCCGAGTCAATATAAACGATGTTGACTTTGGTTCGGGTACGGATACCCGCATGAATTAACGCTTCATTCAGTGATTTATAAGCATCGGAATGATCGACATACTTGCCGACAATCGCCACCGTTACTTCATTGAGCGGGTTGGTCAATGCTTCAATAACATTTTTCCATTCGCTTAAATCGGCAGGCGGCACATCCAGTCGCAATTTGTTGACAACGATGTCATCCAGGCCCTGGTCATGCAGCAACAACGGAATGCGATAAATGGAGTCTGCGTCAACTGCGGAAATAACCGCCTTTTCCTCTACATTGGTAAATAACGCGATTTTACGGCGTTCGGCCAGCGGGATCGGACGTTCCGAACGGCAAATCAGAATATCCGGTTGTATACCTATGGTCCGCAGTTCCTTAACCGAATGCTGGGTAGGCTTGGTTTTGATTTCACCGGCAGAACGAATATAGGGCACCAGTGTTAAATGAATAAACAGCGACCTGTCCGTCCCCAATTCAAAACGCATTTGTCGGATGGCTTCCAGAAACGGCAAGGAT
>SXIP01000172.1 GCA_005772825.1 Methylococcaceae bacterium | reverse complement strand
GTTATTTCATGCTCATTCCTAAGGTCAATCATTAGTTCACAACAGAACCGCTCGAGCATATCAAGAGCGGTCATTCCCGGCATTTCAAAGTGCGTGTTGCGCCGAAAACACCTGCTTTCTTCCTTTCCAACAGGCTCGAGTTAACTCATTAATTTTTACAGCGCTTTTTAACAGTGCCATCAAGTATCGTTGAAATTAATGTTACAATGTAACCAAGTTAGAAATCGCCATTCATCAGTCAAATGCGGTTTTTATAATAAACTCCCACATTTTTTCTCCTCGTGGCTGCATTGCCATTGTTTTTTTGCCAATCCGTTTATTCAATCAGACCACTTTTTAAATGTCGTCACCCAAACAACCGCCGGTCAAACAATTCATCGCCCCACTACCTTACTTTCCCGATAGCTCAGCCTTATTTTCTGTTTGTGCAGGCAAACCCTGGTCGGTTTTTCTCGATAGCGGTTATCCGCACAGCAATCAAGGCCGCTACGATATTATCGCCGCCGACCCAGTATGTACTTTGGTTACGCATGGCGAGATCACCGAGATTTCCTGTAACGGAACGGTGTTGAAATCCGGCGCCGATCCGTTTGATCTGGTCAAGCAACAGATTCGTTCTATTCAAGGCACCGATTTTGAATCGGGTTTACAGGACTTGCCGTTTAACGGTGGCGCTATTGGTTATTTTTCTTATGATCTGGCCCGTCGCCTCGAAGTGCTGCCGGTTATTGCCGAAGATGCCGAACATATCGCGGAAATGGCGGTAGGTATTTATGACTGGGCCGTGATTGTCGATCATCAGCAACAGCAAACGCATCTGGTGGGATTCTGTGATGATTCCAAACGGCAAACTTTGACAGCACAGTTTAGCCGCTTACCCGAAACAGATGTACAAGCGGCTTTTCAAGTCACCGGCGACATCGAATCGAATATGGACAGGGACAGCTACACGCTGGCATTTGACCGGATTAAACAATATCTGAAGGAAGGCGATTGCTACCAGGTAAACTTAAGCCAGCGCTTCGCCGCTTCCTGCGCAGGCGATCCCTGGACTGCGTATCGGAAACTCCGCGAATTAAATGCCGCCCCGTTCAGTTGTTACCTGAATTTGCCCGACGTGCAGATTTTAAGCTCATCACCGGAGCGGTTTTTGAAACTGACCGACAGGGTTGTTGAAACCAAACCGATTAAAGGCACGCGTCCGCGCAAGGCTGATTTTGCAGAAGATCAGCAGCAAATCATGCAATTGGAAACCAGCGAAAAAGACCGGGCGGAAAACCTGATGATTGTAGATTTGCTGCGTAACGATATTGGTAAAACCTGTAAAAAGGGCTCTGTCAAAGTGCCTAAATTGTTTGCCGTCGAAACTTACGCCACCGTCCATCATTTGGTCAGTACCGTGACCGGCGTATTGGACGACGACCGGGAGGCGCTGGATTTGTTAAAAAGCTGTTTTCCGGGCGGCTCCATTACCGGTGCGCCGAAAATCCGCGCGATGGAAATTATTGAAGAACTGGAACCCCACCGCCGTGGCGTATATTGCGGCGCGATTGGTTACATCGGTTTTGACGGCAATATGGACACCAATATCGCCATCCGAACGTTGGTACATTCAAATAATACAATCCGGTTCTGGGCGGGCGGCGGCATCGTCAATGATTCGCTGGTGGAAGAGGAATACCAGGAGTGTTTTGACAAGGCGGCAGCAATGCTGGATTTATTGCAACAATTGACGGTGAAATGATTGTCATCAAGCTGGGAGGGAGTCTCGCTTATGCCGACACCCTGACAGACTGCCTGGATACGATAGAGCAACGCTATCAGGGCAAGGACGTAGTCATTGTTCCGGGCGGCGGCGCGTTTGCCGATCAGGTCAGGCTGGCTCAACAACACTGGCGCTTTGACGACAGGACGGCGCACCGGATGGCGATTTTAGCGATGCAGCAGATGGCCTTGTTATGCAACGGGCTGAAAGCCGATTTTGCTGTCATTCATTCCGTCGCCGCTATTAAAGCGCAGTCACAACAAAACAAAATCCTCATCTGGTCGCCGGCGTGTGATGAGCTCGATCACGCTGGCATTCAGGCAAGTTGGGATATTACATCCGACAGCCTGGCGGCCTGGCTGGGCGACGCACTGTCGGCGACTGAGCTTATTCTAGTCAAGTCGGCTGATGTTGACGTTGAGTCCGGCTTGCAGCAACTCGCAGCACAGGGCATCGTCGATCGGGCGTTTTGCGGATTTGTCGCACAGGCGGCTTTTCAAATACGAATTGTTAACCAGCATCATTTTCGGGAGGGACATAGGTAATGGGCTATTGCTCACTTCCCTAACATCTATATCGGACTTGCGTCAAAAATAAGCAAAGCTGATTCAAATAGCATTAGCGATTTATGATTCTCTAATATATTATCCGCCTCAAGTGATATTCCCGTATATTTGTGAGGTTATTATGGCTATTCATATCTCCGCTTTCCGATTCTTGTTGCTCCTTGGCGCCTTGCTTGCTTTTACGCCTGTTTTTGCGCTGGACGTCAGTCCCACATCGGTTACTCTGAATATCGGGAGTACAGCCGGTATCACTGTTGCCAATGCTTCCGGTAGGGTGACAGTGCTTTCTTCAAAGCCTGCTGTCGCGACTGCAAGCTATGCGGGCGGCAAAGTCACGGTGAAAGGCATCTCAGTCGGTTCCGCCACGCTTACCGTTAAAGACAGCAAATCTACTGTGACGGTACCGATTTCAGTCAAGACCGGCGCGACTCCGACAGCAGGTAATTACACCTTGCTCGCCTGGAATGATCTGGGCATGCACTGTATGGACGGTTTCGATTTTTCCGTTTTCGCCATCTTGCCGCCTTATAACTCGCTGCATGCCCAACTAAAGGATAAGTCGGGCAAGTTGATTAGCAGCGGCGTAAAACTGACTTACCAAGCGGTCGCCGACAGTACCGGCTCTATCAATACGAGCAGCTATACCAAAACCAATTTCTGGGATTGGGTTGACGCATTGGTCGGTCTCAAACCCGCAAACGACATCGGACTTAATCTGGACGGCCTGGCTACCGGAACGCCGGCGCCCGGCAATGAAACGCCTTCCCTGATTCCCGCGCCGATGATCTATAACACCGAGTATCGTTGGTATGAGGCTGAAGGTCTCCCCATTACACCGTTTGATGACCAGGGTAAAAGAAATTTCTATCCCACGGTCAAAGTGGTTGCCAAGGATCTTGCCGGTAATGTTCTGGCTACCACAACGACGGTATTGCCGGTGAGCGATGAAATGACCTGTAAGGGTTGTCATGCCTCCACGACGTCGACCACCAATCCGGCCCGGATTGCCGCGAAGCCCGCTGCCGGTTGGGTATTTGACAGCAATCCAGATAAGGACTGGAAAAAGAACATCCTGCGCCTGCACGATGAAAAACACGCAACCAGCACTTTATATCAATCAGCCCTTATCCAGAGCGGCTACAATACCGGCGGCTTGTTAGCAACGGCGACTGCCGGTAAACCGGTTCTCTGTGTCGCCTGTCACGCCAGCAACGCTTATTTTGACAAGCATAACAAGAAAACCGTGATGGGCGGCATGGTGGGCATTGCGCCTTTCACCCAGGCCCTGCATAAAAAACATGCGACGGTAAAAGATCCTGCAACGCAACTGGTGCTTGATAAAATCAGAAATCGTACGGCATGTTACCAATGTCATCCGGGATCGGTGACTCAATGTTTGCGTGGCGCGATGAGCAAAGCCGTCGATGCAGGCGGCAAGCCGTCGATAAGTTGCCAAAGTTGTCACGGCAATATGACGGCAGTGGGTAATTCGGCGCGTAAAGGCTGGTTCGATGAACCCACATGCGAGTCTTGTCACAACAGCGCAGCACCCGGAAAACGCGCCATTTCCGGCGTGAATGCTAAAGGTATTCCCATTGTGCCGAGCGATCACACGTTCGCAACCAATGCCAATACACCGGTAAGCGGTTTGAATCTGTATCGTTTCAGTACCGGACACGGCGGTTTGCAATGCGAAGCCTGCCACGGCGCGACCCATGCCGAGTATCCAAGCACGCATAAAGACGACAATACCCAGAGTGTGGCGGTTCAAGGTCATACCGGTACTATCGCTGAATGTACGGCCTGTCATAAGACGGTGCCCACGACCGTCAACGGCGGCCCTCATGGTATGCATACAACCGGCAATGCGTGGGTTGAGTTACATGAAGACGCCAACAAAAACGGTACGGCGACGACACCGAGCTGCGCTTATTGCCACGGCACCACCAGCGCGGGCACTCCACTGAGCGCGATTAAAACGGCCAAAACCATCAATGCCGAAGAATTCGGAATCAAGAATTGGCCTGCCGGTTATCAGGTCAGTTGCTTCAGTTGCCATAATGGTCCGAACCCGGATTGATTTTCGGATAGAAGAAGGGGGATAACCGCTGGATATGCTGCTCAGCGTGTTGTAGCGGAAAGTTTGAATAACTCTTTTTCCGGCCACTGCCGTTAAGTTATAGTGGACCCGTCCCCAAGCCGGAGCTTGGGAACGAGTGTCACTCTGGTTGCTGATCGAAACATTTGCCCCGACCGAAATGTTAAAAGTGGTTTAGATTAATAGATTGTATTGATCCGTTAAACGTGTGGACGGGTTATGTTACCCGTCTAGCAAGAGTGATCAACGTCTGGGGCGTTTCCGGTATTATGCCGGACGAGGGCATGTTGCCTCGTCCGCAGGGTTCAAAAATACCATCGGCAAAACGTGAATGACGGGGCAACATGCCCATATGCGCCAACTTAGCGTTTATGCTATGTGGCATTTGCATAAGAAGCCGTCATGTCGGCAGGGATTGCCGACATCCAAAACACAGGGATGTGTTTGTAGCATTCCGGCAATCCCTGCCGGAATGACGTATTGTTCCTTAAATTGGCGCGTATGGGCAACATGCCCCGTCACGCTCAGGATCGAAACCGTCCTGTTGATGCTGACCGTGATCTGCCATGCCAAGAAGATGCGGCATCGTTTTATGCAATATTTTCAAACCCATGTCGGGTTGATGGCTGGCGCCTTCAATCTCTTTATCAGCTGGTTCGGCTTGCAGGCCACTGACGATGGCTTCGTCCCGCTGTCCATTGCCGAATTCAGTTGATCAGATATTAAAACTAGCGCCATTGGTATTCACTTGACCTTGAACTGAGCATATCTGCCAAGCTTGACTAGCCTTGGATGGGGATGATCAGGATTCCGGGCAAGTCGGGAAAACTGCCGCCGATGACCTGTGCCTGGCCGACTGAGAAGCCATTATTGCTGGATTGTCCATCGACCCAGGGATCGGAGGCTTTTAATGCACAGTCTTTCTGATGGGTGGTAAGCACCGCTACCGGGGTATCGCTGGAAGTGACGGGATCGATGACTTGCAGGGTAACGCCGTTGCCGAATCCAAGCAAATGGTGAGTGATATACATCACGCTGCCGCCGGGAAGCATCGTTTGCGCCTGATTCGATCTGTCATTGCTGAATCCTCCTATAAAAGACTGGGGACTCACGGTAAGGGTCCGAGAACTCTGATTGGTCAGGATGCTGATCAGGGAATTGCACGGCGTTGAGGTGTCGAGAAGATATTGAAGCTGGAAACCTTCCCAACCGTTTCTTGCATAATAGAAATCCTGTGGATTCACACCGTTATCCCATAGATTAGTCTGCAGAAAATCGGTGTCAAGCGATGAGTTATCGGTCCGGATCAATAGATGGATGTTGTAGAAGCCCCCGCCCAGGTCTTCCACCCATCGACCCTGCGATGGAATGTCATTGCTCGCATTCTGGTCGGTGGTTTGAGGAATGACCCGAACGAAATAGATGGAAGGCATCAACATCTGCAGGATGGAAACAACCAGCCCTGCATTCATGGCATCGGAGAGGACAGGTGTGAGGCCGCTGGGGGAAGATGAAGATCCCCAATTCACATTCCAGCGCAGTGAATTGAGGCCTTTGCTGACAGTCCGTGGCCCCGTCTCCATGAGGGGGGCCTGATTGCATAATATCTGCTTGAATTGCGAACCCAGGGCGCTGATTATGGCGTTGAAGGAAATCTGCAGGCTCCCCCAGAGTTCCGACTGTTTTGCCTGGATCGTTGCGCCGTTTTCACCCTCGGACAATCCACTTTCGATCGAGGCCGACATGGCGATGGCGACGGCTGCCACTTCGGGACCGAGTTCCCCCAGCATGGATGCCAGCACTTCGGCGAAGATGCCAAACACGGAAGCTTGCGAGGTGCTCGAACTGGAGAGTGCAGACGAATTAATGATCTTGTTCACCCCAAGAATATCGGAAATGAATACCCGCTGATATAACTCCTGGAGATTATTAAAAAGCGCCTGGACGTTCAAGACGGCAGCGATTTCTTGCTCCATGATGCTGACTACGGTATCCCAGGCATCCTGGGGGACATCCGCGGGTTTTACGAAGCCGGTCTTACTGAGAACTGCATTCATATTGGAATACTCTGCGCGGACATCGTTGCTGTCCGGGGATTTTAAGCCAATGGACTGCTGGCTGATGGCTTGGTAGGCGGTGAGTTCATCACCGGTGAAAGCCGGAAAGCCGGTTTGGGGGAGAGCAAGTATGGCAGTGAAGGAATAATCAGGAACCAGTACCCATTGCTGGCTGGTGGAGTCAGGATTGCGCGGATTGGCCACGAGATTGCTGGCAGGCGCTGAACTGCCGCCACTCACATCCAACGCAAATCCATTGAGTCCGTTGGTAATGCTGCCATCCCCGTTTACCGTCCAGTTTTGGTTCGACTTGCTGCGTGGCGGGAAGGCGATGATTGGGGTTCCCGCCGCGGTATTGGCGCCCTGGACGTCCAGCACGAAGCTATTCAAACGGCTCACGAAGTTGCCGTTGGATAGTGTCCAGAGTTGGTTAGAACCACCGTTACGGGAGAAAACGATGACTTGTGCTCCTGCTGCCGGGTTGGCGCCATCAATATCCGCGACAAGATTACCGGTCTGATCCTGTGCGTTTGCCAAATAAAACCATTGTTGTAGCATGCTCTGCTCCTGCCCTAAACGGGCTCTGATAAGGGATGGAAAATCGGGCTATCAGCTCGCATGGACGAATAGGAAAAGCGAAGTGAAACCCATCTTGTGAACGATGGCGGCAGGACGGCCAGTTACTCGACTATCCATGCACAGATCCCGGTGTACAGGACTACCGCACCGGACTCCTCCGTAGTGCTTCATTACACGAGCATAATATTAGTCTAAAAATTTAGTCCTACAATTAAGCGATTAGGATTAATGCTAAAAGTATCGGGGGTTTTTAAAGAAATTGAGTATGGCTTCAAAAAAGGGGGGGTTATTACGTCCAATAGCGCGTAACTTAAGATCAAAATTCTAGTTTAGAATGTACGCGCGTAGAAGTGCTCTTTGAACCTCTCCACGTTGTCATAATGAAAGCGCTTGACAGTCCTGTCGGGCAACGATAAAGCTGTTGCCGGACTACCGGGCTATGGGGCTATGGGGCGCGTAGAGGAGCATCCCTTTGAGCGACAGGTTAGCTAGCGCCCAGAAAATGTGTCAATTGCTCATTAACAGCTCTGGTATCAAACTGAAAAACCTCCAAAACAGCTATAGCTTGTTTTACTTTCTTAACATCATCCTCATTTTGGGGAGCTTTTATTTTCAATGACAATTTGAAATGTGATAACCATTCTTGGATTTCGACTATCGCAACTGGCGTTATTCCTACGCTCGTTAGTTGAGATGCGGTAAAGTTTGATAAGTATTGAGGGGTTAATTCTTTTTCATCTTTAAGCTTGAGAATTTGAACCAACTTATGTACTAGCACATTTCTCGAGATCATTTTTGGTTCATCTTTGGGCCCGTTTATTTGTTCAAAATATTCCTTTGGATTTGATCGTATATATTTCAAATCATTGGGTAGTCTAAATTCTCGGCATATTTGGTTTCCGGCTTTAAGAAAGCCCCAAAACATCCTGCATGTCGTAAAGACCCTTTTGTTTGTCCTGCAACCATATTGCCGCTCTGACTGCACCATTGGCAAAGGTCATTCGGCTGCTGGCTTTGTGGGTGATTTCCACGCGTTCACCTTCATCGGCAAACATTACGGTATGTTCACCGACGATGTCGCCTGCGCGAATCGTCGAAAAACCGATGGTCTTTCTGTCCCGCTCGCCGGTATTGCCTTCCCTGCCGTAAACCGCGCAGTCTTTTAAATCACGTCCCAATTCGCTGGCAATGACTTCGCCCATACGTAAAGCGGTGCCGGACGGCGCATCGATTTTATGGCGATGATGGGCTTCAATGATTTCAATATCGGTGGAATCGCCCATCACTTTGGCAGTCAAAGCCAGCAGTTTGAGCGACAGGTTTACGCCGACGCTCATATTCGGAGCAAGCACGATGGCGATGTCCTGAGCGGCGGCGCTGATGATTGCTTTTTGTGCCTCACTGTAGCCGGTGGTGCCGATCACCAGCTTTTTACCGGCTTGCCGACATAATTCAATATAAGCCATCGACGCATCGGGACGGGTAAAATCGATCACAAGGTCGAATTGGTCGATAACGCTGGCCAGGTTATCAACTACTTTTATACCCAACGCACCTATTCCGGCCAATTCACCGGCATCCTTGCCTATCGCATCGCTTTCGGGGCGCGAGGCGGCAACAACTAACGTGGCTTTATCCGCTAATACGGCGGCCCTGATCAAGCACACGCCCATCCGGCCTGATGCGCCGACTACAGCAATACGTATCATGATTATTATCCTGTCAATTTATCAAAAAAGCTTTTCACGCCATCGGTCCAGGAGTGTTCTTGCGGGCTGTGATGTTTACCGCCGCCTGATAATGATTCACCCAGTTTCTCGACTAGCGCTCTTTGTTCCTTGGTCAGGTGTACCGGAGTTTCCACCTGTACTTTGCACAACAAATCCCCGACCGAGCCGCCCCGAACCGGTTTGACGCCTTTGCCGCGCAAGCGGAAAGTTTTTCCGGTCTGGGTTTCCGCCGGGATGGTCAGTTTCACTTTGCCGTTTAGTGTAGGCACTTCTATCTCATCACCCAAACAGGCCGTTACAAAACTGATCGGTACTTCACAATACAGGTTGGCGCCGTCACGCGTGAAAATGGCGTGTTGTTTAACCTGGACTTCAATGTAAAGATCGCCTGACGGTCCGCCGCGCTCGCCGGCTTCGCCTTCTCCGCTCAAGCGTATGCGGTCGCCGGTATCGACGCCGGCGGGGATTTTTGCCGACAGGGTTTTGGTTTCTTGTACACGGCCCTGACCATGGCACACGCCGCAGGGGTCTTTAATTTGCTTGCCGGTCCCGCGACAGGTAGGACAGGTTTGCTGTACGGAAAAGAAGCCTTGCTGCATCCTGACCTGACCGTGACCATGACAGGTTGAACAGATTACCGGGCTGGAACCTTTTTTGGCGCCTGTGCCGGTGCATTCATTACAAGTAACCAGTACCGGAATACGAATTTTTTGTTCAGTTCCGGCAACCGCCTCTTCCAAAGTCAGTTCCAGGTTATAGCGCAAGTCCGAACCACGTTGGGCGTTGCTGCGCTGTCTGCCGCCGCCCCCGAAAATATCGCTGAAACCTTCCCCGCCAAAACCGCCGGGGCGTCCACCCATGGAGGGGTCAATACCGGCATGACCGAATTGATCGTAGGCAGCGCGCTTTTTAGGGTCCGACAATATCTCGTAAGCTTCCTTGATCTGCTTGAATTTAACTTCAGCCGCTTCGGGGTTATCCGCATTTCTATCGGGATGATATTTCATCGCCATGCTGCGGTATTTTTTCTTTATTTCAGCATCGCTGGCATTGCGTTCAACACCGAGGACTTTGTAAAAATCTTCTTTTTCTGCCATGGGTAGTTATTGACCTTGTCTTAATTTAATTTTGATAAAAATTCTTGAATTTACAGCTAAGTATATCTATTAAAATTAAATCTCAGTGCAAAAATCTTGCCGGTACAGTCTGTTTAATAGCGATGGCTATAGACTCCGCACGGATTTATCCATTAATTCAAACGCAAAAAAGAGGCTAAAGCCTCTTGTCTTGGAAGTTACCGCCTTGTTCCCGAAATTGCAATCCCAACAAGTTGCTTATGTTGTTATATAACAAACCGGAAAATGTCGGGTTAAGCTAACCCTAACCCGACTTTTGCCTATAGCGCGACTACTTATTTGCGCTCGTCGTCCTTAACTTCTTCAAACTCAGCGTCAACCACGCCGTCGTCAGCATGGGCGGATGAACCACCGTGTGCTTCACCGCCTTCAGCAGCGCCTTTTTGCGCATAAACGCGTTCGGCCAGTTTACCTGACAGCTCGGTCAAATCGTTGGTTCTAGCTTCGATTTGTTCCTTGTCATCACCTTTGACGGCATCTTTCAGCGCATTAATCGCGTGTTCAATGCTGGCTTTTTCATCGGCGCCGACTTGGTCGCCCAATTCTTTCAGCGATTTTTCGGTGGCGTGAATCATACCATCGGCATGGTTGCGCGCATGCACCAGTTCGGTCAATTTACGGTCTTCATCGGCATGCGCTTCGGCATCCTTAATCATGCGTTCGACTTCGTCATCGGACAAACCGCTGGACGCCTTAATGACGATGGATTGTTTTTTGCCGGTCGCCTTGTCTTTGGCCGATACGTTCAAAATACCGTTCGCATCAATATCGAATGACACCTCAATTTGCGGAATGCCGCGCGGTGCCGGTGGAATATCCGCCAGGTCAAAACGGCCCAGGGATTTATTCGCCGATGCTTTTTCACGCTCGCCTTGCAGGACATGAATCGTTACCGCAGTTTGGTTATCATCCGCCGTAGAAAACACTTGATGCGCATTAGTTGGGATCGTAGTGTTCTTTTCGATCAGCTTGGTCATGATGCCGCCCATGGTCTCAATACCCAGAGACAGCGGAATAACGTCCAGCAACAACACGTCTTTAACATCGCCCGCCAATACACCGGCCTGAATCGCAGCGCCCAATGCAACCGCTTCATCAGGGTTAACGTCCTTGCGAGGCTCTTTGCCGAAAATGTCTCTAACCATTTCCTGCACTTTGGGCATACGGGTTTGACCGCCGACCAGAATTACGTCGTTAATTTCCGATGCTTTCAAACCGGCGTCTTTCAGCGCGATTTCACAAGGGCCCTTGGTGCGGTTAATCAGCTCTTCAACCAGCGATTCCAGTTTGGCGCGGGTCAACTTCACATTCAAGTGCTTCGGACCTGAGGCGTCGGCAGTGATGTACGGCAAGTTGACATCGGTTTGCTGGCTTGAAGACAGTTCGATCTTGGCTTTTTCCGCCGCTTCTTTCAAACGTTGCAACGCTAATGGATCGTTGTGGACATCAACACCGGTGTCTTTTTTAAACTCTGATGCCAGATACTCGATGATGCGTGAGTCAAAATCTTCACCACCCAGGAAAGTGTCTCCGTTAGTCGATAACACTTCGAACTGATGCTCGCCGTCTATCTCGGCAATTTCAATAATGGAAATATCAAAAGTACCGCCGCCCAAATCATAAACCGCGATTTTGGTGTCGCCCTTGGGTTTATCCATGCCGAAAGCCAGCGCAGACGCTGTAGGTTCGTTGATAATCCGCTTGACATCTAAACCGGCAATACGTCCTGCATCTTTAGTCGCTTGACGTTGAGAATCGTTAAAGTAAGCCGGTACGTTAATAACCGCTTCGGTGACAGGCTCGCCTATATACGCTTCGGCGTCTTTTTTCAGCTTCATCAGCACGCGAGCGGAAATTTCCGGCGCCGCCATTTTCTTGCCGTGTACTTCGACCCACGCGTCGCCGTTTTCCGCTTCGGTGATTTTGTAAGGCACCATTTTGATGTCTTTTTGTACGACATCGTCTTTAAAACGACGACCGATCAAGCGTTTAATAGCAAACAGCGTGTTTTTGGGGTTGGTGACCGCCTGGCGTTTCGCCGACTGTCCGACCAATACTTCATCATCGTTGCTGAACGCGATAATGGAAGGCGTGGTACGCGCACCTTCACTGTTTTCGATTACTTTCGCTACGCCGTTTTCCAACACGGCGACGCACGAGTTGGTAGTTCCTAAATCTATGCCAATTATTTTAGCCATTGAATGCTCCAGACTTGAATTTATATAAAAATGTAGAATTTATTACCGATATGGGGGCTAATTTATGGTGTTCAAGCCTGCGCATCGTCTTCCGGTTTTTTTTCCGCCGCTTTGGCGACGACCACCATCGCAGGACGCAGCAAACGCCCGTTCAGCATGTAACCTTTTTGGAATACATTAACGACGGTATTCGGCGCTACGCCGTCCACCTCTTGCATTACCATCGCCTGATGTTGCTCAGCATTAAAGGGCTGTCCCATCGGGTCGATGGTCACCACATTAAACTTTGCAAACGCCGATTCGAATTGCTTGATGGTCAATTCGCTGCCGACACGGAATTTCTGTACTTCTTCACTATCGCCGGTTGCTGCTTGCAAACCCAGCACCAGACTGTCCAATACCGACAGCATTTCCTTGGCAAAACCGGTCAAGGCGTATTTATGCGCATCTTCCAATTCTTTTTGCGTTCTTCTTTTCAGGTTTTCCATTTCCGCAAGGGTTCGAACCGCTTTATCCCAGTTTTCCTGGGCTTTTTGTTTGGTTTCTTCGAGTTCTTTTTTCAGCTCGTCAATGGTGTATTCGTGCTCGGATAATTCAGTGTGAGAGGGTTCTTCATGCACTGCTTCATCTTCAGCTGTCACCTGGGATTCAGGTGTTTCCTGATCGGTACTCATTATTTTATGATTCCTTAATTTATGAATTTATGTAGTTAGTTATGCCAATTGAGTCATCTTTACCCGCCGCGCAATACGCTTACTGTTTTGCTGCGCATTATTGGCGGCGAACCATTTATTTAAAATGGCTTTACCTGACTTACAATGGGGATGTGGATTTGGGATTCAAGGCTGCGCCCAATAATTTTGCAGTCATATCGACAAAGGGAATAATTTTTTCATAAGCCATTCGGGTCGGCCCGATCACTCCGAGTACGCCGACGACTTCGTCGCTGACCGAATAGGAAGACGTGACTAGGCTGCAATGATCAAATGCCTGATAGCCGGATTCTTCACCGATAAAGATCTGGACACCCTCGGCTTTCATGGATTGGTCCAGCAAATGAATAACACTCTGTTTTTGATTAAAGGCTTCAAACAATGTGCGTAAATGATCCGTGTCGGATAATTCCGAAAAACCCATCAGATTGGTTTCGCCGGCCAATACATAGTCGTCTTTTTCATTATCCGATTCAAAAGTCAGTTGCGCCATTTTTATGGCATCCAGCATGCCCTGGTTCATGCGCTCCCGGTCATCCTGCAATTCTTTAAAAACCGCTTCCCGTACCGAAGCCAGCGTGCGACCGTTATAAATTGAATTGAGATAGTTGGCGGCCTGCTGTAATTCAGCGGTGCTGAACACTTTGGAGGTATGAATGATTTTGTTGTGAACCTCATGTTCATTGGTCACAAAAATGACCAGAACGCGGGTATGCGATAAAGGCAGGAATTCGATGTGCCGCAGATAGACAATCTCTCGTTTGGGTAACGTAACCACACCGGCCATCCGGGTTAATTCGGCGAGCAATCGTGAAGCGACGCCGATCACATTGCCCACATCTTCCGTTGCCGACAAGCCTTCATGTAAACGGGATAATTCTTCAGGATTCAAAGGCTTGACCGTCAGCAGGCTATCGACAAACAAACGATAACCGCTTACCGTAGGCACGCGCCCCGCCGATGTATGCGGTGAATGCACCAGCCCCAAGCTTTCCAAGTCCGCCATAACATTACGGATGGTTGCCGGGCTTAAATTCAACTCCGAGTCTTTTGACAGCACTTTGGAGCCGACCGGCTGGCCGTCACTGATATAACGTTCAACCAGCGTTTTCAATAATTGTAGCGAGCGCTCATTTAAAACCTGGGTATTCTGACTCACATGCACCTCTATCAAACAAAATCAGCACCCCACCAAAATAAGTGCCAACTCGGCAAAATATCAGCTCACCGGTTTACTGTCAACAAAGGCCGCCGGTCTGTTGGACGGGTGCTCTGATACCGCGCCCCGATCGATAAAAGGTTATAAAAATCAAATCCGTTTGTAAGCTTACAAGGCCCGGTCTTTTTAGAAAACATCTGCGCGTCATTTATGCGATAATTTCGCGCTTTAATCATTCGTCCGGATCATTTCTGATACTGAAAGGAGCAACATTATGACAGCACTGGTTGGCATCATCATGGGATCAACCTCTGACTGGGAAACCATGCGTTTTACCGTAGAAACACTGGAGCGGCTTGGCATTCCGCATGAAGTTCAAGTGGTTTCGGCGCATCGAACCCCAGACCTTTTGTTCCGTTATGCTGAAACCGCTGAAACCAGGGGCCTGGAAGTCATAATTGCCGGCGCCGGCGGTGCAGCTCATTTACCCGGTATGACGGCAGCCAAAACAGCGGTGCCGGTTTTGGGCGTTCCCGTGCAATCCAAAGCGTTAAACGGCATGGATTCCTTACTGTCGATTGTGCAAATGCCGGCGGGTATTCCGGTCGGCACACTGGCGATAGGCAAAGCGGGGGCAATCAACGCGGCATTGCTGGCTGCGGCTATCATCAGCAACAAGCACAACCAATACAGGGCGCCCTTGCATCAGTTCAGACAGGAACAAACCGAAAACGTTTTGGCGCAGCCCGATCCACGAGAACCCGATCCAAGAAAAATCGACATCTCTGCCCCATCTTTTGAGACACAGTCAGCAATAACAGCAGGAGGAGTGTTATGAAAGTCGGCGTACTGGGGGCAGGACAGCTTGCCCGAATGATTGCTTTGGCAGGTTTCCCGCTGGGCGTGGAATTTATTTTTCTTGACCCGTCAAAAGACGCTTGCGCCAACAAACTCGGCGAACATCTGCATGGCGACTACAACGACCCGCGCTTGCTCGCCCAGCTTGCAGAACGCGCCGATGTCGTGACTTACGAATTTGAAAATGTACCGGCAGACGTCGCCGAATTCCTGGCGTCGCATACCCAGGTGCATCCGTCTCCCAAAGCCCTGGCGGTTGCCCAGGATAGGCTGGTTGAAAAAACCTTCTTCCATGATATCGCCATCCCGACCCCGGCTTATGCCGCCGTGGACAGTTTCGAAAGCCTGCAACAGGCCATGAATACCATCGGCTGGCCGGCCATCCTGAAAAGTCGCACCCAGGGTTACGACGGCAAAGGCCAATCCCTGCTTAAATCGCCGGATGACCTGAAAGCCGCATGGGAATTGCTGGAAGGCGTACCGGCTGTGGTCGAGGCTTTCGTCCCATTTACCCGCGAAGTATCGATTATCGCCGTGCGCAATGTGTCGGGTTCGATCGTATTCTACCCGCTATCGGAGAACCTGCATCGCGGCGGCATCCTTCGCGTATCGGAAAGCCGCTACGGCGATGTCATGCAAGCGCAAGCCGAGGCGTATATAGCCCGTCTGATGGAAGCGCTGGATTATGTCGGCGTGCTGGCTCTGGAGTTATTCGAAGTAGACGGCAAACTGATCGCCAACGAGTTCGCGCCACGGGTGCATAATTCCGGCCACTGGACTATTGAAGGCGCGGAAACCAGCCAGTTCGAAAACCATGTGCGGGCCATCCTGGATTTGCCTTTAGGCGCAACGACGCCGGTCGGCAAGGCCGCCATGGTTAATTTCATCGGCGGCCTGCCTGCCAGTGAAGAAGTCCTGGCGATTGAACAGGCGCACTTGCATCTGTATGACAAATCGCCGCGCAAAGGCCGCAAAGTGGCCCATGCTACGGTACGAGCCGAAAGTACCGAGCAATTATCGCTACTGGTGGCTAAGCTGACCAAACTTGCCGATCAGGTTGATGATTCATAATCTGTTTCTGCATTTATAGAGTCCAAAGCTAACAAAGCGACATGGAAAAAGGTGCTAAAAACCCGTCTGAAAAATTTCCGTTGAAGGCTTGATAGATCTAAGTTTTAAATGATTATTCGAAAAATAGAGGGGCCCCGCAGCCCGCGGGGCCTTTCAAAGATAGCTCTCAGACGGTTTCTTAGAAAGCCGTCTTTCAATTTGGTATTGTTTTCTTAATTCACTTTCCTATACAGAAACTGGAAAATATTTTTCCCAGTAAATCATCTGATGTAAATTGCCCGGTGATTTCTGCAAGATGATTTTGCGCTTGCCGTAAATCTTCGGCGACCAATTCACCGGCCTGAAAAATTTGCAGTTGCTTTAATGCGCTTTCAACAAATTCATGGCTTTTGCTCAGGGCTTCGATGTGGCGCCTGCGGGCGATAAAGACATTATCGGCGGCGGCATTGAAACCCACGCTTTGTTTGAGGTGTTGTTTCAATAAATCCATGCCTGCACCTGTTTTGATAGACAGGTATATTTGTGTGCCCTGTTCAGATTCGCTGATTTCAGGAGCCAGACCTAATAAATCGATTTTATTGTAAATTTTGCTGATGCGACTGTTAGCAGGTAGGGTTTCCTCTAGCGATTGAGTATCCGAATCACGAGCATCAATCAGTAACAGGATAAGGTCGGCTTTGCGGATTTCTTCGTGTGCTCTGCGAATGCCTTCTTTTTCTACCGTGTTATCGGATTCTCTTAATCCTGCGGTATCGATGATGTGTAAAGGCATGCCGTCGAGTTGGATACGCTCTCGCAGCACGTCTCGCGTGGTTCCGGCTATGTCGGTGACAATCGCGGCTTCGTGCCCGGC
>SXIP01000171.1 GCA_005772825.1 Methylococcaceae bacterium | reverse complement strand
TGCGCTGAAAATCGGTGCCGAAGGGGTTAACTCGTTACGTTCTCCGGAGCGATCCTTTGTCATGGTGACGCATTACCAGCGCTTGCTGGATTATATCAAGCCGGACTTTGTCCATGTTTTAGCCAATGGTCAGATTGTTAAATCGGGCGGAGCGGAACTGGCGCTTGAATTGGAAGAAAAAGGTTATGGTTGGCTTGAAGGCGACAAGGCGGCAGCGTAATGAGTGCAGCAACAGCAAGCCGTTATGCGGCGGAATATCAAAGCATCGCTCCTCTATTGTGCGGGCAATCGTTGCCGTGGCTGCAACAACTGCGCGCTGAGGCTTTAAAACAATTTTCCGCGCATGGGTTTCCCGACCCGCGTGAAGAAGAGTGGCGTTATACCAATGTGTCAGTTATAGAGAAAAAACAGTTTTCACCTTCGGCTACATTGAGTGCAGGCGATGTTGACCGCGAATGGCTGCTTTCCTATCAATTACAGGATGCGTGGTCGCTTGTATTGGTTGACGGGCATTTTTCCGCAGAACTTTCGGTTTTAGAGGGTTTGCCTGAAACGGTTTCCGTGATGAGCATGGCGGATGCCTTGGTAAAACAACCGGACCAACTGGAAAAAACCATTAATCAGGCTGTCAATAACGACGAACACAGCTTTATCGCCTTTAATACTGCCTGGTTTACCGACGGCTTGTTCCTGCATATTCCTGCCAAGCAGGTTCTGGACAAACCCGTACAAGTCTTGCATCTAGCGACTCGACCCGATATATTGGCCACTACCCGCTCGGTTATTATTGTGGATGCCTTGGCGGAAGTTAAGGTCATAGAAACCTTTGCTGGATTGGACGCTTATTTGTCGGCGGCCGTTACCGAAGTGTTTGTCGGCGAGAATGCCGGTTTGACGCTGTATAAAATGCAATGCGAATCTGACAAAGCCTATCATTTTGGCGGCACTTACGTGCAGCAAGCCAAGCATGCAAGGTTTATCCATCATAATTTCGCTTTTGGCGGCTTGCTGGCGCGCTCTGATATTCATACCGATCTGGATCAGGCGTCCGAGTGCGAATTGAACGGTTTGTATCTGGGCATCAAACGTCAGCATATCGACAACCATACCCGCATCAATCACTTAAAACCCTACGCCATCAGCCGCGAACTTTACAAAGGCGTACTTGATGACCGGGCCAGAGGGGTTTTTCAAGGTCGCGTGATTGTCGCCGAAGATGCGCAAAAAACAGATTCCAGCATGAATAACCGCAATCTGCTGTTATCGGCTGATGCCGAGGCGGATACCAAGCCGCAACTGGACATTTATGCCGATGACGTGAAATGCGGGCATGGTGTAACAGTCGGCCAATTGGATGAAAAATCGGTGTTTTACCTGCAATCGCGTTGTGTCGATGAAGAAACAGCGCGTAATATGTTGACCTTCGCTTTTGCCAATGAGATGGTTGACAAAATCAAGATTAAGACCTTGCATGATAAGGTTTTAGAGCAAGTGTTGATACGTTTCCCGCAGGAAGGCGTGGAAAAAAGCTGGTTATGAATGAGGCGCAAGGTGAAAGATTAAAGGCGAAAAAAGCCTTTTCTTGATGCTTATAATATATCCGAAATACGAACGGTGATTTCAGGCAGTTGTGACAAGGTCAGGGTATCGCCGGCGCGTAACGTGGTTTTCTCGGCATACACATCGCCGTTCGGTTTGCGATAGACTTCCAGGCTGGAGTCATTAAGGTTCAACAGCCAGTATTCGGGGATATTATGCAGCGCATATAAATGCAGCTTCTGGTTCTGGTCGAATTTTAACGAGGTGTCGGCGACTTCAATCAGCAGCAATACATCGTCGGCGTTTGGGTGACGGGATGAATAGAAATCATCATTGGGTTTTAACAGTATGAAATCGGGTTCCGGCTCAGAAAAGTCGCCGAGTTGGAGAGGATCTTGAACACTTATAATGATGTTATCAGGCACTAATCTTGTAAAGAGCTTGTTGATACGTTTTAAGTGACCCGCATGGTAAAAGCCTATCGGTGCCATATCTAAAATCTCTCCGTTTATGAGTTCTACACGGCTTTCAGGCGGAAAAATAGCAGCCTCGCCCAATCTGCGCCATTCATCGAGGTTGGTTAAGTGTTTGGTAGGATTAACGGTAGCCATAAGTGCAATCAGAGCCAATTAAAATCGTAAAACAAATATAATGTGTCGCTAGTGAATAAGCAATACATCAAAATCAGAACAGACAAAACTATGACAGCCTTTATAAAAACAAGCTTCCCCGTAGAAAAAATTCGCGCCGATTTCCCGATTTTGGCGGAATTGATCCGTAACAAACCCCTGGTTTATTTCGATAATGCCGCCAGTTGCCAAAAGCCCAATGCCGTTATCGACGCTATCAGTCATTTGTACCGCCATGATTACGCCAACATCCATCGCGGCGTGCATACCTTAAGCGTACGTTCAACCGACAAGTTTGAAGCGGCGCGGGAAAAGGTGCAGGCTTTTATCAACGCGGCAAGCAGCAAAGAGATCATTTTTGTCCGTGGCGCGACCGAGGCGGTTAACCTGATCGCCCAAACTTACGGCAAAGCCAATATTAAAGCCGGAGACGAGATCGTCATTACCGCGATGGAGCATCATTCCAATATCGTTCCGTGGCAAATGCTCTGCGAACAAACCGGCGCGGTGCTGAAAGTCGCCCCGATGAATGTTCAGGGTGAATTAATCTACGAAGCATTCGAAGCGTTATTAAATGCGAAAACCCGCCTGGTTGCCGTGGTACACATGTCCAATGCGCTGGGTACGATCAACCCGGTTAAAAAAATGATAGACGCGGCTCATGCCCAAGGCATTCCCGTCATGCTCGACGGCGCGCAGGCGATTCCGCACATGAGAGTTGATGTGCAAGCGCTGGATTGCGATTTTTATGTATTTTCAGGCCACAAACTGTACGGACCGTCCGGTATCGGCGTGTTATACGGCAAGCAAGCCCTGCTGGAAGCCATGCCGCCATACCAGGGCGGCGGCGATATGATTAAAACCGTTACCTTTGAGAAAAGCACTTACGCCGGATTACCGTATAAATTTGAAGCCGGAACCCCGGCCATTGCCGATGTCGTCGGTTTGGGCGCCGCCATCGACTACCTGAACGAAATCGGCATGGATGCGATTGCCGCGTATGAAGCGGAATTATTGGCTTACGCAACCGAACAGGCCAAGCAGATAAAAGGCCTTCGAATCATCGGCGAAGCGGCGGAAAAAGGCGGCATTCTGTCTTTTGTGCTGGATCGTATCCATCCGCACGACATCGGCACGATGCTGGACAGCTTAGGCATAGCCATCCGGGCTGGACACCATTGCGCCATGCCGGTCATGGATTTTTATAAAGTCCCGGCAACGGCCAGGGCTTCGTTTGCTATGTATAATACCAAGGAAGAGATTGATGTTTTGATGGATGGGATTAAGGGGTTGATTGAGGCGTTTGGGTAATGTTTTGTTAAGATTTTCCATACCTTAGTTTTGTTGATGCGATAAAAAATGTATAAGCCTTTAGATAGTAAAGACATTGAAAGCGAATTGAGCTACGCTTATCTTCATGCTGTTGCATCAGCGGTTGGAATAAATTGCCAAATAGAAAATAGACACGGTGATAACCGGTGTGTTGATGTGAGATTGACTTGTTATGGCCCCTTTGAAGATAGCTATAAAGAAGAAATTGACTTAAAAGTACAGCTAAAAGCAACTATAGCCGAGCCAACTGAAACAGAATCGCATTTTTCATATTTTTACCGAGGCGTAAACCAGTACGATTTTTTACGCGAAGAAACCAAAAACCAGCATCGCGTCTTGATAGTGTTGTTTTTGCCAGAGGATAACAAAGAGTGGCTGAATGTCAGCACTGAACAATTGGTGTTAAAAAATTGCGCTTATTGGGTTAGTCTGCGAGGTGCTGATATTTGTAGCAATAACTCAGGAACCACTGTTTATTTACCGAAAGATCAACTCCTTTCACCCAAAAACTTGTTAACCATTTTTGAAAGATTATCAAAAAATGAACCACTAAATTATATGACGCCATGAATAATGACATTTTCGAAACCATTGCACCGACAGATTTAAGAGATTTTTTAAAGTCCAAGGGTTGGCTTTTGGTAGACGAAGCCATTAAGGATGGTTTGTATGTTCTCAACAATCCCCAATACACCCATAGGCAATTGGCTTTTCCAATTGATAATAGTACGCCGGATTATTTGGATTCCGTCGAAACGGTTATTCATAAATTAGTGGATTTAGAGAACAGCTCGTTTCGTGAATTGATGGTTGCATTATCTGAAATGAAAGACGATGCCATCGGCTATCGCATAGTTGATCAACGGAATGAAAGCGCGTATATCCCCCTAAATTACGCCGTCGAAGCAATAAAAGGGGCAAAAGACATTTTACTGTCTGCCGCCCATAGTGTATTGGAGCCACAAGCGTATCATCCCAAAATGAACCGCAAGCCAGCTGCACAGCTACTGGAAAACTCGCGTTTTAGACACACTGAAACTGGTAGTTTTGTTATTAACGTTTCTACGCCTGTCAAAGCAATGGATTTACAAGCCGATATGTTTGAAAACACACCTTTTGTTCGGCAAGCAACGTTGGTTATTAATCAGTCCGTATCCCAGTTGGTTGAGGCTATACAAGCGGATAAGATGGAACAATTAATTGATAAAGTAAAAGGAGATTCAAAACCCATTTTGTCATCAAATTTTTGTAAGGCTTTACTTAATTTCAATGACGCAAATGATAAGGCTGATTTATTTTTAAATTTTAAATGGGCAAGCATCATCAATAAGCCGTTAAATACTAAGAATTCAATCAAAATACAAAGCGACTACTATAGTCGTATTGAAGATATTAGAAAGGAATTGAAAACTCAAGAGAAAGATAAGAAAGATATTTTTATTGGTACTGTTGAAGTATTGGCTGGTGATTTGGATTCAAGTGAACAACGGACAGGAGATGTGATATTGGATCTTTATCAGCAAGATGGTGAAAGTATTCGGGCAAGGGTCAACCTAAAAGCTGAGTGGCATAGTTTGGCAATTAAAGCTTATGAAAATGCTGGGCATTACATTCAAATTAAAGGTACGCTACAAGCGGGTAATCAACCTAGAATAATCAAAGATGTTACGTCATTCTCTATTATTGAAGACAAGACTTAGCACATTATAAAAACAAAAATATGGATTGCGTCCGGAGTTTTCAGTTTGGTCTTTGCCCGTAGCTGGGCCGCATCGCGCAAGATCGACTGCGTGATCGGCAGCAGCCGCGTTTGTGCTTGTAGGAAAAGCTGCTCATATG
>SXIP01000170.1 GCA_005772825.1 Methylococcaceae bacterium | reverse complement strand
GCTGTCCTTCCGGCGTCAAACCGGGATCAAGCGCTCCGCAAAATGAGCCGCGTCGGCTGTACTCCGTCTCGCCGTGACGCAGTAAATAAATTTTCAGACTCATGTTTAAAATCTCCTTGATGAAGGCGCTGCGTTTAAGGACTGAAAATTAAATAACTTGAACATTTTATCCCCACTCCCCAGCCCTCTCCCGGAGGGAGAGGGAGTTGGTCGTCGAAGTTATTTTATTTTCATTCCTAACCAAATTGCCGACGAAAACGCCAGACTCCGAAATTAAAAAATACCGCGCCCAACCCCGTTAACCCGAGCAGCGAATCCCATAAAATATCAACACCGGCGCCTTTCATCAAAATCGCGTAGCCTATTTCATTGAAATAATACAAGGGCGAAATATACATAGCCCAGCGTATGCCCGGCGGCATCGCTTCCGGCGGTGTCCAGGCGCCGGAAAGCAGCAATATCGGCATCAGCAGCAAAATCACCAGCATAGTCACCTGACCCAGGCTGTGACTGATCGTGGCGATGAACAGCCCGATCCCGGAGGTCGTGAACACATACAAAGCGGTTACGGCAAAAAACAAGCCGATACTGCCTTTAAACGGTAAATGAAAGACCGGAATAATGATCAGAAACAAACAAACGGCAACACCCAACAGAATGACCAGCCCCATCGAAATCACCTTGGGCAGTAAAATCTGTAAGGGGCTTAACGGCGACACCGCAAGCTGCTCAATGGTACCTCGTTCTTTTTCCCTGACCGCCGCAGCGGCAGGCAACATCATCGATAACATGGTAATCACCGTCAGCAATTCCGAGATCGACATAAACCAGCCGTCGATCTGATTGGGATTATAAAGCACACGATGACGATTCTGGATGACAGGAAGCGCGTCCATTTGTTCGGCATTCAAACCCAGCCGTTTGGCGACAAAATCCTGGGCGAATCCTGCGGTAATTTCGGTCGCATAGCCGGTCGCCAATGTACCCAAGACCGTATTGCTGGTATCTACCTGAAATTGTACGGCGGTCGGTTTTCCTTGCAGCAACAAGCTCTGGAAGTTTTCAGGAATATCCAGCACCGCCAGGATTCGGCCTCTATTTAACAAATCTTCGGCTTCATTTTTACCGGAGATCTCGCCTTTTAAATCAAAATAGGGTTTGCGAAACCGGTACATCAATTCGCGTGAAGCGGCGCTATGATCACGATCAATGACCATCACCGAGGCGTTACGCAAATTCAGATTGATACCGGAGCCTGCCATATAGACATCGGCGGTAAAAAAATAGGAAATAATCAACAACAGGACAGGGTCGCGTATCAGCTGTTTCAGTTCTTTAAGCGTCATGGCGATGATGCGATCCCACCAGAGCAAAAAAGCATGACCGTTCATGCCGATGGCCTTTTGTGAAAGTTTAAAAACCCGACGACCCACAGAATAACGGCATAAAGCATCAACGCCGCTACATCGAACCAGAGTTCGTCCCAGCCCAGGCCCTTAAGAAAGCTACCCCAGGTAATCCTGAGATAATACAGCGTCGGAAACAGGTGCGACTCGATTTTGGTCGCCGTTCCCATCGATTCGATAGGCACCAGTAAGCCTGAATAAAGCATGGCCGGAACAAAAGAAATCACCATCGTCAGCATGACTGCCGCGACTTGCGTCCTGACCAACAGCGATACCAGCAAACCGACGCCGGCTGTGCAGATGACATAGATAATAGAGGCTGCATAATAAAATACCGGATGACCTTTGAACGGCGTACCGAACACATTCATGACCACCCACCAGAGAATAAAAATATTCAGGCAGGAAATCAACAAATAAGGCAGGAATTTCCCTAAAATAAATTCGCTACCGCTAATCGTTGAAGCATAGATATTGTAGATGGAACCGTTTTCCTTTTCCCGCACCACACCCAGTGCCGTCAGGAACGGCGGCGTCACCATCAGGACCAGCATCATCAAGCCCGATGAGATCGACCACTGGCTACGCAAGGCCTGGTTATACAAATAACGTGACTCCAGCCGTAGCGGCGACACCTGAACCCTTGCTTGCTCGGTGGAAATACCTTGTTTGCGGACTAAATAGCCCATCAGTGATTGGGCATTGAAATTGGCGATAATCGCCGACACATAGCCTTTCGCCACTTCGGCCCGGTACGGAAAAACACCGTCAATCAAACTCTGTACCGATGTTGCCCGCCCGGCCATCAGTTGCTCCTGGAATCGCGGCGGGATGATAACGGCAAAGCGAATATCACTGTGCGCCAGCAAAGGATCAAGCTCGCGTTCGCTCTGAACATTGCCTTTATATTCGAAGTAGCGGGAGTCAATAAAGCGGTGCAGGAAATCCCGGCTCATCGCCGTCCTATCCTGATCAAGCACGGCAAAGGGTATTTTCTCGACATCAAAGGAAATCCCATAACCCAACACCAGAAATATCCCGACAGGCAAAACAAAAGCCATGGTAAAAAACAAGCGGTCGCGCAAAATTTCCCGCCACTCTTTATAGGTTACCGCCCAGACCCGCGATAAATTCATATCGGCTCCTTTTCTTCCAAAGCCAGCACCCGGTACACAAACACATCCTCCAGAGTCGGCGCATGGGCTTCCAGGGCGATCAGCCTGATGGACTGTTTATCGAGCAATACACGTATCTGCTTTTCCACGCTTTCGATGTCCTTTGCCAGTAAATGGATATGCTTGCCGAACAAGGCGACGCCTTTGAATCCTCCCTGTTCAAGCTGCGCAAGCGCCGCTAAGGGATTGTCGGTGGTAATTTCCAGCAGTTGCCCGGCTTCATTTTGCAGAGCCTGAATCATATTACCCGGCGAATCGTCGGCAATAACCCGGCCTGCATACATCAGCGCCAGATGATCGCAGTGTTCGGCTTCGCTCATGTAATGCGTGGTCACTAAAATCGCCACCTGCTCGACGCGGGCAAGGTGAACCAAAATATCCCAGAAATGCCGTCGCCCGACAGGATCGACACCGGAAGTCGGTTCATCCAGGAACAACACGCCGGGTTGATGCACCAACGCGCAACCCAACGCCAGCCGTTGCCGTATTCCCATCGGCAGGCTGCCCGCCAACTGATCGGTGACCTCCTTTAATCCGGCGATTTGCACGACCCAGGCAATGCGTTGCCTGACAATCTTTCGATTCACGCCATAAATACTGGCGTAGAGACGAATATTTTCCATGACGGTCAAATCCAGGTACAGGGAAAACGCTTGCGACATATAACCGATACGTTCTTTAATCATCTGCCCGGCATTACGCATATCGGCTCCCGCTACCTGCCCTTCGCCGGAACTGGGCGGCAGAATACCGGTGAGCATTTTAATCGCCGTCGTTTTACCGGCGCCGTTAGCACCGAGCAAGCCGAATATTTCTCCTTGCCTAACAACAAAATTAATATGGTCAACCGATCGAAATTTATCAAAATCGCGGGTCAGCTCCTTGGCTTGAATGGCAATGCCTTCAGCATTGGACAAAGGATTATCAAAACGCGGAATGGTATTCGCTTGTATCGCCTGATTCGCCAACAAGCCTTGGCGCAGTAAGGCAATAAACGCATCTTCCAATTCGGTATCAAAGGCCCGAATGCTTTTAATCGCAAGGCCTGGGAGCAAATCGGAAACGACTTTTACCGCATCCATCGAGGAAGTATTATCAACAAAAACCCTTAACCGCGAACCGATGGCTTCTATCTGCGGATAACGGACTTTTAAAAGATCCAGCGCGTCAATCTGCGGTTCCACCGTTAACTGCACCAGACAGCCTTTGGCCTGTCGGCATATAGCGTCCGGTTCACCGGCGGCCAGTATCTGCCCGTTATACATCAGCGATAAACGATGGAATCGCGCCGCTTCATCCATATAGGCGGTGGAAACCAGCGCCGTAATACCGTGTTCACGCAGTAATTCGGCAAGGATAGCCCAAAAATCCCGCCGTGAAACCGGATCAACTCCGGTCGTAGGTTCATCCAGAATGACCAGTTCGGGTTCATGGATCAGCGTACAAATCAAACCCAGTTTTTGTTTCATACCGCCGGACAGGTTTTTCATCGGACGATCGCGGAATTTATCCAGCCGGGTCATCGCCAGCAGTTTTTCCTTGCGTTCGGCGAGCTGTTCGCGCGTGACCTGACGCAGTTGGGCAAAGAAATCGATATTCTCTTCTACCGACAAATCACCATAAAGATTAAGCCCCAATCCCTGTGGCATGAAACCCAGCCTGCCCTTGATCTTTTCCGCCGCGGCTTCAGAATCGACATTCACGTCAAAAACTTCCACAGTGCCTTGTTCAAACGACAACACCCCGGCGATGGCTTTCATCAGGCTGCTTTTACCGGCGCCGTCCGGGCCGATCAAACCGTAGATTTCACCGCGCTTGACGATCAGGTCTACCGCATCAACCGCCGCTTTGTTTTTATAGCTTTTGCAAAATCCGGCTATATTGATAACAGTCGCTTCGTTTACCAGCGCGGCTTCGCCCATGGGGTTTTCTCCTGCCAGCGAATCACGGTGTCGGCGGGTAATCCGGGCGTTAATTGATGGTCAGGATTTTCATCAAGATAGAGTTTGACAGCATAGACCAGCTTGACCCGTTCATCCGGCGTTTGCACTTCTTTAGGGCTGAATTCCGCCTGGGAAGCAATATAGCGCAGTGTGGCGGCAAACGGTTTATCCGGGAAGGCGTCGGTATAAATTTGCGCGGGCAGCCCCAAGCGAACCTTGCCGATTTCTTTTTCCGGCACATAGACTTTCAGATACAGCCTATCCAGGTCGACAATATCGAATAAGGGACTTCCTGCGGCGACCATTTCGCCGTTATCAACGATACGCGTGGTAATCATGCCGCTTGCCGGCGCCCGGACAACAAGATCATCCAGGACGCTTTGCGCTTCCGCCAATGCGGCTTCCGCCTGTGTTACCTGAGCGGCCAGGGCATCGACTTCATTTTCCTTGGCCTTAATCTGTTCCCGGCCCAGTTCGGCTTCGGCCAACAGTTTTTCCGCCTGGGTTCGGGCCGCACGAGCCGTACTGTGTTGGGCGCGCGCCACTTTCCAGCTTAAATCGGCCTGCTCGCTGCGTCGTCTTTCGACGGTTTCTCTTTTCAACAATTCACGAAAGCGCTCGGCATCCTTGAGCATCTGTTCTTCCGTGGCAAGACTTGAAACCAGCTCGGCATCGGCATGATTAAGGCCCGCTTTAGCGGTATCAATCTTTAACGGGACATTTTTCTTAAACACCGACAACGCCGTTTGCGCCGCCTTGAGTTGGGCTTTGGTGACATCCACAGCCGATTTGGCCTGATTAACTTTAGCCTGCGTCTGGGCGTCGTCCAGTTTAACCATCACTTGGCCTTTTTCGATCAAATCACCTTCTCTCGCCAGTAATTCAACAACCCGCCCCGGCCATTTGCCCGACACCGTGTAATGATCGCCTTCAATACGGCCATTGGCCTGAACCAGTCCTTCCGGGAATGGCGGCTCGCGCCACCTTAACCACCAGGCCGCCAATATGATAAGCAGAGCGACAATAACTAAGGTGATGAATGTCAGCAGTTTGGTTTTCTTTTCCATAAATTCTAGGAATCAATAGTATGCGGATGTTTGCACTGTAAATTACAATACAAAAAATAAGATAATAGCTTACGTTGATCATTTTTCGCGAAATTCACCGGCACATCATCTAAACCGGTCTACGTAGGCGATTTCCGGCGAAGAATATACCCAACTCGCTGGTCTTTTTATCCATTTTCTGCGTTGTAAAAATAGTTACATAGCTCGCTATGCGCCTATTTTTACGCCTTGAAATGAACAAAAATCCTGCGCGATTTGGGCATATTCATTCTTGGCAATCGCCTTATTTGAAATAATTTTTTACATTACAACAATAACAATAACCAAAATACCTATTCCATGAATTTATTACTCAAATACCTAGCGCTTTGTTTTTTTATCAATAACCCGGCTGATTTGATTCCACCAAAATCTTTCATGTGGAAAAACGTCATCTTTTACCTGATTTCCGGGATGATCGTTGAAGGTCTGATTTCTGATCCTGCCGACGGCACCCTCGAAGTGATTTTACGAACCATTATGGCTTTTTCAACGGTCGGCGGCATATTGATCGTCCAGAAAAAATGGCATTATTACAATCAATTGTATACAGCCATCTTCGTCTGCGAAAACCTTATCATGACCTTGGCGACGGCAACCGAAGGCTTATATCATCTGATGATTATGGAACACATCGAAAGGGCGGAAGAAATTTCGATCGGACTGGGTATATTTTTGGTTCTCTGGTATATCGCGATCATCAGCTACATCTTTCGGCAGTTGTTGGAATTTAGAATGAGTAACAGCGTTATCATGGCGTTTAGCTATTTCGTTTTGACCTACGGCGTACCGATGTTTTTTATGGACATATAAGCCGACTGCCGCAGTAACTCACATCCACGTTAAAGTAGGTTCACTTTTAGATCAGATCAAAGACATCACCATGAAGACACGAAGAGCACGAAGTTTTTCGATAGATTGAATTGCATGGTTAATTTTCTTCGTGCTCTTCGTGTCTTCGTGGTGAAAAATGCTTTTGACGCTCAGTAAAATAAAACCTCTCTCATCACAAATTCCCCACGGCACGGCGTAGATGCAAGTTCGCCAACGCCGCATCATAACCGGCATTATTCAAATTATCATGGGCTCTGGTCCTCAAATCCTCGGCCTTCAGCACTTCGGTATTGATCGATAAGCCTTGCTGATAACGGTCGGTCGTCACCTTCATATTCTCATCCGCTTGCGCAATGGCTTGTTGGGCCACGTCAATACGCTGCCGCGCTTCCTGAATATCCAGCCAGGCTTGGCGCACCTGCAAAGCAATCGTGCTGTTTAAATCGTCACGCTGCTCTTTTAGCGCCAGTGCTTGACGACTGATGGCGTCGCTGCTGTGCCCGGTACTGCCGTCATACAATTTCCATTGCATGCCGATATTGACCATCCAGAGTCCCTGGAATGCTTGATAACGGTTCTCCTGATATTGATAGCCGCCATTGACGGCAACCTGCGGCATAGTACCAGCCTTAACACTTTTCGCCTGTTGTTCCAGCGCTTCTATTTGCTGGGCGAGTACGACCAATTCCGGACGTTGCGTCAAGGCGCTGTTGCTGAGCTCGGCTAATGTTCCCGGAGGCGTTTCCGGAAACTCGCGCGCCAGCCTGACTTCATCGTCGAGTTTGCGATCCAGCAACTGGTTATAGTGCGCTCGTGCAATATCAAGCCGGTTGCTCGCCTGTACAACCAGTTGCCGGGCATTCGCCAATTCCACATCAGCCGCTAAGACATCATTTTTCGCCACCACGCCCTGATCATAAAGATTGTTCACATCCTGATGAAATTTACTCAGGCTATCGACATGATTTTGCGCAACCTGCAAAGCGCCCTCACTGCGCAAGACGCTAACATAGGCTTCCGCCACCTGCATTTTGATGTTCAATACAGAACTGATTTCATTGTGCCGGGCCGCCTCCAATGAGGCTTCTGCGGCATTGATGCTGTGACTGATACGGCCGCTGGTAAAAACCGGTATCGAGGCAATCGCCTGGGCTTTCACGCTCCCGGCTTGCGAGGTGTTAAATTGACCTGTCTGGCCGCCAAAGTCTGCTTTTGCTGCCGGTGTTTCACTCAACTGGGTATAACCGGTATTCACATTCAGTTCCGGAAGCCGCTGCCCGCGTGCCGAATATACCTGTTGTTCGGACGCGCTGGTGTCGGCTTTCGCCGATTTGATCTGGTGGTTGTTGTCAATGGCTATATTCCAGGCGTCTTCCAGCGTTTCTGCGGCGACGTTACCGGCGTTAAACAGCGTTAAACCACTTAGCAAGCAGATAATCAGAGCGTGTTCGTTTAACGGCAAAATAAAACCTGACATAAAGAAAATGAGCTGAGTCGTTACAAATATACGTACATGACCATAATCGATCTGTGCGTTCTCGCACATAGAAAAGGTGCTTGTAAATCGTTCTATCCAATGCTGCAAAAATTAATGAATCCTTTATGGCTATCGCTTAAAGCGCATTGGGAATCAAGGCCACCAGATCGGTAACCCCCACATCGAATCCCGCTTGATACAGCAATGTACTGGCTTGTCCGCGGTGCTGGGTTTGATGGTTGAAAAAGTGCATGATCAGGCTAAAGAATTTTTTATCCGCCAAAGGCAGACCGCACCGAACAATCACAGCAACACCCTTAATTTGCGCCCACCGGCAATTGTAAATCCCTCGCGCTGATAAAACGCCAAGGTTTTGTCGAATTCCGGGAGCGGCGGCGTAGTTACTTCCAGGCGTTTCCAGCCTTGTGATTGACCGTACGCCCTGGCTTGATCCAGCAGGCTTAAGCCTACATTTTGCGAGCGAAACTGAGGCCGCACAAAAAATTCAGGAATGGTGCCGAAACTGCCTTCGGCATACAAGGCATGGCTTTCGTACAAAGCGATGAAGCCGACTGGATAACCCGCTTCGGTTTTGGCAATGAAAACCACATAGTTTTCCCGCTCAAGAAACGCAATGAGCCTGGACCTTGTTTCATCAAGGCTGAAGTTGAAGGCTTGCGCGCCTGTTTTATTGATGATTTCGTTCAGCAACTCACCGACCATGACGGCTATTTCGTCGGCATCGCTTATCGTTGCTGTTGTTATGTTGATGTTCTTAAGCATGGTTTAGTACCGACTTGAAAACTGAACTTAATGCAACCTCTGCACTAAGGCTGCCGTTCATCATTCTGCCGTTTGTTGCAGAGACATCCCAGGAGCGCCAGGGTACCCAGGTCCTTTTGGCGTTGCACCACCCGCCTATGGTAACTCGCCTGGTTTTTGGTGCAGATCAAGCTATAGGGGCGGTTGAGTTTGTTCGTCATTAGATCGACATCGCACTGGTGCATGCGGATCATTTGCGTAACATGCTCCCGCCTGTTTTCAGCGGCTTTGAATCGCCATATTTCTTCGGTCGGACTGTCGAGAAACAGGCGCAGTTCGGCGCAATCATTGCATTTGCATTTGACTTGGTTATCCCTGCGCCAATCGGAGGGAGGCGCCAGGTCTTCTGCGACCCGTTTTTGCACATGGGTCGTAACGACTTGGCCCAGACGTACGGCAACGGCCAGGTGACGGCCATGCTCATCTTCCGCCAGACGCAAAGCGGCAGGCGCCAAAACATCATCTATTTTATAGGTATCCGGCCATGCCAGCATATAATCGAGCGCGGTTTCCGCCAATGCCGCATCAATACCGCTGAACCCTGTCAACACATCGGCCACCAAAGCGTCATTAACCTTGATGCGACTATATTCCCAAGGTTTAAGTTGCGGGAAACGCGCCGCATCGCCCGGCAAAGCCGCAAACAAAATCCTGGCGGCGGCGCTAAGATCTTTTGCCGTATCGGGATGGACTCGGCTAAATCGCGCCAGCAAGGCGGCGCAAGCTTCCTGACCGTTGGCGGCACTAACGCTGACGGCGTCGGTCAATCCTTTCACCACTTGCGACCACGGCAACAGCTCGGCAACTTGTACGAACATGGCACAGTCCTCCTTGTTGTAAATACCATTTTCCGCAAGCAATGCCCAGAACCGGGCAACATGTTCGCTATCCTGCAAGCGATATAAATAGTCCAAAAACACCCGAACACGGCTTTCACGGTCAAAACTGCTTCGGGTACCCAGATATTGTTTAACCCAGTCGCGAAGCATATAAGCCGCCAAACGATGGGCATCTTGCCAGTAATTTGAGGATTGATTTTTATCGCCGGACGCTTCGTAAGCCTGACAAAGTTCCAGCAACACTGACAAACCGGCGCTGAAACCGGCTTGATTGATAATTGCCAAATAATAGCTTTTCGGCCAAATAACCAGAGCCGCGCAATGATAGGTACGCTCAAATGATGCGCCGGCATTACCGGTGGCTTCATGGAATTGCACATCGTCAGGCTCGATGTTTTCGAAGGCATCGGGCGGACAGAACTCATGTGCTGAAAAAGGCAGTATCGGCAAATCCGGTTTGCCGCCGTCGGGCCGCCGCCAATCGGAAACAGTTTCAGTGCTGTCATACACTTCGCCCTCTTCAAAAGCGTCGTGATCGTCATCGTGATAACGCCCGTAGCCGGTATATTCCGCACTACCGCTTTCCTCTATCGACACCAAAGCCAGATGGATGTCGCAATCGGCTTGTGCGGCTGCGGCGACAAGCACGTCGGCAACGGCGGCATCGGCGTTTTTAAGCGCATCGAAACCGAGTTCGGCCTGTGTATAAGCGTGTTCCAATAAATAGATCAGTTTTTCCGGCGTCTCTATCGCTGCATTGTTCTCCATGCCTAGCTGTTCTGTCCAGTCGCGCAACAAGGCCGCTACAGTAGCCTGTTCATGGCGGTAATCGGGCGGCGTGGGCAACGGCAGTTTCTTGTTCGTACGCACAAGATTGTAAATCAAGGTCAACCGGCAACCTTCGGTGATGGGCAGAACTTCATGCAGGCAATCGGCGTAAAAAGCGGCATAAGCCATTTCGGCGGGGTCGTCGCAGCGCAAATCCAGTCTGGCTTCCTGTTGCTGATGGCGCACGACCAGCTCGCCGCCGCTGTAATCGGAAGGCAGCACAATCACTAACGTGGCGAACATACCCGGCGCTTTTTCGGTATCGCGGTGGCTGATAAAGAAGCTACCCGTATCGTAAACCAGCATTTTATAGAGTTCCGCCTCAACCTTGTCGTTGACGCCCAATCCCTGAGCAGCCCGATTGACGATAGAGTCCAGCGTCTGTTGCCAGTGTTTGCCCCCTAAATGAATTCGTCCGGCATCAATTTGCCAAGTACGGCGCACATCGGTATCAATCAAGGTTTCCTGACCGCGCCCATAAGGCGCGCGTTCGGAAGCTTTGATTAATGCGTCGACTTGCATGGTCAACAACGGCAAAGCAACCCGTCCCACACCTTCGACTTCGACAAGCGGAGGAAAGGTTTCAAGCGTTCCCTTGACATAAAAATCACCGGGGCAATTAACGGTTTGCAGGATTTGGTAAAGTTCATTGCTGATTGAGGACATAAATACAGGAATTTTTTGATAGTGGAAATGAAGAGAAATTTTATCCAGCAGACATATTATTTTGTAACTACTCAGATCGTTCCCAAGCCGAAGCTCTCATCGTTATACACAACTCGACGTAGGCCGGAATAAGGCTGTCCGCGCAGTAGCGCAGGACAGGCGTTTCCGGCACTTCGAAGCTCCGTGACGCCGGAAAATCGGGTCAGAGGAGGCCGCAGCCTCCGTCTGCCCACAGAACCGTGCGTACGGGTCCGTACACGGCTCCTCATGCAAGGCGTATCCATTGAGAAACCTCAAACCAATGCGCCAGCTTTCGGTCGGATCGTATTTCCTGTC
>SXIP01000169.1 GCA_005772825.1 Methylococcaceae bacterium | reverse complement strand
GGCGATTTGCCGCTCTCCGCCCAGGTTAAAATACTGCGGGTTTTGCAGGAACGGGAAGTGGTGCGTATCGGCTCGCGTACGCCTATTCCTATTGATGTACGATTGGTTGCGGCGACCAATATCAATCTGGCGGAAGCCGTGCAGGCCGGGCGTTTTCGCGAGGATTTGTATTACCGCCTGAATGTTGCCGCGCTTAATTTATTGCCGTTACGGGAACGTCCCGGTGATATCCTGCCGTTGGTATGGCATTTCATAGAGCGTTACGGTACCCGCTTGAAGCTCAACAGCGTGGGTTTGAGTGCCGATGCCGAGCGCGCTTTGCTTGACTATGCCTGGCCGGGTAATATCCGCGAACTGGAAAATGTGATTCACCACGCCTTACTCATCTGCAAAAACGGCAAGGTAACCGCCGCCGATCTGCATTTGAATCCGAATTTCGGTGTTTCCCACAGCAGTAGCCCTGCTCAGGTAACGGCAGTGTCGTCGCTTAAATCACTCGAAAATGCCTTAACGGCGTTATATGAGCAACCCGCCGATAACCTGTTCGACACCATTGAGGAAACCATCATTCGTACCGCCTACGCCTATTGCGAAAGCAACCAGGTACAAACCGGGCATTTACTCGGCATCAGCCGGAATATCCTGCGACATCGGCTTAAACGTTATGGTTATTTGAGCTGACGGATTACCTATTGGTGTAGTAATACAGCGTCCAATATTTGCCAAGAGCGGCAAATTTTCCAGGCCATCTGGCTAAGGGCATGTAATGAAACTATTATGAGGGTGGTATTCACCGGGATACGTCGCTCAGCAGATAATGCCCGACGTCGGCCTAAACTGTTCAACTGAAGATTTTCCTTGTTTAGATGACATCACCTGCCTTTATCGAAAGACAGGATATATGTTTAATTTCTGATGAACCTTATATAATGCCTATCAGACGAGTCGGGTAACCCGTAAAAAATAATCCCTCACACTATTGTTTCCAAGCTCTGGAGACTCATCTAATCAAACTGAAAGCATTTTTCACTACGAAAACACGAAATTTTTAATACCTAAATCAGATAGATATTTTCGCCGTATTCTTCGTGTCCGCGCTTTAATCTGATACAAATTAGGAATACTTGTACAGGGTCTCCGGCGTGGGAATAAGCCCCGTCAGGCTTCAGCGCCACACCGTGGAGTAGGGGCTTACCGGGCCTGGGAAATATTTTTCACGAGTTATCTCAATTGGGACCAACAAAAATTTGTTGGTTTAACCGTCTAAAATCGCGGCATCATATATGATTGTCTGGAAAACTAAACAACACGAGGAAAAAAATGGATTGGCATGGCTGGCTTACTATCGCAATAACATTGGGTGTTTTATTGACACTGGTTTTTTCAAATCTGACATCAGATATTGTTTTGATGGGGGCATTAATCATTCTAAGTTTTGCCGGTGTGCTGGATGCGAAAGAGGCGCTGGCCGGTTTCAGTAATGACGGCTTGATTACCGTTGCCGCGATGTTTATCGTTGCCGCCGGCATTCGCTCATCCGGCGGGGTGGAGTTATTCGTCAACAAAATGCTCGGTAATCCGAAAACCGTGCGCGGCGCTTTATGTCGGCTGGTTTTGCCGATCATTCCGATCAGCGCTGTTGTCAATAATACCCCTATCGTCGCAACGATGATTCCGGCGGTGACCCGTTGGTCGAAACGCATTGGCGTCAGTCCTTCCTTGCTGATGATTCCGCTCAGTTATGCGGCTATTTTAGGCGGCACGATAACCTTGATCGGCACTAGCACTAATTTGGTGATTAACAGCCAGTACCAGGCTTTAACAGGCAAAAGCAGTTTCGGCTTGTTTGACATTAGCGCAGTCGGCATACCTGCGGCATTAATCGGCGCAGGTTTTATCATCATGGTGATACCTTTAATTTTGACGCAACGGCAAAGCGCGTCGGAACAGTTTGCCGATCGTAAGAAATTCACTTTTGAAGTCGCTGTGGCGGGTAACGGTCCGCTGGTCGGAGTCAGCATTATTAAAGCGGGCTTGAGACATTTGGGCGGGATTTATCTTGCGGAAATTGACAGGCAAGGCACGATTATAACGGCGGTGGCTTCTGAAGAAACGCTTCAGGCCGGTGATCGACTGGTTTTTGTCGGTGAGGCCAGTGCGATTTTTGATATTTTGCGGATTAACGGTTTGGTAGCGTCCCATAATCAGGAACCCAGTATAGAAAAAGTGGTCCCTGAGCGTTGCTTGGTTGAAGCCGTGGTATCGGCGCATTGTGATTGTATTGGTATGACCCTGAGAAGCAGCCATTTTCGCGATCGTTATGGCGCGGTTGTGTTGGCCATAGCTCGGGACGGCGAAGCCATCAAGGGTAACTTGGCGTCAATCGAATTACATCCTGGTGACGTGTTGCTGCTTGAGGCGCGCCCCGCTTTTGTAACGCGTCAACGTGTGCAACGCGACTTCCTGTTGATTAACGATCTGGAAGAAGAACGCCCTAATCATGCACTGGCTAAAGTATCCTGGGCCATCCTGTTGTTGATTGTCGGTTTAGCCACATTTAATGTCACCAGTATGCTTAATGCGGCATTGCTGGGCGCCGCCCTGATGATTGCCAGCGGTTGTTGTAATATCGCCGAAGCCAGAAGAAGCCTGGATTTGATGGTAATTATCACGATTGCCGCCAGTTTTGCTCTGGGAGCGGCATTACAAAAAACCGGGGCGGCCGGATTTATTGCCGCTAAAATTCTTTCTGTTGCCGATGGCAATGCCTGGCTGTTATTGGCGCTCACTTATATTACAATTTCCATTCTTACCGAAATTATCACCAATAGTGCGGCCGCTTTGCTTATGTTACCGATTGTGCTGGCATTGGCTAATTCTATGCACTTGAATCCCGAACCTTTTGTGTTTGCGACCATGATGGGCGCTTCAGCCAGTTTTGCAACACCTATCGGTTATCAAACCAATTTGATGGTTTACGGGCCGGGTGGTTACCACTTTACAGACTTTATGAAAGTAGGAATACCGATGAATATCATTGCCGCGATTACCGCTATTATCATCATTCCCCTGGTTTGGCCGTTGTCGGGTTGATCGAAAGGGAGAAACACTATGACTCAAAATATAAACAATACCGTGTCTGTCCCGGACATTTTTTCTTCGACTTTCCTGGTAGGCAATGTCGGGGCGCCCTTCGTTATCGGCATGGCCGTGGGATATTTCGCTAAAAAAATGGTGCGTACAGCGCTGTTTTTGGGCGGGGCCGCTGTGGTTTTGCTGTTCGCCAGCGAATATTACGGTATCACTGAAATCAGTGATGCGCAGCTGCAATATGCCGCCACGGCGGCAACCGATGTCGCCAAATCATCGGGTAATTTCCTGGTAAAACGCCTGTCGAGTATCACCAGCAAAGGAGTCAGTGGCGCCGCCGGTTTTTTTGTCGGGTTTAAGGTAGGGTAAGGTACTTCGCAAAAATAACCCATCGCCTGCACTATTGAGGTTGGTGGAATATTTTTTGCTTGTTAACTTAAGCAGTTAACTTCTATTTTCAGGTGGGATGAGGCATGTTACGTAAAATTCTAATCGCCAATCGCGGCGAAATCGCAGTCCGCATCATTCGGGCCTGTGCGGAGATGGGTATACGTTCAGTTGCTATCTATTCGGATGCCGACCGTTTCGCCCTGCATGTAAAAAAAGCCAATGAATCGCATTGTATCGGTAATGAACCGTTGGCGGGTTACCTGAACATCTATGCGCTGGTCGATCTTGCCGCGGCAACCGGCTGTGATGCGATACATCCAGGCTACGGCTTTCTCTCCGAGAATGCCGAATTCTCAAGGGCTTGCAAGGAACGCGGCATTATCTTTATTGGGCCTGCCGCCGATGTCATTCAACGCATGGGCGACAAGACCGAAGCCAGAAAGGCGATGATTGCGGCGGGTATTCCGGTGACGCCGGGCACCGAGGGCAATCTTGAAAATGTCGAGGAAGCCCTGACCGTTGCCGAAAAAATCGGTTACCCGGTGATGCTGAAAGCGACATCCGGCGGAGGAGGGCGGGGCATTCGGCGCTGCGACAACGCTGATGATTTACTGCGTAATTACCAGCGCGTCATCTCCGAAGCAACCAAGGCTTTCGGTAGCGCCGATGTGTTTCTGGAAAAATGTATCGTCAATCCCCGGCATATCGAAGTGCAGGTATTGGCCGACCATCACGGCAACGCCATCCATCTGTACGAGCGCGACTGTTCAATCCAGCGGCGCAATCAAAAGCTGATCGAAATCGCCCCGTCGCCGCAACTTGAGGAAGCGCAGCGCCAGTATATCGGCGGCTTGGCGGTGCTGGCCGCCAAGGCGGTCGGTTATACCAATGCCGGTACCGTGGAGTTTCTGCTCGATGATAAGGACCGGTTTTATTTTATGGAAATGAATACTCGCGTCCAGGTCGAACACACAATTACCGAAACGATCACCGGCGTTGATATTGTCGAAGAACAAATTAGGGTCGCCGCAGGCTTCCCGTTGCGCTTCAAGCAGGAAGAAATTACCCGGCGAGGGTTTGCTATACAGTTTCGAATCAATGCCGAAGACCCGCAAAACAGCTTCCTGCCCAGCTTCGGCAGGATTACCCGTTATTATGCGCCGGGCGGGCCGGGCGTGCGTACCGACACGGCTATTTACACCGGCTACGACATACCGCCGTTTTATGATTCGATGCTGGCGAAAGTCGTCGTCAGCGCCCATACCTGGGAGGACGCGATCAAGCGGGGTGAGCGGGCCTTGCGTGATATGGGCTTGTTCGGTATTAAAACCACGATTCCATATTACCTGGAAATCTTGAAACATCCGGAGTTCCGGGCAGCTACTTTTAATACCGGTTTTGTCGAAAAATATCCCGAATTGGTCAATTACTCAAATAAACCCAGACCGGAAATTCTGGCCAGCGTTATCGCTGCGGTTATGGCCGCTCATACAGGCCTCTGACACAGGACTTATTTATACAGGAAAGCCCGATGCAAAAAGTTCATATTACCGATGTTATTCTGCGTGACGCCCATCAATCGCTGATCGCAACCCGCTTGCGCACCGAGGACATGTTGCCCGGCTGCGCATTGCTCGACGACATAGGCTACTGGTCGCTGGAATGCTGGGGTGGCGCTACCTTTGACGCCTGCTTGCGCTTCCTGAAAGAAGACCCGTGGGAACGCCTGAGTACGCTGAAAGCCGCTTTGCCTAAAACGCCTTTACAAATGCTGGTGCGCGGTCAAAACCTGCTGGGTTACCGGCATTATTCCGATGACGTGGTGCAGGCGTTTATTCGAAAAGCGGCGGAAAACGGCATGGATGTCTTCCGTATTTTTGACGCGTTAAACGATGTCCGCAATCTGAAGACGGCTATTGAGGCCGTTAAAAACAGCGGCAAGCATGCCCAAGGTACGATCTGTTATACCACCAGTCCGGTGCATCATATCCCCGGCTTTGTGGCGCTGGCAAAAGATCTGGAGGCATTGGGTTGCGATTCGATTGCGATCAAGGACATGGCCGGCTTACTGACACCTTTCGCTGCCTGCGCCTTGGTCAAGGCATTAAAAGACAGTGTCGATTTGCCGTTGCATTTACATTGTCATGCAACATCGGGCCTCGCTGAAATGTGCCAATTGAAGGCGATAGAAGCGGGCTGCGACCATATCGATACGGCGTTGTCTTCGTGGGCGGGCGGCACCAGCCATCCGCCTACCGAGAGTCTGGTTACGGCATTGCATGACACGGTCTACGATACGGGACTCGACTTGAACAAGTTACAGGCGGCCAACAGTTATTTTGCCGAAGTGCGGAAAAAATATCGCCGTTTTGAAAGTGAATTTACCGGTATCGATACCCAGGTGCATGTTTTCCAGGTGCCCGGCGGCATGATTTCCAATCTGGCCAATCAGTTAAAGGAAAGAAATGCGCTGGATCGTATCGGCGAAGTGTATAAGGAAATCCCGGAGGTACGTAAAGATTTGGGTTATCCGCCGCTGGTTACGCCCACCTCTCAGATTGTCGGCACGCAAGCCGTGCTGAACGTCTTGACCGGCAAGCGTTATGAAACTATTACCAATGAAGTCAAACGCTATTTGCAAGGCGGTTACGGCAAAGCGCCGGCGGAGGTCAACAGCGAGTTGCAAAATCGTGCTATCGGCAAAGAAGAGTTGATAGAGTGTAGGCCCGCCGACTTGCTCAAACCCGAGTTTGAAAACCTGCGCCAGGAAATAGGAACGCTGGCGCATAACGATGAAGACGTGCTCAGTTATGCGATGTTTCCCGAAGTCGGCAGGCAGTTCCTGGAACAACGCTCAAGCGGTAATCTGGTGCCCGAAGTGCTGGAACTGGAAGCAAAAGTCGAAAACGGCGTCAAGAAAGCCCCGACAGAGTTTAATGTCGCACTGCACGGCGAATCCTATCATGTTAAAGTCACCGGCGCCGGTCCCAAAAACCAGAGCTTGCGGCATTTTTATTTCATGGTTGACGGCGTGCCCGAGGATATTGTCGTTGAAACGCTCGATGAAATCGTCCTCGACGGCGGCGCGCAGGGCGCCGTTAAAAGCACCATCGCCAGCAAACGCCCGCGCCCTTCATCCCCCGGCGATGTGGTCGCCAGCATGCCCTGCAATATCCTGGACGTCATGGTCAAGGAAGGCCAGCATGTACAGGCGGGGCAGGGTGTATTAGTGACCGAAGCGATGAAGATGGAAACCGAGATTACCGCACCGATAAGCGGCGTCGTCAAGGCGCTTTATGTCGTCAAGGGTGATGCGGTTAATCCTGATGAAGTCTTGGTAGAAATAGTAGCGGTTGGTTAATAAACACGGTGCTTGCAGAGTTGTACTCATCGTTTACATGCTCAGGCGTCACTGTCATTAAGTTAACCGTAATCTATTTATTTTCAATAGAGGGCTGGTTCCCAAGCTCCGGAGACTGTGAAAGTATTATCGCAAGCCATGCCTTATAATAGGCCCATCATCCGGTAACCGCCAGTTAACAAACACTCATGACCTCACGCCGCTATCAACCCGTATTAAACCGTCAGCAAGATATGTTGCTGCCGCCTTGTG
>SXIP01000168.1 GCA_005772825.1 Methylococcaceae bacterium | reverse complement strand
TTTTGGAAACCGGTAACGATTCCTATCGATTTAAACAGCGGAAAAAGGCGCTAGAAAACCAATAACCCCATAAGTTAACTGGAAACTTTTCGACGATCTTTCTTGGAAAATTATGGAAACTTTTCAAAGCTGTTTGACACTGTGGGACAGCGGGACTCTCTCGACAAACGCCTCGTTTACAAAACTCTTTGATAAATCCGGCAAATTTACCTACCACTGCGCTATTCACCCCGGCATGACCGGAAGCGTTACCGTTCGCACAGCCGACCAAACCCGTATCAAGATCGGCAAAGACATCATCACAGCAAACCCCAAACGTCTGCCGATTACACTTAACCTTAGCGGAAAAGACCCTAACAAGGTTTACCTGGGTAGTTACATCGTCAATGCACAGGGCGGTTGTGTCGATTGCCACAGTTGCCCCAGCTACGCGGCAGGGCATAACCCTTATCTGGGCGAACCCAAGCAATTCAATGCGCCTGTGTATCTCGCAGGCGGTAAGGCATTCGGACCGTTCACCTCAGCCAATTTAACGCCCGATAACACCGGCAAACCCGCCGGCGTCACTCTTGCCCAATTCAAGAACCTGATGCGCACCGGCGCGGACCCGCACGTTCCAGGAAATACCTTACAAGTGATGCCTTGGCCTGTTTACGGAATGATGAGTGATTCGGACCTCGAATCGGTCTACACGTACTTGAGCAGCATCCCTAAAGTAACAACACAACCACTGCCTGCTGCATGTCCGTAAGCGGTTTTGCTGTTACCACGGTGTGAAAAGCTCATTTTAAAATAGTTGATGGGCGACTTTTCGGTCGCCCATCGCTACGTAGCGATTGGCGTATTATTCCAATTCAAATTCCGAGGGATTAAGTCCTAACTCCTTGGCTATTTTGATGGCCACTTTTTTCTCGGCGTCATCAAAATGCCCATCCGAAGAAGCAATAGCAATGACCATACGGATCAACAAACGGGAGGCTTCGATATTCGACTTCATTTTAGCCACCGCCTGATAGGCTTTGGCTTCGCCGATGTCCTTATCGAATTCAAGCTGCCCGATGAAATCCTGAAATGCCTTGATAACGTCACTGGTCGTGAAAATCGACAGCGCATCATGGCCTTCGATGAACTTGATCATTTTTTGTTTTTCTTCGGTGCTGACACTGCCGTCCGCCATTGCTACCAATGCCGACCCCGCCATCGTTGCATTGAGAAAATCCTTGTTTTTAAATTTCAAAGCCTCTGTTTTCAACTCACCGGCTTTGGTTTTCAGGTTATTAAGAAAATTGTTGAAGCTCATTTTTACACTCCTAAGTTAGTATTGTGATTGTGGTTTTAAACCGGTTTTACTTACTGCCTGCGACATAATTCAAGCCCCAGCCGTAGGCTCTATCCATTTCCTGATGGCCGGCGAAATAATCGACCAGCTTGGTAATGCGAAGTTGGTTGCCGATATTTTCCAGCATTGCGATAGCGCACATGAATTGATCGTTGCGGTGACTGTCAAGACGTACTTCAATATCGGGCTGATTCTTACTTCGGATGGTGATGACTGCATCGACATGCGACCAGTTCGGCACGCCTTCATAAATAAAGGCAAAAATTAAAATGCGCCTGAACACTTGCCATTGCTGTCCGTTAATGCGCAATGTCTCGCCGCCTACCGACTGCCCGCTGCGGTCATCCTGGTCCAATTCAATAAAAGGCGGGTAATGTAGGTTACCAAAGTGCCCACCCAATGCCTGGACGGCGCCTATCATACCGTCAGCTGTTTCCCAGAGACAGGCAAGGTCGAGATCGATGCCTGACGACGATTGATATAAAGCACCGGGCGATTTAACCGGCGTTGCGTTCCAGTTAAGATTAATCAGGATTTCACTTAAACCGCTTTGATGTTTCTCGAGCGAAATGGATTGACCTTTTTTATCCAAAGTAATCTTGCTTAAGTTTACTTTCCCCTGTGCTGCCGGCGTACTGGATGACGGCGCTTCGCCTTCGCTGACATCGACACCGTAAAACTCCGCCAAGGGTTGCAGGCCACCGATAAAGCCCTGCCCTACCGCGCGGAATTTCCATTTATCCTGATGGCGGTAGAGTTCTGCGACAATCAATGCCGACTCCTTATTTTGCCCCGTGTCTAGCGAAAAACAGGCCAGTTCGAATCCGGTTAAAAATTCCTTTACCAGAACAGTCACGGTTTTGAGCAGGCTAAAATTTTGCCCTTTTGCAGGTCCGTCGGAAATAGTCATTGCCAGGGCAATCTTCTGGACGACATTGTCGCAACGATCAAGATGCAGGGTGAATCGTCCTTGCTCGGGTTCAAGGGAAATACCGTGTTGACTATGCACAGGCTGGTTAAAAAAGATGAAATCGTTGTCCGACGCGACCTTACCCTGGGCATTGAGCAAGAAGGCGCTGACATCCACAGTCAACCCGACAGGATTCAAACCGTGGCTTAATGAAATATGCAGTGAGCTTGTCGATAACGGGCAATTTTGCCCTGCAACCAGATCAACTCGATTGTTCATATCCCCTCCCGTTTTTTGATATTTTTTAACTAAAACGACGACAACTCGGCCCGCTCCTTCAATGGTACAGCATTTCTAACCCCATAACACGCTTCCCTACTGACCATACCGGCGGCCCACTGCTGATGGGTCGCCACTTCGCACATGGCGTTGTGCATCCTGAACACGGCCGGTGCGTCCCTGTCGATCAGGCTGAGCGCCATTTCATAATCGTCACTATCGATCGCATAAGCGGCTTCGATAGCCGGTACTTGGGTCGGATGAATGGCGGTTTTACCGGTTAAACCATGCGCCAAATCCAGGCAAATCTCTTTTTGCAGTGTGGTCGTATCGTTAAGGTATTCAAACACCGGCGCCGACAGCGAAAAACCGTAGGGTTTAAAAATCGTCACCAGTTGCGAAATAACATGGCCCAGCGGTGTTTCATAGAGAGTCATGGCTCTCGGCCTGCGGATGCCTAACAGATTCATCAAGTCGTTGCCGCCAATCCTGAGCATTAAAATACGGGAATATACATCCTCCTGCAACAAAGCCTGACGCAATGCGCTCATCGCATTAAAATCAAAAACGTCCCTGGTTTCCAGGGTCGGCATGACCTGAAAAGGCGTACCCTGTAATTGGTCGAAATAGGCGTGAAACACGCTTTCATTAAATTTTGGTAAAACAAAGCCATCGATCCTTTCAATATAAGGCAGGTCAAGCAGACGGGCCAAAATCTCGGGATTTCTGGCGCGAATAAAACGGAACCTGTCGGGCGCATCCCTAAAGCCCTGTAAGCAAAGACCCAGGTGACGCAGACTGCTGTCGACATCGCTATGAGAGACCGCATCTTCGGTACAAAAGATCATCGAGCGTATATCCTGAAGTTTTTCGCCGTTGGCGCATTCCATCAAATCTCTGCGATGCGCAGGCATATAAAGCGGCGCACCTAAAAACCAGGGAGAAAATCGTTTAGCTGAAGCGGGATGATGAAGTGTCATAATTGAATCTCTTTGATTAACGCCGCTGCCCGGTAAGGCAGATCGCTAAAAACGGCTATCGGAATCGACTTCGACTCGGCTAGCCAGCGTAAATGGCGGGTCGCTTCGGAATCCGAATCCTGTAACAGCAGCAAGTGCGCTTCGCGTCGTAACAAAACACGGGTCGCTTCGCCGATACCGGGCTTGATGTAATTGTGATGGCTGATGCCGTAGTGATTGCTAACCCACTGTAAAAATCGTTGGGAAGTCTCCTGGAGTTGTTGGGGATTGTGGAGGCCGGTGTCTAAATTGCGTCCACCCGATTCGGGCCGGATACTCTGAACACAATCGAGCATCGACTTGATAAAATAATTGGATAAATCGTGTTCTTCAAACTGCCGGTAATAAACGCAGCCGTGAAAGTCAGTGGCCCCGACTGCCTGTTTATCATAAATCGTGCGGCTCACCAAGCCCGATATTGTCGCATTCAAGACGCATGAAGGAATCAAATAATCTTCCGAAGAAGCGGCAACCGCCGCAGAGCCTGACAAATCCGCCAACACATAGAGCTCGGCAGGAATAGCCACGCCGTCACTGCTTGCAAACTGCCGAAGACTGTCCGCCAGTTGCCGGGCGATAACGCCCTTCCCTGTCCAGCCGTCGACAAAAACCAGCGACTCGGGCGCATGCCGTTGCAGGATAAAACGCAAGGCGTTTTGATCGATACCGACATCCCTCAGAATGGAAACCGAATAATGAACGGCTTCCGTATTGAAATATCGCTTCAGCACATGCTTGAGCAATACGCCGACCGGCGTTCCTGCTCTTGCCAGCGACACCAGGGTGATGCCGTGCCGACGCGTGGCGACAATGCGCTCGGCTAATACCAGCAGATGCGCCGCCATACGCTGCTGATTCAAGGCCATCGCCTGGTAAAACAAGTCCAGATAATCCGCAGGCGGCAGAGACTCATGCGTCAACATTTCGGAATAATGTTTTCGACCTGACTGGATCAGCGCCTCCTTGATATGAACCGGCGTGTCCTGCATCGTGATCAGCTTTAACAGGAACTGCACATCGTCGGACGTGTAGCTGCCGGAAAAGACAGCTGCCAAAGAACCCGCTTCGTTTACCTGGCTTTTCATTCAACAAAAGCCAGCGTTTGAAACAGCTGGGTATTTTTGGGAATCAGTGCATAATCGCACAAGGCCATAAACGGCGCATCCGATTTACTGTCACCGGCGCCGAAGGTCAACAGGTCGGGATGCTGTTGTTTATAGCCGTCCATCAAATAACCGACTGCACTTTCCTTATTGATGATTTTCGGTAAAACCGCCAGATTGTTGCCGTTCAAATGCCAATACAAGCTGCCGTCGCAAACAAACGGGTGCTGCTTGATAATGTTGTTCAGCACGGTAAGCAAGGTATTTTCAGAGCCGTCCGTATGCTTGATCACGCCATACCAGCTTATATCAAAGTCAATCACGATGCGGGTTTTAAAGCCGTGATGACGACGGCAATAGGCCTCGACTTCGACCCACACTTCCCGCAATTTTTCATAATAAGCCGGTAAGGCCTGCTGCATTCTTTCCATCCAGATCATATCGACATTTCGCTGCTTATCGAGAATCACCGCGCCATGATTCAGCACCACCTCTTCCTGAAAAGGCAGGTTGACACGGTCAAAAGCATAGACATCCCGCCCGGTAACCGGCACAATTTTGAAGCCTTTAGCCAGCCAGTGCCATAGCCATTGTTGTTTGTGGGTTGCGAATGAATTGGGCGTACCGTCCGGCAAATAGGCCCGCGCCTGCAGCCTCGGATCGTCAGCCGCTAATGTGCATTTTCGGAGGGTCTGGAACAGCGTGTCATCGAGGTCTAAAAAAATGTAGCTTTGCATGGGCAGTTTCTGGATAAATAGTTTCTGGATAAAGCTCAAATCGGGCGCTGATGGCATGCCATGTGTGCAGTCTATCCAGTAACGATGCGCACAGCGGTGTTTCATGACACAGAATGATGTCACGGTAATCAGCCGGATTCAGGTTGTAAATAAAATTGGGAATGCCATCCTGATAATTGTCTTCGAAACGGCAAATCGAACCAATATCGCTGCCCTGATGAATCGGCGAGCGCGTCGTACTTTGCACTTTTACTTTAAACCCGTTGCATTCCAGTGTGCGTCCCAGCAGATAAGCCGGAGCATTGCATTCACCGGTGCCCAGTACCAGAATGGGCCGCGAATCATCAGCCCCATTTCCGGACAGAAAAGGCTGCAAGTCCTTCAGCACCTCGGCCTGCAATACTACAGGCGCAACCATACCGAGCCGTCCGGGCCAGGCCAACAAATGCTTTTTACAGTCGGCGTTACTCGACACATTCACGGTAATTGCATCCAGTCTTGCATTGCCGCTATCCTGAAAAGACAACAAACCCTGCCTGAAACAAACCCATTCCACCGCAACACCGGCCTGAGTCTCCAGCGCCGACCGATCATCGGGATGCGCGAAATTCACCAGGCTGACGATAAACACTTTACGCAACGCCGGATTGACTGCCTGATAGGCTTTGATAAGGCGTAAAAAAGTCAGTCCCGTACTGATTTCATCATCGATCAACACCAGCGTTTGCGCGTTCAAAAACCGCTTTCGATAGCCGGGATCGACAGGATAATACAGAAAAAAGTCAGTTGCATGACTGTGCGCCTCTACAAATTCAAGCCGCTCCACGCCATCCAGGTGATAACGGGTGGTCTGGCAGAATAAGGCGTTTTGCACACCTGCATGACAGGCCGCTTCGAATACGCCATAACCCAGGCCGGTAGCGGTTTCGGCCATGCCTATCCACAATGAATTATGTCCCGCCCCGCTTTTCAGTACGGCTCTCGCCAAGGCCCGATAAGACCAGCTCATCATTCTCGGCGATACCGGATAATGCTTGCCCAATATCTTGCTGACCAGCAGGAACTTGCGCTTGCTGCTGACTCTTGCCGCGAAACCCAGCAATCTTTTAAGCGGAATACGACCGGGCTTCAGATCAAGACGAAGCGTGCCGGTATCTAATTGAATGCTGACTGTTTTTTGCATAGATTGTTCTGTGTAAATTGACCATGCCGCAACTACAAACGATAACTCCGCTTGCCTGTGTTTACGGACTATTGGCCGAAAAGCGCCATGATCTGAGCCAGAAAATGCAGCGCGGTGACTTTAATCTCAATGAATGACAACGTACTGGCCCGAAACATGCCGACAATCCCGACCATCACCCAAAAGACATTCAGCAAGGTATAGGCGTTATCTTTTTTAAGAATCGCGCACCAGGACAGTATCACCGCATCCGCCGTATTAAAAGCCCAGACAAACATAAACGGACTTTCCGGCCCCAGCCAACTGACCAGTGAGAAACTGAAAATCCGCATCAGCACGCCGACCATTTCGATGAAGCGGATGTATTGGTAAATAAAGGTGTTTAAATTATTAAGAGACATTATTTATTTAAACCATCCTTCAGTTATGATGGAAATACTGAATAGTTTCCAATTCTTCTTTTTCAATAATCTGGGCATTAAACAAATCCCAGCGTGTTTGCAATACCATCCAAAAATCAGCCGTCATGCCAAAGAACTTAGCCAATCTAAGTGCAATGCCCGGTGTAATACTGCGTTTAAGACTAACCAGTTCGTCTACATGCTGATAAGGGAGATGAATCGCATTTGCCAATTCTTGCCCGCTAATACCCATCGGAATCAGAAACTCTTCACGTAACATTTCACCTGGATGAGTGGGCTCTCTATCTGTTGGAATACGCATTTGTGTCACCTCTAGTGATAATCGGTTATTTCTACTTCACTGGGTCCAAAGTTGGTCCATTTGAAGCAGATTCTGAATTGGTCGTTTATTCGTATGCTGTACTGTAACTTCCGATTTCCTGACAGTCTTTCAAAACGATTACCCGGCGGTATTCTCAATTCTTCCAAGCTTTGAACAGAATCCAGTAGATCAAGTTTTCTAGCGGCGATCTGCCAAATATTTTTTGGACACAATTTTCTGGCATCGTTGGTATTTTTGCCGTTAAAGATATCTTCGGTAGCTTGATCTTTAAATGAAGTAATCATGGCAATATTGTATCGTGTACAGATTTATATAGCCTATTGAGTTGCTTTTGAACGCTTTTTCAAGCGACCTATGCCAGTTCCCGAAGCTTCCCGAGAAAATAGTTAAAGCTGGGCGAGGTGTTATTATCCAAATTCATGTGCGGGGTAATGCTCTCGGCCCATGCGGATTTTTCAGCTCCAACCATTTGCCAACCCTGACTTGAAAGGCTTTGCGAGCCGCCTTTATAAACAGCATCAGCAAGTGTTTCCCATGTTCCGCAAATTGAATCGCTGACATAAGCCTTCAGCACAGACTCTTTGGCTTTCGGGTAGGCTTGCTTTATAGCGGCAATATCCCCCAAAAACCAGGCTTCACCTTCTTCTATCGCGATACAAAAACGGGTTTCGGGGCGTGGATTGCAGTCATTCAAAAGCTCAACGAGTTCGCTCCGAAAGCTCTTCAGGCATTTATTATCAAGATCACAAACAACAATGACCGCCGCCGGGTATCCCTGCCATGACTTTCCATAGCCTGCTAATAATCGTGGTAAGTTGGATAACAAAATGCGTTTGCTTGCATCCACATTGCTGCTCATCTTTGCAGGAATTCGCCCGACACCTTTGTAGGATTTAACATCGAAGGTATGCTTATCACCAATGATTTTGGGGACAAGAATTTCCAACACTTTCTTTCCTGACAGGTCTTCCACGAGTATTTCGAAGTGCATGATTTCAACATGCGTCCAGATAATCGCTGTACCAGAGCCCGCCTAATGGCAATCCTTCGGCCACCATATTTTTTACCAACGCATCATCACTGGCTCGTCGAATAGTCGAAAAACCATCCGCACCTTTTTCCAGAATCCAGACTTCATTAGGTTCCAGCGCATCGACAAAATAAGGCTGATGCGTCGTGATAAAAAGCTGGGTACCGCCTTTTTTGCCTGTTGCATGAGCACGAAATTCAGCGGCTAAGGTTTCCAGCAGTTTGTGATACAAACCGTTTTCCGGTTCTTCGATACAGATAAACGGCGGCGGATCGGGATCTTCCAACAGCAACAGATAAGCGAACACTTTCAAGGTCCCGTCAGATATTTGCGGAGCATAAAACGGGTCATGAAAACCTTTGTCATTGAAACGCAGAAGTAAACGCCCGTCCGAGGTTTTTTCAGTGTCGATTTTATCTATGCCGGGAATTTTTTCGGCAATGCGATTCAAAATATCCTGAAAAATTTCTCTGTGTTCCCGCTCCATAAATTGCACGACATTGGCAAGGTTGTCGCCTTTGCTGTTGAGGTGTTGTTGCGCGCCTGTTAACGGTAGACTTCGCGCCGCATCGGGAGTGAAATAGCTGAGATACCAACCTTCTATGAATTGGCGGAAGGCGGTGATTCTGGGATGTTGTTTGAGCGCGCCGAGTGTAGTAATGCCAAGCTTTCTATTGTCGCTCAGCTCTACTGCTTCTACACCTTCCATGCCCATATCCATAGACATTTCATTTACTGCTTTTAATACATCTATTGGTAATATTTCCAACTCTTCTTTTTCAGCCTTACTTAACTCATCATCTACCAGTTTACATAGTTTCAAAGCTTGATCAAGGTCAAATCCATCCATGTTCTGATTATCTGAATTAATCGTTTTACCCTCTTTTTTCAAAGCAAAACCATCTCCATTAATAAGAGCTAAAAAAAGAAGCAGCCTTTTGTCTAATTGTTGAAAGAAAATTTCTTTTTGTACACAAATCCGCCCATGGTTATCAATATCAATCAATATCTCATAATTAACTGGATGAGTAATATCGTCTTCCCGATAGGTCATTTCGAACCCTATGGCCCCCGTTTGCCCTTGCGAGCGTATTTTCTCAAAGCCACCGCGACCGCGTAAATCACAAGCCTCCTCTACGCCAAACTTAAGCGCATCCGCCAAAAATCCGAAGACATCGAACAAAGTACTTTTGCCTACGCCGTTCTTGCCGATGGCAACCGTCATCGGTGTCAACGGTTCTGATTCCGGCGTATTCCACAACCTTCCCAGCGTCACATCCTTTAACGTCCGAAAGTTCTTTACTCGAATGCCTTCAATTTTAGCCATTCTCACCCGCCATTTTGAGATTACCGGTCACAACACATCCCGCAAAACCACAGGCGTATTTATCTCAGCCACTATCAAGCCATAACGAATAATCGGCGGTTGAAAAGATTCCTCCTTAATACCCTGCCAGGCGATATGCGCCAAATTAGCGCCGGATAAGCACGCCATGCCGAAACCTCCCGACGGGCGCGGGTTGATTTCCAGCAAACGCGGGCCATTGACGCCGTCCTTGAACTGGATATTGAACAAACCGTTCAAGCGATAATGCGCCGTTAGTCTCTCAACCATACCGTTAATTTCGGGATGGTTATCGATCATTTGCCCATGCCCCGGCAGCGGCGATTTTTTGCGTTGTACGGCGCACAGCAATTCGCCGTGCTTTCCGGCGCAATCGACGCTCCATTCGTGTCCGCCCAGATGTTCCATAACCAGCAGCGTATCGAACTGTTTGGTATTCGCCATGCCTTGCCGCAGTTCCTGTAATGGAATCTGGTATTCAACGCCTTTTAGCAACTGGACGATACTGTCGCGCTGTGTGTCCAAAATGCGAAAACCCAGGCCGTATACCGACTCGGCGGGCTTGACGCACAAGCGCTCATGTTTCGCCGATAATTCCGCAACGGCGTTATCAAACGCATCGCTGTCATTAACGGCGATAAAATCCATGGTTAGGGCGACATCGGGACTTAACGCCGCGTAAAAATCCGCCTTGTTATGCAGCAAAGTGAGCGTGTCAGCATCTGCAACCGACAGCACTTGCGTTCCGATTGCCTGAAACAGGACATGATGTTGACTGATGAGCACCGCTTCCCTGCCCGGCCAGAATAGCTGGATGTTATGCTGATGACAAAAATCCACGCACCACTCGAGATAATCCTGCCCGTTCAGTTCGGCCGGCTCCAGATAGCTTTCGTCAGCGGCGAGAAAAGCTGATGCAGTGATGTGCGTATGTGTGCAAACCAGCGTAACTTCGCCTGCCGGGACGGACTGGCGAAGGTTTCTGAACACCGACGCAATGGATGAAAATGTTCTGTTAAACCAAATCCTCATGCGATCACAAGTGGACGATGATTTGCGGCAACAGGCTGTCAATGGTTCGACCGGTGCCGTTCTCGCCTATCGCATGCATTTTCCATTCGCCGTTATGACGATAAACCTTAGCCATGATTTGCGCCGTATGCGAGCCTTGTGCGCTTAGGGTATAACGGGCGACTTCCTGGTTATTGCTTTTGTCGACCATACGGCAATAAGCGTTTTCAACCGAATCAAAAGTTTGACCGGTAAACGAGTTGACGGTAAACACCAGCGCCTTGACCGAAGCGGGAACTTTATCCAGATCAACAATGATTTGCTCGTCATCACCGTCGCCGTCGCCGGTACGGTTGTCGCCGGTATGGACGATGCTGCCGTCACGGCTTTTCAATTGCTTGAACCAGATGGTATCAACGACTTTATTGTTATCGTCGAACACGACGCAAGACGCATCCAGATCGATAGAATCGCTGCCACCGCCACCGAACATGCCTTTAAGCATGCCACCGCCGGATTTTTTTGCGTCCCAGCCCAAGCCCATAACTACTTTGCTCAACGAACCGCCGCCTTCTTTGGACAACGATATTTTTTGCCCTTTTTGTAGATTAATACCCATCTTTATAGTCCTGTAATGAAAAATTAACGCGTTTAAAATTAACGCAATATGCCTTTTTGCCGGGCTTCTTTAAGCCAGAGCGGAAATTCGCTTAACAAGCGATCATAAAGCGCCTGCTCGCTGACACTGTGAAGATCATCCAAGGCAAAAAAACCGCAATTATCAACGAGTCGGTCGGTCATCGTATCGAGTTTTTCCAAGACGCCGTAATTACGACCGCCAATACCGACAAACTGCCAGAAAATCGGCAATCGGGCGGCATCGGTCAGCAAGCGCTGGATTTCCTTGTTTTTACTGACGCCGCCATCGCTGATAAAGATAACCAACACCGGCAAGACGCTTTCGCGGTATTGCTGTATGACGTTTTCAATGACCGCCGGTTCATTGTTGGTGCTCATCATGCCCCAGTTTCGCCAACCGTAATCCGCTTCTTTGATATAGTCCGAATAATTGCCCATCGTTGCGGCCGGCAAGGCTAATACGCGTTGCGAAAAAGCCCATACATCCAGCTCGCCGTCATCGTCAAAATGCACGGCCAACGGCAACAGGCGTTCTATCACTTCCTGCACCTTGCCTTTGTCGTACTGCGCATACATCGACCCCGACGCATCCAGCACCAAGCCGACCCGCGCAATGGTCTCGGTCAAACGGTGTTTTTCCAGCGAAACGCTCACCTTTTTGGCAAGATCAACCAACTTCGGCGCAGTCGCTGCGATTTTCTTTTCCAGCGATAATTTGGACGTTGGCGATGCTGAAGAGGGAGCCTCATCAGCCACTTCCCCGCCAAAATGCTTGACCAGCGCCGCCAGACCGCCGTTAAAGCCCTGCCCGCTTGCGCTAAACCGCCAAGTGCCGTCTTTACGGTAAATGTCGCCCAGCATCAAGGCTTTTTCATCCTGGAAATCGGCCCCGGTAAAGGCAAAACGCGCATGTTCCCGTCCTGCCGCTAAAAAACGCAGATAACCGGATTGTAACTGGCGCATAAGCGCCGAGCCGTCAACCGCCGCGGTAAATACCAGGTGGTCTATGGAAGCCGGCAAGCGATCGAGTCGGCATAAAAATCCGGCATTATCACCGGCAGGGGCGGACAGTTCGATTCCGCCGCAAGGCGATTTCGCTTGATTGTAAAAAATCATGTAGCGCTCGTCCGACAATTTTTGCTGCGCATCCAGACCGAAACAGGCGAAATCAACGGCAGCGCCCATTCCGCTTATCTGCAAACCCACCTGGAAATCGCTTGCCGGACCATCGGTAATCAGCGCGGACAGCGGCAGCCGTTGCCCTTTCGCGATTTCCATTATATTTTCGCCCGAGGATTAAACGTTGACGCCGAAAGATGATGCTAAGGGCCCAAGACCGCCCGCAAAACCCTGACCTACCGCTTTGAATTTCCAATCGGCGCCAACGCGGTAGATTTCGCCGAAGATCATCGCCGTCTCTATGGAAGCGTCTTCGCTCAAATCGTAACGGGCGATTTCCTGACCGCCGTCTTCATTGACAACGCGGATATAGGCATGGCTGACCTGACCGAAATTCTGCTTGCGCGCTTCGGCATCGTGTATGGTTACGGCAAAAACAACCTTGTCCAGATCGGCTGGTATCTTGGCTAATTCAACCTTGACGGTTTCATCGTCACCTTCGCCGGCGCCGGTCAGGTTATCGCCTGCGTGCTGTACGGCGCCATCGGCAACCACTTTATTGTTGTAAAAGCAAAAATCATTATCGGACCTGACTTTGCCGTCCAGTTTGACCAGGAACGCGCTGGCGTCCAGGTCGAATGCCGCGCCGTCGGTTGCACGGGCATCCCAACCCAAACCCACGACGATTTTGTTCAAGCCGGGCGCTTCCTTACTGAGGTTAACGTTGCCGCCTTTAGCGAGTGATATGGCCATAATAGTCTCCTGATATAGTGTTATAGTTTGTTGGGTGTATTGTGAATTGCGTTTTTTGCTTTAGATATTAATGCCGTGTTGACGCGCCAACGCCGCCAATCCCCCGGAATAGCCCTGACCAACGGCCCTGAATTTCCATTCGCCGCTGTGCCGGTAAATTTCACCGAAAATCATCGCCGTCTCGATAGAGGCATCTTCGCTCAGATCATAGCGAGCGACTTCGTTACCGGAATCCTTGTTAAGGATGCGGACATAGGCATGCGACACCTGCCCGAAGTTCTGTTTGCGCGCATCGGCATCGTGTATGGTCACGGTAAAAATAACGCGTTGAATATCGGTAGGGACTTTGTCGAGCAATACAATAAGCGATTCGTCATCGCCGTCACCGGCGCCGGTGCGGTTATCGCCGGTATGCTCGACCGAACCACAGACAGACTTGGTCTGGTTATAAAAAATAAAATCGCTGTCGGATCTGACCTTGCCGTCTTCCTTCACCATAAAAGCGCTGGCGTCCAGGTCAAAATCGGCACCGTCGGTAGGTCTTGCATCCCACCCCAGGCCTACAATGACGTTTTTCAGGCTGGGATCAGTCTTCGACAAGCTGATGTTACCGCCTTTATTTAATGAAATACCCATAAATAAATCAATCTCCGTTGGTAGAGTTTACGTTAAGGCAAAGCATCCGCCGGTTCGTGTTGGTAAGGGTAGAGGATGATGAGGATGATTGCGCCGACCCGTTCAGTCACACTGTCTGCACTATAATTGAAGTGGATGCTGGTGGATATGATAACCGCTTATACCGCGATTGCCTAGCCAAGGGGCAGGCAATGCTGTAGCGTTGGAGTCTGCACTATTCTCCCCCGCTTGAATGATACAATGGCAATTTGTACCATAAAATTTAACAAACTCAATGCAAACGGAAAATCAGCCATGAACTATAAACAACGCATCACTTTTGACCGTGCTCAATGTGGCGGCAGACCCTGTATTAGAGGCCTGCGCATACGGGTTCAAGACATCCTCAATCTTCTGGCGGCGGGTGCGAGCCGGGAAGAAATTCTGGAGGATTTCCCCTATCTTGAAGCTGAAGATATTACCGCTTCACTGGAATACGCCGCAAAGCAGCGCTGGTTGACGGCTTAACTTAAAATAGCAGAGAGGGCATGGGGTGTGAAGCCGTCAAACATAAAGCAAATCAACCCATTTATTTGCTCGCTATTAACAGCAGCGTGGTACTGTTAATCAATGCCTTCAATTCTATCTTTATATACTCGAACCAACTTGTATTCCTCACTCAGTAAGCAGACATCAATCCAAATTCCGGAAATGTGCTGATAAAATTCTCGCATTTTCATATTGCCATATCTTATGTGAATAACTCTTGGCGGTGGCTCGCTTAACAGCATAAGTTCTGAAAAATCCGCATCTTTTGTAACAATAGTCAAATTATTTTCTTTTGCATAAGACCATATTTCACTGTCTTTTAACTCATCATCGATATTCACAACATGCTCACAGTCTATGCCCGCCCATAATGAGAAATATCGCGGCAGGTTTACATCAATGAGATATTTTGTCATGCAATTTTTTGCAACGAATATTTATGATTCATGAGTTCGCTGGCAAAGCGTAGACAGGAAGTAATATCCTCTGAAGTTAAGGATGGGTATTGCCTGAGTATGTTTTCTTGGCTTTCCCCCGCACTGAGAAACTCAAGAATTGTTTGTACAGTAATTCTTTTTCCTCTTATCGTTGGCTTTCCATTACAAATATCGGGGTCGATAGAAATTCTATCATTCAGATAGCTCGTTTTTTCAGTTTTCATTTTTAGTGTTCTCCTTAAGATAGCTGTTGCTAAATCTATTAAACAGATAGTGTTCCAGATTTGGATAGTCCTAGCAAGTCGCAGGTATTTTTCTAATCCGGTCACTGCTTGAAAACCGCCGGATCAGCCTTATATCAGCATTATCTTAAAAACTTCTTTAATAAAGGTACCACTATGCGAATGGACAAACTAACCAGCAAGTTTCAGGCAGCATTGGCTGATGCACAGAGTCTGGCCTTGGGAAAAGATCACCAGTTTATTGAACCCACTCATGTCATGATCGCATTGCTGGATCAGGACGGCGGCAGCATTAAACCGCTGCTGACCCAAATCAATGTCAAGACTCAGACACTGCGTGCAGAGCTGGTTAAGGAATTGGGCCGTATCGCGACCGTCAGCGGTTCCGGCGGCGATGTGCAAATCTCCAATGAATTATCAAGGCTGCTGAACCTGACCGATAAATTGGCGCAAAAGCGTAATGACTCTTTCATTTCCAGCGAATTGTTTTTGCTGGCCGCCATTGAGGAAAAAGGCTTTCTGCAAGACTTGTTTAAAAAATCGGGCATCACTAAACAGCTTCTGGAAAAAGCGATAGACAACCTGCGCGGCGGCGAAGCGGTCAACGACGCCAATGCCGAGGACCAGCGCCAGGCTTTGGATAAATACACCATCAACCTGACCGAGCGCGCCGAACAGGGCAAACTCGACCCAGTCATCGG
>SXIP01000167.1 GCA_005772825.1 Methylococcaceae bacterium | reverse complement strand
CTGCGCGCCTTTGAAATGCCGCCGCATGCACGAATGTCGCTGGTGCAAACCGTATTGTTGCGCGCACTGATCGCGTGGTTCTGGCGCGAGCCTTATAAGCACGACCTGGTGCGCTGGGGCACCGAATTGCATGATCGTTTTATGTTGCCGCATTATGTGCGCGAGGACATGAAGCAGGTGGTTAAAGACCTGCAACGGGCCGGTTATAACTTTGAACTGGAATGGCTGGACCCGTTTTTCGAATTCCGCTTTCCGCGCTACGGCAATACCATGATAGACGGCATTGACCTGGAAATGCGTTTCGCCATCGAACCGTGGCATGTACTGGGCGAAGAAGTCAGCAGCACCGGCACGGCGCGCTATGTCGATTCATCGGTGGAACGCGTGCAGGTTAAAGTCACCGGTTTTACCGAAGGTCGTTATGTGCTGACCTGTAACGGCAGGCGCTTGCCCCTGCGCAATACCGGTCGCAAGGGTGAATATGTTGCCGGTGTGCGTTACCGCGCCTGGCAACCGCCTTCAGCCCTGCACCCGACCATCAGCCCGCATGTGCCGCTGGTCATTGATGTCATCGATACCTGGAACGGCCATTCGATCGGCGGCTGCACCTATTATGTCGCCCATCCGGGCGGTCGCAGCTACGACGCCTTTCCGGTCAACAGCTACGAAGCGGAAGCAAGGCGTATCACTCGATTCTGGGATTACGGACATACACCGGGCGTTGTTATCCGCCCACCGCTGGCGGCGTCACCCGCTGTACCGTCTGATGAAACCTTCATTAACCGCTTTAGCGTCAGCGATGGCGCACCCAGACCGATGGCGCCTCCACCCGAGGAATTGAGCGAAGAATATCCGTTTACTTTGGATTTACGGCATAGAAGCCGATAATATCCGGGTTATATAGACATTGCACCACGAAGACAGGAAGAAAACGATAGTAAAAGCTTGGTGTCTTCGTGGTGAATTAATCAATCTGCTTAATGCTAAGTAACAAACGACCCATTAATACTGGAGATTTATTTAAATGAGCCATAAATTAAAACCGCTGACCCCGGCGACCTTGATCCTGGATGATAAAACCTATTCACTGCCGACTTATAGCGGCGTTGAAGGCGAAAGAGCGATTGATATTACCAAGCTGCGCAGCCAGACGGGTTATGTGACGCTGGATGACGGTTACGGCAATACCGGGGCTTGCGAAAGCGCCATTACTTATATCGACGGCGAAAAAGGCATACTGCGTTATCGCGGCTATCCTATCGAAGAACTGGCCGAAAACTCCCGTTTTACCGAGGTTTCCTATTTGTTGCTGCACGGCGAACTGCCGACCAGCGAGCAATTACTGCAATTTTCCACACATCTGAATGAATCGTCGATTATTCATGAAGACATGCACCATTTTTTTAACGGCTTCCCACGCGGCTCTCATCCAATGGGCATTCTCGCCACGATGGTGGCGTCGTTGTCGACGTTCTACCCGGTGCCCGACCGGCTTGATCACGCCACTGAAGTACAGATTGTCGCCAACCTGATTTCGCAGGTGCGCACCATTGCGGCATTTTCCTATAAAAAATCCATCGGCGAACCGCTGGTTTATCCGTCCCACAAACTTAAATATGTGCGTAACTTCCTGAACATGATGTTCGCATCGCCGGTGCGCGATTATCAGCTCGATGACGATATTGTGCGGGCCATTGATATGTTCCTGATCCTTCACGCCGATCATGAACAAAACTGCAGCACGTCGTCGGTGCGTACCGCCGGGTCGAGTATGGCGAATGTCTATGCGGTTGCGTCGGCAGGTATTTCCGCCCTTTGGGGACCGCGCCACGGTGGGGCCAACCAGGAAGTCATCAAAATGCTGGAGCAAATACATGCCGACGGCGGCGACGGTACCGAATTTATTAACCAAGCCAAGGACAAGAATTCACCCAGCCGACTGATGGGATTCGGCCACCGGGTGTACAAGAATTTCGATCCACGCGCGCAGGTCTTGAAAAAACATTGCGACAAATTGCTGAACAAGCCCGGCGTCAACGACCCCTTGTTCGATATTGCCAGACGCCTGGAAGAAATCGCCTTGCAGGATGATTATTTCATTTCCCGCAAGCTGTATCCCAATGTCGATTTTTATTCCGGACTGATACTGCGTGCCGCCGGCATTCCCACCAACATGTTCACCGTACTGTTCGCGATAGGCCGCATGCCCGGCTGGCTGGCGCACTGGCGGGAAATGATACATGGTGAATCCGTGACCATTTACCGTCCGCGGCAGATTTACACTGGCGAATCGTTGCGTCACTACCAGGATATTAATCATCGGACTTAAGGCGTTACACCACGAAGACACGAAGTTTTTATCATTCTCACGCCGGAGCGCCACTGCCATTAAGTTAAGAAACAAAGCTCCCTCTCCCCATGGGGGAGAGGGTTGGGGAGAGGGGAATAGAATAAGGAAAAATGCTTTTAAAATCCCCTCTCCTTAGCCCTCTCGGCAGCTGCGCCTGCCTGACTTATTTTTTCGTGTCTTTTGTGTTTTTCCTGGACACATCCCCTCAACCAATAAAAAATGAAACCATACAAGGCATAACCCGTGCGCAACACAGACGCAGCCGCCAAAGACATAGGCGCACAATATTACGCCACGCAACTCGGGCAATACGATGAAATGGTGGCTACTGAAAATAAAGTGTTGCCCTATTGGGAGCGTTTTATTGCCGCGCTCGACACGCTGGGCAGCGAGGAATTGGAACGCCGCCGCCGTGAAGCGCAACGCCTGTTACGCGAAAACGGTGTCACCTACAATGTTTACGGCGATGCCGAGAAACTGACCCGGCCCTGGCGGCTTGACCCTGTTCCGTTACTGATCAGCGGTGAAGAATGGACAGCCATTGAGGCAGGCCTTAAGCAACGCGCCGATTTGCTGGATTTAATCCTGAAAGATATTTACGGCAAACAAAGCTTGTTGAAATCCGGTTTGCTGCCCAGTGAACTGGTCTTTGCCCATGAGGGTTTTTTGCGTCCCTGTGTCGGCGCCTTACAGAACCTGCAACGGCATTTGACTATTTATTCAGCCAACCTGGCGCGCGGTCCCAATGGCCGCATGTGGGTGCTCGATGACCGGACCCAGGCGCCTTCCGGTTCCGGCTATGCGCTGGAAAACCGCACCGCGATAACGCGGGTGCTGCCGGAAATTTTCCGTGATACCCAGGTACACCGGCTGTCCGGTTTCTTCAAAACGCTAAGCAAAGGCTTGGCCAATCTTGCCCCGCATAATAAAGACAATCCGCGCATTGTCGTATTGACGCCCGGCCCGTTTAACGAAACCTATTTTGAACACGCTTACCTCGCATCTTATCTCGGCTTTACACTGGTCCAGGGTGACGATCTGACCGTGCGTGACGGCTATGTCTGGCTTAAATCGCTGGAGGGCTTGCAGGCGGTCGATGTGATTTTACGCCGCGTTGACGATTTCTTCTGCGATCCGCTGGAGTTTCGCAGCGATTCACGGCTCGGTGTCGCAGGACTGTTGCAGGCGGTGCGGCGCGGCAATGTCGCCATCGCCAATCCGTTGGGCAGCAGCGTTCTTGAGAATCCCGGCCTGTTGGCTTTTTTGCCGAAATTATCGCGGCATTTTTTAAGCCAGGAACTGATCTTGCCGTCGGTGGCGACCTGGTGGTGCGGACAGCGGCGCGAGAGGGATTTTGTCTTGCAAAATTTTGATCGCCTGGTCATTAAGCAAATCAATCGGCACCGAGGCAACAGCGCCCTGTTTGTCGCCAATCTGAGCAGCAAGGAAAAGGACCAATTGCGCAGCCGGATTTTAGCCAAGCCGCATTTGTTCGTCGGTCAGGAGCAAGTCAGTTTTTCCACGGTACCGGCCTTTATCGATCATCATATCGAGCCGCGCAATGCGGTGCTGCGTAACTTTGTCGTCGCTAACGGCGATGACTACCAGGTCATGCCGGGCGGACTGACCCGGGTTGCCCGCGAAAAAGACGATTGTATTGTCTCTAACCAGGCGGGCGGCATCAGCAAGGATACCTGGGTGCTGACACGCTCGCAACCGACCGGCAATGAAGAAAAACCGGCAAGCCGCACGATACAAGCCAACAATAATCTGATCATCGATGCGGTAAGCGAACCGTTGACCAGCCGCGCCGCCGACAACCTGTTTTGGGTCGGACGACACCTTGAACGCACTGAAGCGGAAGCGCGCTTGTTGCGAACGGTATTGCTTAAGTTACGCGAAGCGTCCGAGTTTAACGACGCCACTGATAGCGCCTGCCTGAGCGTTTTACTGCGCGCCTTAACACATGTCACAGGAACGTATCCCGGCTTTATCAAAAGCGGCGAACAACACCTGAAAAGCCCTCAGGCTGAATTGTTAGCACTGGCAAAAGATAACCATCGCGCCGGCTCGTTAATGACCAATATCCACAACTTTTCCCAATCCGCTTTCAGTATTCGTGATTTGTGGTCGCAGGACACCTGGCGCAGTATCGATGCTATCCAGCGCCGCGGTCAACGCTTGATCAACCAGTGCGAGAATGTCGAACAATTACAAAGCCATCTGGACGACCTGATTACCGGCATCGTGGCGTTTACCGGCCTGACTACGGAAAGCATGACGCGCGAAGCCGGCTGGTTGATGCTGGACAGCGGCCGCCGGCTGGAACGCGCGCTGGCGCTGATTGCATTGCTGCGTTCAACACTGGTGTTACGGTACGAGGAAGCCTTACAGAACCAAGTGCTTGAAGCGGTGTTGACCTCAACCGACAGCTTGAGTATTTATTTGCGCCGTTACCGCTCTTTCCTCCAGTTGCCGATGGTATTGGAGTTATTGATGATGGATACCCACCACCCCCGTTCCATTGCTTACCAATTGCATCAGTTATCGGCGCATATCGGCGAATTGCCGAGAGAGCGCGGCAAGGCACATTTGAGTGAAGAGGAGCGTTTGATCCTGAAGGCATACAGCGACATTCGCCTCGCCAACGTCACTGAATTGCTGCAAATCAATGACGATTCAGAAGTGTATAGCGATCTGGATACTCTATTATCGAATACCACCGATTTGTTATGGCGTATTGCCGAAGTTATCGGACAGGCTTATTTCAGTCACTCCCAAACCTCGCAGTTGATCACGCCTAAAGCGCCGGAGGACGAGCCGTGAAATACCGCATTACCCATACGACGGTCTACCATTACAGCCAGTCCGTAGGGCTATGCCAAAATGAAGCCCGCTTGCAACCGCGTAATTTCTGGCGGCAGCAATGTCACAGCAGCCGTTTTGAAATTTCCCCCGCGCCGTTGGATTTTCAGGAACGCATTGATTTTTTCGGCAACCGGGTGGCGTATTTCGCGGTCCAGCAAGCGCATAAAAAACTCACCGTCACGGCCATCAGCGAAGTGACGGTATTCCCTAAACACAATAGCCAGGATTCGTTTACTCAACCGTCTTGGGAACAAGTGCGCGGCTTGATGCAGGAAGCGCCGCTACCGGGGCAATCGCAAAGCCAAGGCATGGGGCAAATGCAGGATCAGGGGCTTGAGCTGTTGGACGCCCGGCAATACGTGCTGGATTCGCCGATGATAACCACGACTGATGAGCTGGCCCGTTACGCCCAGCCCTCATTCCTGCCCAACCGTCCATTGGTTGATGTGGTGCGCGATTTGATGCAGCGTATTTTCAGCGATTTCACTTACGATCCGAGCTTTACCACAATCGCTACGCCTTTATCCGACGTGCTTGCTCATAAACGCGGCGTCTGCCAGGATTTTGCCCACCTGGCGATTGCCTGCTTGCGTAGCTTCGGCATCGCTGCACGCTATATCAGCGGTTATATCGAAACCCTGCCCGAACCAGGCAAACCCCGGCTGGTCGGGGCCGATGCCTCACATGCCTGGTTTTCGGTGTACATTCCGGGTTCCGGCTGGCTGGACTTTGACCCAACCAACAATACCCTCCCTTACGACCAACACATTACGCTCGCCTGGGGCCGTGATTTTGCCGACGTCACGCCGCTGAAAGGCATCGCTTTCGGCGGCGGTCAGCATACGCTGTCGGTATCGGTGGATGTGTTGCGGCTGGATTGAGGGGTTAAATTGTTATACGCTCTGAGCTGAATGTGGGCATGTTGCCCCGTCCTGTGTGGAATCTTTGTATCGAAAAATAGATATCTTTAGGCTAACCGAATCGGGAAGTGGTAGCATTTATTGAATTTCAACAGCCTGTTAACGACTTAGTTTCATAAGCGCCGAAATGTCCCCCAAACCCCAGCCGCAACACAATCATCTTCTGGCAGCCTTGTTGCCTGACGTTCAAAGCCGT
>SXIP01000166.1 GCA_005772825.1 Methylococcaceae bacterium | reverse complement strand
CGTTATACACAAGTCTGTGGGTGTACGTCATTCCGGCAATCCCTGCCGGAATGACGGTGTATCGCAGACACTTGTGTATAACGATGAGAGCCGGAGCTTGGGAATCAGATCCTTTTGCGGCAATATGTTCTAGTCACACATTCCTCTTCCCTTCAGCAGGTATTATTCTTTAATCTCCCGACCACCCTTTCCTGAGAAGTGCCTGTTTGGTGCAAATTTCCCCAATTTTGCACATCCATTGGGCAATCTGATAAACACATACAAATCAAGCAAAGGTCAGCGGCATCGGTTAAATCCCTCTATAAGTTTTATAAGCTGTTGTATTTACTTCCTTAACAATTTAAAAAACGTAGTTATCAAGATTTGGCACAAAGTGTGCTTTATCACTTACAGAGGTTCTAACGATGGAACCAATGACTAAGCTCACAGTTGAGCAATCTGACAAAGGCGTCGAAAAAATCGAACGCGTCCATTTCGACGCACGGTTTTTAAGACGTTTTTTTTTGCCCCCAATTTCTTAAGAACAGGAAAACGCTATCATGAAACAATTCAGAAAATTGACGCAGACCAAACTGGCTCAAGGATTATCGGCTATCGCCGCCGCAACCACGCTCAGCTTTAGTATGTCCATCAGCGCCGCCGAACTGGAGAAAGACAGTTTAAAATTCGGTTTTATTAAACTGACCGATATGGCGCCGTTAGCCGTCGCTTTTGAAAAAGGCTATTTCGACGAAGAAGGACTTTCCGTGCAACTTGAAGCGCAAGCCAACTGGAAGGTATTGCTGGACCGTGTCGTCAGCGGCGAGCTGGACGGAGCGCACATGCTGGCGACCTTACCGTTTGGAACAGCCATTGGCTATGGCACCAAAGCCGATATTGTCAGCGCCTTCACGCTAACCTTAAACGGTGACGCGATTACCGTATCGAACGATGTCTGGAAACAGATGAAGCCGCAAATTCCCATGGAAGGCGGTAAACCGGTACACCCTATTAAAGCGGATACCTTAAAACCGGTGCTGGAAAAATACAAAGCCGCCGGCAAACCCTTCAACATGGCGATGACCTTCCCGGTCGGCACGCACAATATGAAATTGCGTTACTGGCTCGCCGCAGGCGGCATTAATCCCGGTTATTACGCGCCACCCGAAGACACCTCCGGGCAAATCAACGCCGAAGCCATGCTGTCCGTAACACCGCCGCCGCAAATGCCGGCGACTATGGATTCCGGCACTATCGTCGGTTATTGCGTCGGTGAGCCGTGGAATCAGCAGGCGGTATTCAAAGGCATCGGCGTTCCTGTGATCAGCGATTATGAATTGATGAAAAACAGCGCTGAAAAGATTTTCGGCGTGACCAAGGAATGGGCCGATAAAAACCCCAAAACTCACGTTGCCGTCATCAAAGCCCTGATTCGGGCATCGATGTGGCTGGATGCGGAGAATAACAAAAACCGTAATGAAGGCGTGGAAATGCTCTCGCAAAAACAATACGTCGGCGCCGATTATGAAGTTCTCGCCAACAGTATGAACGGAACCTTTGAATATGAAAAAGGCGATAAACGCAGCCTGCCTGATTTCAACGTATTCTTCCGTCATAACGGTTCCTACCCTTATTACAGTGATGCGGTATGGAGCCTGACGCAAATGCGCCGCTGGGGGCAAATCAACGAAGCCAAGCCGGATTCTTGGTACATGGATATAGCGAAGAAAGTTTACCGTCCTGATGTTTACATGGCGGCGGCGAAAGCCTTAATTGCCGAAGGTAAAGCCAAAGCCGGCGATTTCCCTGCCGACAATGAAACCGGCTTTAAAGCGCCTTCGGGCGACTTTATCGACGGCGTCGTTTTTGACGGCACCAAACCGAACGAATATTTATCAAAATTCACGATCGGTTTGAAAGGCAATCAAAAAGTAGTCGGCGGCAAGATTGTTGAATAAAACTAAAGATTGAGCTGGTTCCCAAGCTCCGGCTTGGGAACCAGCGAATCAGGAATCCAGCGATCAACGCATAAAAGGTGTCAACAATGAGTAATCAATTAATCAAATTTCTTAGCATAACCGGCCTCACCTGGTTTATTCCTTTCGTGAAAATAGCCGCCGGGGAAAACCCTACGCAGCAAATCCGCGAACTGTTTTTAATTATGGGCATTCCTATTATCGCTTTTATCATGTTCCTGAGTCTTTGGGGCTTCTCCGCTTCCAAAGTGAACACCAGCCTTGGCGCCATTCCCGGTCCTGTTGCGGTATGGCATGAAGCCGGCGGCCTGCTGGACGAACATTTCGCGGAAAAACAGAAAGAAGCCGACTATTATTTGCGTCAGGAAGAACGCAATAAACAAAAGCTGGCGGAAGATCCGGCTGCCGAGATTAAAGTGCGTCCCTACAACGGTCAGGCCACCTACCTGGACAAGATTTTAACCAGTCTTTACACGGTGTTTACCGGTTTTATCATCGCCACCTTAGTGGCCGTACCGCTGGGTCTGTTGTGCGGGATGAGTCCGGTGGTCAATACCGCCATCAACCCGCTGATCCAGATTTTTAAACCGGTTTCGCCACTAGCGTGGTTACCGATTGTTACGCTGGTTGTCAGCGCGGCTTATGTGACCGGCGAGGATTCATGGTTTGAGAAATCCTTTCTGACCTCGGCGATCACCGTCACGTTGTGCTCGCTGTGGCCCACTTTAATCAACACCGCTGTCGGCGTCTCGTCGATCGACAAGGATTTGGTTAACGTCGGCAAAGTATTGCGTCTGAGCTGGTTTACCCAGATCAAGAAAATCATTTTACCGTCCGCCCTGCCCTTTATTTTTACCGGCATGCGTTTGTCGTTGGGTGTGGGCTGGATGGTGTTAATCGCCGCTGAAATGCTGGCGCAAAATCCCGG
>SXIP01000165.1 GCA_005772825.1 Methylococcaceae bacterium | reverse complement strand
CCGCCGCCGCGATAATCCCTGAAACCGTATTTTTGCTGGTAGGTGTAATCGGCATGGCCGGGCCGGAAAGAGTCGGCGATTTTGCCGTAATCTTTGGAGCGCTGGTCGGTATTTTCGATCAACAGCGCTATCGGTGTGCCGGTGGTTTTGCCTTCGAATACGCCCGACAAAATTTTGACCTGATCGGCTTCACGGCGTTGCGTGGTATGCCGCGAAGTACCAGGTTTCCGGCGATCCAGGTCGCGCTGTAAATCGTCTTCCGTCAATGACAGGCCGGGAGGGCAGCCATCGACGATGCAGCCGATGGCCGGGCCGTGGCTTTCGCCGAACGAGGTGACGGTAAATAGTTTTCCTATGGTGTTTCCTGACATGATTAATTTAACTCGGGTAAAGGCGGGGCGATGGATGCGATATTCGCCAAAAATAGATTGTGATAAAAGAGAACCTGTTCGGCGGTCAGCAAAAACACGCCGTCGCCACCGCGATCGAAATCGAGCCAATAAAACGGTACATCGGGAAACATATCCTGTAAGGCTTGTGCGCTGCTGCCCACTTCTACGATTAAAATGCCCCGGCGGGTCAAATACAGGTCGGCATCGGCCAGGATGCGTATAACGATATCCAATCCCGATACGCCGCCTTTAAAGCCCATATCGGGCTCGGCATGAAACTCGGGGGGTAATTGTTCCCATTCCGACAGGTTCACATACGGCGGGTTACTGACGATGATGTCGTATTGTGTATCGGTCAATTCTTTAAATAGATCCGACTGGTACAGGGTGACCGAATCATACAGGTGATGTCTGGCGACATTGATTTCCGCGACTTCTAACGCAGCAGGCGATAAATCCACCGCATCAACGAAGGCTTCGGGGAATGCTTTGGCGCAAGCAATGGCTATACAGGCGCTGCCGGTGCATAAGTCGAGAATCCAGCTGACCTGATCTTCATTGACCCAGGGTGAAAACCGTTGTTCGATGAGTTCGGCAATCGGTGACCGCGGCACCAGCACCCGTTCATCGACATAAAATGACAGACCGGCGAAAATTGCTTCATGCGTCAGGTAAGCGGCGGGGACTCTTTCATCGATTCGTCGGTTGACGATATCGATGACAGCCTGACGCTCGGGCATGGTTAAAACAGCGTCCAGATAGGTCTCCGCCAGATTGTAAGGCTGATAAACGGTATGCAGTACCAGCGCCGCCGCTTCATCAAGGGCGGTTACTGTTCCATGACCGAAACAAACACCGGCCTGGGTGAATCGACTGGCGGCCCAGCGTATATAATCGCGCAGGGTTGATAATGTGGCTATGGTTTCAGATGAGCTAGTTTTCATGATTAAACACACTAGTAAAGATAAGAATATTAAAGCCCGTCCGCTTTTGCCCTGGCTTCCTTGGCGCCCTGATAGTTCTTCTGCATTTCTCTGGCCTTGGCAATTAATAACCAGCTGTGTTTTTTCAGCCGCGTATCGCCGGACGCCAGTAATGCCGATTTTTTCGCCAAATCTTCAGCCATGCGGGGTTTCGACTGTTTTAACCGCAATAATGCCAGTTTGTAATACAAGGTCGCATTGCGGGGTTCAATCCTGATGGCGCGCTCAATGGTGGTCGTTGCCGATTCAATATTGCCGGTTTTGCTGTTCTGGTTGGCGGCTACCACTAAAGCGCCGACAGCCGGTGACAAGGGGGCAAACGTTTCCAGCGGTTGAAAAGGCGGAGATGGTGGCGGAGGTGGCGGCGGTGGCGGTGCGGGCGCCGGTTTTACAATTTGTTGGGTCGGCGCCGGAGCTTCCGCTTCGGGTTTTGCCGGTGTCGGCGTTTGTTCGGGAGCCGACGGCTGCGGCGTTTGTCCCAGCGATAAAAGCTCCCGTTCCTGTTCGGGCGTCAACGTTTCCGGTTTTAATTCTATCGGCGTTGTTTTCGGGACGAACTCCGGCAGCGGCTTGGTCTCCACTATCGGCTCGGGTTCACGGGCAACGGGCGCGGGAATATCCTCTGTCACGGGATAAGGCTCCGGTTGACTGTAAATGGTTGCGCCGTTTCCGTATACCGGTGCCGGTGGTTGGGTGCCGTAAAATTCAGAACAACCGGCGATGAAAGCAGTGAGCGAACAAATTAAGAAAAGTCGTTTAATTAGCATTGGATTATTAATAGCGCTTCATATTGTCCGGTTGCTCGTTCGAAGCGGACAAGAACTGATATTTGTCTGGATTATAAAGGCAAAAGACACAAGGCTAAAGAGGGCTGTTTTTTTTCGTCTTTAGTCTTTAGCCTTGTGTCTACGCTGAATAGTTACCTCATGCTATTCCGATATAATATGTGGAAAGCAATGTCCGGCGTCTGTTAGAAAGGTATATCGTCATCAAAATCATCATAAGCCGGAGGCGGCGGCATAGAACCGGTATTACTCTGCTGCGGTGCTTGCTGGTATGCAGGCCTCGATGAGGGCGCTTGATGAGCTGATTGCGGTTGCTCGCCAAAATCACCGGTACCGCCGCTACGGGTGCCGAGCATGTGCATTTCATCGGCAATAATTTCGGTCGTATAGCGGTCTTGTCCGTCCTGACCCTGCCATTTGCGCGTATGCAAACGTCCTTCGACATAAATCTGGCGGCCTTTTTTTAAATATTCACCGGCTATTTCGGCCAGTCGATTATAAAAAACAACCCGGTGCCATTCGGTCGCTTCTTTTCTTTCGCCCGATTGTTTATCCTTCCAGCGCATGGTCGTTGCCAGAGTAATGTTTGCGACAGCGCCGCCTGTCGGCATATAACGAATCTCGGGGTCTGCCCCCAGATTTCCAATCAACGTAACTTTATTGAGCATAGCTGTTCCTGACTGCTTTTGTTCAACGGCAATCAGGAATTGCCGTTGAACGTTGAGTGTAAGTTTAAAAAACGTCTTTTGTTTTCAGCTTAAACTAAAAAGGCGCAAAGTGAAAGATTCAAGGTAATCAATACAGGTCATTTGTATTGTTCCTTAAAGATGTCTGTTTTCAGTTCGCCAAGATGGATGCGCTTAGGTATTCAGATTTTTATTCTTTTTGGTCAAGGTTTTTAAATACGTCAAAAAGTCGTCTTTCAGTTCGTTGTGCAATAAGCCGTGTTCTACGGTTGCTATTAAGAAGCCCAGCTTGGAACCGCAATCATAGCGTTTGCCTTCAAATTCATAAGCCAGTACCTGTTCATCTTTTAATAAATCGGCGATTGCATCGGTTAATTGAATTTCACCGCCGGCTCCTCTGCCGGTGTTTTTGATTTTGTCAAAAATAGCGGGGGTAAGAATATAACGACCGACGACCGCCAAATTTGAAGGCGCATTTTCAGGTTTGGGTTTTTCAACGATCAATTCAATCGGCGCTGATTTTCCGGAATGCTCGGCTGTTTTAACAATGCCATAACTACCTGTTTCTGATGGGTTAACTTTTTCAACGCCCAGTATTGATGAGTGACATTGTTCATACAATTTAACCATCTGCGCCATACAGCCCCGGCCTGTATCGGCGATTAAATCGTCCGCCAATATAACCGCAAAAGGCTCATTGCCAACCACCGGCCTGGCGCAATAAACAGCATGACCAAGACCCAATGCCTCAGCTTGTCGGATAAAAATGCACGACACATGCGGTGGAACAATATCCCGAATCAAATTCAGCGTTTCAGTTTTGCCTTTTGCTTCCAGTTCTGTTTCCAGCTCGTAGGCCTTATCAAAATGGTCGGTTATTGCATTTTTGCTGCGCCCGGTAATAAAGATCATGGTGTCGATACCCGCGGCAACGGCTTCTTCCACGGCGTATTGAATCAGTGGCTTGTCGACAATCGGCAGCATTTCCTTGGGGCTTGCCTTGGTTGCCGGTAAAAAGCGTGTTCCTAAACCGGCCACGGGGAAAACTGCTTTGGTAATTATTTTGCTCATTAAATGTTCCTTAATTTGTTGGTCTTAAGAATACGCCGCTGTCAGGCAACGTAAGGGGTTCTTAAATACGCAGGCGCATAGCCTGCTCAGGAGATAGTGCCGGTACGGTTACCGATACGCAAAATCAGCTTGCTATAAGATTCCAAGATTAACGCAAAAATATTATAACGAACACTGAATTTACACACAGGATACCGGATTATTGTATCAATAATTTAGCGAACATCCAGCGAGGTTGATTCGCTAATGTTTGGGAATGGAGAGATTATACTCAACAGGCAACTCTGTTTTTTACAATGACTGGAAAGTCGTCTGCTTTCTCTTGTATACGGGTCTTTTTACGCTGATTTTAATGGCTTTGCCGTCAGGTAATTTTATCCAAGGGTATCTCTTGCTTTTTTTTTAAAGTAAAATCCCCTGTTTTATTTCAGTATTCACTGAGTCGATTTTTCAATACTGCCTAAACAAGATAGCGGTATGCCTGAGCAGCGCATGGCCTTTTCAGGATTTCATAACAAAGCGCAATTGCGCTGCAACGGCCCACTTGATTAAACCATCTTGCCCATTAAATACTATATTTAGGATTAACAAATGATTTTGATAACAGGCGGTGCCGGATTTATCGGCGCGAATTTTGTATTGGACTGGTTAGCTCAATCTGAGGAACCGGTTATTAATCTGGATAAACTGACTTATGCGGGTAATCTGGAAACGCTCGCCAGCCTGAAGAATGATGCCCGGCATATTTTCGTTCAGGGTGATATTGGCGATTTCGGACTTGTTGCTGAGTTGTTGGCAAAATACCAGCCTCGCGCCATCGTTAATTTTGCTGCCGAAAGCCATGTTGATCGCTCCATTCACGGTCCGGAAGATTTTATCCAGACCAACATCGTCGGCACCTTTCACCTGTTGGAAGCGGTGCGCGCTTATTGGAACGGCCTCGAAGAAGGTGCAAAACAAAGCTTTCGTTTTCTGCATGTTTCCACGGATGAAGTATACGGATCGCTCGCCAAGGATGATCCCGCCTTTAGCGAAACCAACCGTTATGAGCCTAACAGCCCTTATTCCGCCAGTAAAGCGGCCAGTGACCATCTGGTGCGCGCCTACCATCACACCTACGGCCTGCCGGTACTCACGACTAACTGCTCCAACAACTATGGCCCGTTCCAGTTTCCCGAGAAGCTGATTCCGCTCATGATCCTCAACGCCCTGCGCGGCAAGCCCCAGGAT
>SXIP01000164.1 GCA_005772825.1 Methylococcaceae bacterium | reverse complement strand
TACCAAGCTGCTCCACCCCGCGATTGATTTGAGCTATTATAATGACTTTATGATATTTATCAATCTATTTCTATGTTTATTAATTTTCACCTGACTTTCATCAGGGATTGACAGACTCATTCCACGGGTATTTCTTAAATAGGCCAAGCTGTTAAAACCGCTTACTTATCCAGCTCTCTATGGTGCAATTCCCTATGACGGGCGATCACATTGAGAAAAGGATTTTTGAAATGCTGAGCCAATAAATCAATCAAATAAACAGAGCGGTGTTGTCCGCCGGTACATCCTATGGCGACAGTCAAATAACTGCGCCCATCGGATTCAAAACGAGGTATCCAGCGCTCCAGAAAAGTGGTGATATCCTGAAACAGCTCAATAACCAATGCCTGCTCTTTAAGGAAATCGATAACGGGCTGATCCTTTCCTGTCAATGTGCGTAATTCAGGAATCCAGTAGGGATTAGGCAAACTGCGCGCATCAAAGACAAAGTCGGCATCCAGAGGAACGCCATACTTAAAACCAAACGATTGAAATTGCAAGGAAATATGTTTGAAATCCCGTTCACCGATTTGATCCCTGATAAGTTCGCGCAATTGATGGGTAAGCGTTCGACTGGTATCAATTATAACATTGGCATGTTTGGCAATCGGTACCAACATGTCTTTTTCAATTTTCAGCGCTTCCTTTAACGGCACATTAAAACCCGTCAACGGATGTCGGCGACGAGTTTCACTGTAACGTTTTAAAAGGATCGATTCTTCTGCTTGCATAAATATGACTTCGCAATCTATCCCTTTACTGCGAATCAAGCTAAGGCTTTCTGAAAAATTAGTCAGGCTTTCACTCTGGTTTCTGGCATCAATTCCGATGGCTGTTTTTGCATAGGTTTTTTGATCAGCCAGCATGACATGATTAATAAAACTTTCCAACAACGTTACAGGGAGGTTGTCTATGCAATAATAACCACTATCTTCCAGAATATCCAGGACCGTACTCTTGCCTGAGCCGGAAAGAGCGCTGACGATTAACAGCTTCATACAACACCAAGGCTCAAGGTAAAAAAGATAAAATCAGGTTTTCCACTTTGAACCTTCTGTCGAAATTTATCTATGACTACCGGTTTTTTCTTTATGCTTGGTAATTTGACGATCCAGCTTGTCAACCATGTTATCAATGGCGGCATACATATCTTCCTGATGATCTTCTGCAAATAATTTGGCACCACTCAGTTGCAACGTAGCTTCGGCTTTTTGAACCAGTTTTTCTACACTTAAGATAACGTGTACATCGGTAACATTGTCAAAATGACGCGCCAGTTTTTCGAACTTTGCATCTATGTGTGCTTTTAAAGCTTCAGTTACTTCAAGATGATGACCTGTCACAATAACTTGCATTGAATAAACTCCTTAAATTAATGATGAATGATTAGTTGTTGGTTAATGGGTACTATTTTCAGTTGGCGTTATAAAATACGCTTTCTCTGACTGGATGATGAAATCAGCATAGCTTCACGATATTTGGCAATCGTCCGCCGGGCAACATTAATGCCTTTTTCTTTTAAAAGGTCGGCTATTTTACTATCACTTAACGGACTTGCCAGATTTTCATTACTGATTAATTCTTTAATAAACGCCCTAATGGCGATTGAGGAACACTCCCCACCTCCTTCCGTTGAAACGTGACTGGAAAAGAAATATTTAAATTCAACGATACCGTTCGGGGTATGCATGTATTTTTGCGTGGTTACCCTGGATATGGTTGACTCGTGTAACTCCAGCTCTTCAGCAATTTCCCTTAAAACCATCGGCTTCATGGCAATTGATCCATGCTCAAGGAATCCGGTCTGTTTTTTGACAATAGCCCTGGCAACGCGAAGCAAGGTATCGTTACGGCTATGCAGGCTTTTAATAAACCATCTTGCTTCCTGCAGGTGATCTTTCATGCAGGCATTATCCTTACTGTTATCGGACCGTTTAATCATTGCCGAATAAAAAGGATTAATGCGTAATTTGGGGGCGATATCGGGATTCAGGCTCACTTGCCATTCATCGTTTTGCTTGGTCACATAGACATCGGGAATAACGTATTCCGAATCCGACTCCTGTATTTGCGCTCCGGGCTTCGGATCCAGAGTTCTGATCAACGCAACCGCCTTGTTCAAGTGGTGTTCCGAAATACCCAGGCGGCGCATCAGTTTTGATTGCTCATGCGTAGCCAACAAGTCCAGATGCTGCGTGACTATGGCCAGCGCCTCTTCCCGATAAGGCGTGGTTTCGGGCAACTGTTGCAATTGTATCCGCAAGCAATCACTTAAGTTAACAGCACCCACCCCGGCCGGATCAAAAAATTGCACCCGGTGCAGCACTGCGTTAACCTCATCAAACTCGAGATCATCGAGCTGGCTTTGCAACCCCTGAAAAATTTCTTCAGGTGTCGTTCTAAGATAACCGTCTTCATTAATTGCATCAATAATAGCCATGGCAATGGCATGATCGCGCTCTGAAAACGGGGTCAGCTCCAATTGCCACAGCAAATGATCCAGCAGCGTTGCCGCATTACTGCGTTGCGATTCAAACTCAACAATCTCGGAACTATGAGAACTGGCTTCCATGGCATTTTCATAAATATCATCCCAGGAAAATTCCAACGGCAATTCATCAGGAATATCGGTTTGCGAGCCTTCGCTGGTTTGCAAATCCGAATGCTCGCTTTTCCTTTCGATCGGCGCCTCGACAGGTTGAATGCTGCTTTCCTCCTCGTTAATTTCCAGCATCATATTGGATTCAAGAGCTTGTTGAATCTCTTGCTGTAAATCCAATGTCGACATCTGGAGCAACTTGATCGCCTGCTGCAATTGCGGCGTCATTGTCAGATGCAGGCCCTGCCGAAGATGTAAGGATTGTTTCATGGTGTGCTAAATCTTAATAAAAACGTTGCTAAAGGCTAAAGTTATTACCCAAATAAACCTTGCGCACTTCCTCGTTGGCGACAATCGCTTCCGCACCACCTTCTGCGATAACTCTGCCATCGTTCAGTATATACGCACGATCACAAATACCCAGGGTATCCCTGACATTATGCTCGGTAATTAACACACCGATTCCGCGATCTTTCAAGTGCACTATAATCATTTTAATGTCTTCTACCGAGATAGGGTCAACGCCGGCAAAAGGCTCATCCAGTAATATGAATTGAGGATTGGTTGCCAGCGCCCTGGCAATTTCAACGCGCCGCCGTTCACCACCTGACAGGCTTAAGGCTATCTGGTTGCGCAGATGCAGTATGTGAAACTCCTGCAACAACTCTTCAATGACCAATTCTATCTGGCCGTCGGTTAAATCGTCGCGGATTTGCAGAACCGCGCGTAAATTATCCGCCACGCTCAGTTTGCGAAAAACAGACGGCTCCTGAGGCAAATAACCTATGCCATGCGCCGCTCTCAGATGCATGGGAGAGTGGGTCAATGTATGGCTGTCCAGGGTGATCTCGCCTGCATCCGCTTTAACCAGGCCAACCAGCATATAAAAACTGGTGGTTTTACCCGCACCGTTAGGCCCGAGCAATCCGACAATTTCACCTGTACTGACCTGTAATGATACGCCATTGACTACATTACGCTTATTGTAGGTTTTAATCAGCTGTTTTGCGGCTAAAGTAGTCATCTTATTTTTTCGGCTTCGGCTTTAATATAACATGCACGCGTTTGTTATCTGATGATTTTTCTCCCGCCTTGACCAAAGAGGTTTTAATATCGTATTCGATTAAATTGCTGGAATAAATCGCATTTCCTTGCCAGACGGTGGCCTCATCAATCAGAACCAACAGGTTTTTTTTAGGATAATACTCACCGGTCAACGCTTCGCCGATAATGTCTTCGCTCCCCTCACTGGGAGTTTGTTTGAATTTTGCCTTTTTTCCGGTAAACACCAGTTTTTCGGCATCGCCGTCTTTCAAGTAAACGACCAACTTCTCTGAATTGACCCGGATGCTACCCTGAACTGAAATAACATTGCCCGTATAGGTACTGGTTTCGCTGGCATCATCATAGGTCGCTGTATTTGAATCGATCGTTATCGGCTGGTCGGCATCGCTTTCCAAAGCGCTCACATCAAAGCCATAAAGTCCTGACAGGAATATACAGTAGCAAAAAATGATCTGTATTTTAGTTTTTTTCATATTTTCCCTTCACACCCTTAAGCAATTTCAGATAAATCGGCTCGACAAAAACCAGTTTCATTCCCGTTCCCGTAGTCCGGTTTGGAAGACTGATTAACTCTGCCCATTGATCAGTTTCAGCATGACTGGTTTCCGGTTTTACTTTTAAATTAGAGGTATTAATCTTAAGCTCCCTGACCCCGTCAGCACCGGACCTATCAATAGATACCTTGCCGCTTAACAGCAAATCCTTGCCGTCAGCCGACAGAATGCCCGTTTCTGATTTAATAATCCACGGCGGCGTTTTGCTATTTTGAAAAACCATTAACGGATTCAGCGTATGCGTGGTGCCGTCATCACTGTAATGAATCATTTCATCAGCCGTTAATTTGCTTTTTAAAAGGCCGAGATCATTCATCTCCCATTTTACATAGCCTTTGCTGAAATAATCCGGGCTATGCGGGGGAACCGGCACACGATTGGCCTCCTCCAGCCCGGTCAATTTAACAAGCGACCAGCTTACTGCGGCAATAATCACCAGGTAAAAATAACTGTATTTTTCCTTTAGCGTCATCATTTCACGTAGCGCTCTAATCAGGCCAAGTAAGCATTGACAACGCTATCAAAACTGCCCTGCGCCTGCATAATCAAATCACAAACCTCTCGAACCGCCCCCTGCCCTCCCGACAATGTCGTACACCAGTCGGCGCGCTGTTTGACAACAAAGTTTGCATCATTGACGGCAATGGCAAGACCGACTCGAATCATGATAGGCAAATCCAGCAAGTCATCACCGATATGCGCCGCCTGCTCGGGCAATAAGCCGGTTTTCTCAATAATTTCGTAAAAAGCGGCCCGTTTGTTTTCATGACCCTGATAAACATGCTCAATACCCAGGCTTTTCATGCGTAGCGCCACCGAATTGGATTTTCGCCCGGAAATGACAGCCACTTCAACGCCGGTCTGACGCAAAAGCTTGATTCCGTGACCGTCGCGGGCATGAAAAGATTTGTATTCATTGCCCTCATTGTCAAAAAACAGCTTACCGTCGGTTAATACGCCATCCACATCCAAAATCAATAATTTGATGTTTTTTGCTTTTTCAATAATAGCAACTAATTTTCCCGAGTCGATCATTACACGATGCCTGCGTGAATTAAATCATGCATATTCAAAGCCCCTATTGCATGTTGCTGCTCATCAACGACAATCAAGGCGTTAATTTTCTTATGTTCCATAATTTGCATGGCTTCAGCCGCCAGCGTGTCGGCTGAAATCACTGCGCAGTGCGGTGTCATCGCTTCAGTGATAACGGTGCTGTGTATATCAAGATTTTTGCCCAGCATGCGGCGCAAATCGCCATCGGTGAAAATTCCTATAACCCGATTATTGTCGTCAACAATGGCAGTCATGCCCAATTTTTTTTCCGTCATTTCCAGCAAGGCATCGCCGATAAAAGCGGATTCAGGCACCGACGGCATATTATTGTCAACATGCATAATATCACTGACCCTTAACAACAAGCGCTTGCCCAGACTGCCGCCCGGATGAGACAAGGCGAAATCATCACGGGTAAATCCCCGCGCTTCAAGCAATGAAACAGCCAGCGCATCTCCCATTACCAACGCAGCTGTGGTGCTGGAGGTGGGCGCAAGTCCCAACGGGCAAGCTTCCTGCGCAACACCGACATAGATATGGGTAGTGGCGAAGATCGCCAATGTTGAAGCGGAATTACCTGTCAGCGCAATTAAAGGCACCCCCAATCGCTTGATAATCGGCAAAATTTTTAAAATCTCTTCGGTTTCCCCCGAATTCGATAAGGCAAGCACGACATCCTGCTTGGTAATCATGCCCAGATCGCCGTGACTGGCTTCGCCGGGGTGCACAAAAAAAGCCGGAGTACCGGTACTCGCGAGAGTGGCGGCGATCTTGCCGGCAATATGCCCTGATTTACCCATACCGGTAACAATAACACGCCCCTTGCAACCGAACATCAATTTGCAGGCGACCACAAAATTATCATTAATCTGGTCCGCCAATGCAGCAATCGCCTCGGTTTCTACCTGGATAACAGCCAAGCCCAATTCGCGGAGTTTTTGGTCATGTAATTTCATTTTCTATTTTCAGAATTAAGTCTGCGCACTTGATAACCCCAGACGAAGCATCGACTTCAGATTCAAAAGCCGCATATTATTACATGGTTGCTTTGCTTATGTCTTATAGCAACATTAGTTTTTACCTGTCATGATGCGCATAAAATCCAATCAGGCAAATTTTCATAGTGCCCGATTTAATTTAGTGGCAGACTACGCGGCACTTAAACAACAAGGCGAGCCCGATGAATTACTGGTTAATGAAATCCGAACCTGATGTATTTGGCATCAACGATCTGTACAACAGGCCGAACCAGACCGAACACTGGGATGGCGTGCGTAATTATCAGGCCAGAAACATGATGAGGGATGAGATGAAGCTGGGCGACCTGATTTTCTTTTATCACTCTAATTGTGATGAACCCGGCATTGTAGGAATTATGGAAGTGGCGAAAGAAGGCTACCCCGATTATTTTGCTTTCGATCCTGAAGATAAGCATTTCGACCCTAAAAGCGATCCTTCCGCCCCACGCTGGGTTATGATTGACGTGAAATATGTCAAATCACTTTCCCGCACCATCACGCTTAAAGAATTGAAGTCACGGGAAGAACTGGCGAACTTGGCCCTGATAAAACGCGGCAACCGCTTATCAATTATGCCGGTGAGCAAAGAACAATGGGATTTCATACTCTCCCTGGAATAAAGATTCGAGGGGGCGCTTATTAGCAGCCAAAGGATGCTGCGAAGCTACACCAATACCATGTTATCCCTGTGGATCATTTCTGAGTCATCCGCATACCCCAAAATTTTCTCAAACTCAGAACTGCTTTTACCGGCTATTAACTGAGCCTCGGTATTACCGTAATTAACCAGGCCGCGGGCAATTTCCAAACCGCTTTCATCCAGGCAGGAGACCAGTTCGCCACGTTCAAACTGACCCGATACCGACTTGACGCCGACAGCCAGAAGACTCTTGCCGTCACTTTTTAATACCCTGACCGCGCCGGCATCCAATGTCAATTGGCCCTTAACCTGTAACTGTCCGGCCAACCAGCGCTTTCTTGCCACCAAAGGCTCGATGTCCGGTAAGAAATGCGTACCCAAATCAAGCCCGTAAAATACCGAGGTAATCACATCGTCAACCGCTCCCGCTGCAACAACGGTTGCCGCGCCGGAGCGGGACGCCAAGCGCGCAGCACGCACTTTGGTCGACATGCCTCCTCTTCCCAGGCCGCTACGGCTATCGCCCGCCATGCTATCGAGCCGATCATCATTAACGCTGATTTCGGAAATTAACACCGCATCGGCATACAAACTTGGATCGCCTGTGAACAAGCCCTGCTGATCGGTCAAAATAATCAGCAACTCCGCCTCAATCAGGTTGGCAACCAGTGCCGCCAGGGTATCATTATCGCCAAAGCGGATTTCTTCGGTAGCCACCGTATCATTTTCATTAATAACCGGCACCACGCCAAATTTAAGCAAGGTCAGCAAGGTACTGCGGGCATTCAGATAACGTTGCCGATCCGATAAATCATCATGCGTCAGCAATACTTGCGCGGCATGCAAACCATGCTGCTGAAAGTTATCGTCAAAAACCCGTACCAGACCCATTTGACCAACCGCTGCGGCGGCTTGCAGTTCGTGCAAAGTTTTTGGCCGCACCTTTAAGCCTAAACGACACATGCCTTCCGCTACAGATCCGGAAGATACCAGCACTACATCAATCGATTGATGTCTTAACTGCGCCATTTGCCTAACCCAGGCGGTAATGGCTGTCTTATCAAGGCCTTGTCCGCCTTTGGTCAATAATGAGCTGCCTATTTTGACGACAACCCGCTTAACGTTTGCAAAATCAGTCCTGCTCACTGCCTGTCCGCCGTTGTTCCAAACCTTGTTCTAAAAAAGCCATAATGGCAAACATGAGTTCTTTTGTGCCATCACCATTGATTGCCGCCGTTTTAAAGACAGGTCCCGTCCAGCCCAATTCATCAACAATGGCCTGACAATGCGCATCCACTTCTTCAGCGGGCAATCTGTCTATTTTATTCAACACCAGCCAGCGCGGCTTTCGAGCTAGCTCATCATTCCATTTTTCCACTTCCCGAATGATTTTTTTAGCCGCCTGAACCGGGCTATCCATGCTTTCATAAGGCGCTACGTCGATCAAGTGCAACAATAAACCGGTCCGCAACAAGTGTTTAAGAAATTGCAAACCTAATCCGGCGCCATCAGCCGCTCCTTCAATAACGCCGGGAATATCGGCAATGACAAAGCTGCGTAAATCGTCGATCCTGACCACCCCCAAATTGGGATACAAGGTAGTAAACGGATAATCGGCAACCTTCGGGGTTGCCGAGGAAACGGAGCGTATCAAACTTGATTTGCCGGCATTAGGCATTCCCAACAAGCCGACATCGGCAATCAGGGTTAACTCGAGATTCAGGACGCGATGCTCGCCTTCCGTGCCTTTGCTGGCTTTTTGCGGCGCCCTATTGATACTGCTTTTAAAACGGGTATTGCCTAAACCGTGAAAGCCGCCTTTAGCAACCAGCAGTGTATCGCCGATTTTAGTTAAATCACCAATGACTTCGCCGGTTTCCGCATCCGATACCTGGGTTCCCAGCGGAACCGACACATAGCAATCATCCCCTTTTCTGCCCGTGCAGTTGCGACTCATGCCATTTTGTCCGCGCTGCGCTCTATGCACGGCATGGTAACGAAAATCCACCAGGGTATTTATATTCTCTACCGCAACCAAATAGACACTACCGCCATCACCGCCGTCGCCGCCGTCGGGACCGCCTAATGGAATGTATTTTTCGCGTCGAAAACCAATCGCACCATTACCACCATCCCCCGCTTCTACACGAATTTCCGCTTCATCAACAAATTTCATAAATCACACGCCGCCACACAATACCCCGACCTATATATTTCGCGAAACCACCGTTGCGGCTGGCTGATCGTTCATAAATCAACGCGAAGTATAAAAACAAAAAAAGCCCCGCCATAGGTAAACGGCGGAGCTTTTTGAAGATTACACTGCTTGCAATAGCAGTGTAAATTTTATGCAGCAATAATACTGATAAATTTACGGCCGTTGGGGCCTTTAACCTGAAAAACCACCCGACCATCAGCCGTTGCAAACAAGGTATGATCTTTTCCGCAACCGACATTATCGCCAGGATGAAAATGTGTTCCACGTTGACGAACAATTATATTTCCTGCCGTCACAAGCTCTCCGCCGAAACGCTTTACACCTAATCTTTTCGCATTGGAGTCGCGTCCGTTACGCGTACTACCACCCGCTTTCTTATGAGCCATCTAAGCTCTCCTGATAATTTTAAGCTAAATATTAAGCAGAAATGCCAGTAATCTGGATTTCTGTATAGTATTGACGATGCCCCATTTGCTTCATGTGGTGCTTACGTCTTCTGAATTTAATAATTCTTATTTTGTCGTGTCTGCCTTGAGACAAAACAGTCGCTGTAACCTTTCCGCCCTCGACATAAGGCAGGCCGATTTTAACAGCATCATCTGTCTGAATCATCAGCACTTTATCAAACTCAATGCTGTCGCCTGTGCCCAGCTCCAGTTTTTCTATTTTTAAGTAAGTACCTTCTTGAACGCGGTACTGTTTACCACCTGTTTGAATTACCGCATACATCGGCGCAAGCTCCATCAAGCATAATCTGTTAAAAGTGAACAGACAATTGTATTTTTAAAACAAAATCGAGTCAACCATAAATTGACCGACACCTTAAATATCCTGCTAAGGTACCACAACAAAGCTATTGACACTACTATAGTTTATTCAATAGCATGGGCGGTTACTTTTTTATTGCGTTATAATAACGCAATATACTTGTATTTCATAGTTATCACTCTGAAAAATAACCGAAACTTCACACACTCAGCACTATAATAATGGCATCGCACTCACACCCCCTCTCGAACGCACCGGCACCCATTGACTTTGATTCAATCAAGAATTTAACCGCAAATGAGGCCAAAGCAGTCGATCAGCTCATTATTGACGAGTTAAGATCGGATGTTGTTCTCATTAACCAGATGGGGCATTACATCGTTGGCAGCGGCGGTAAACGGTTGCGCCCGATGCTGCTGTTACTTGCCGCCAAGGCGCTGGGTGAAGCCAGCCACAAACACTTGATACTGGCTGCGGTTATTGAGTTTATTCACACCGCCACGTTACTCCATGATGATGTGGTTGACGACTCCGACCTCAGGCGCGGCAAGGAATCGGCCAATGCCGTTTGGGGTAACGCCGCCAGCGTTTTAGTTGGTGATTATCTTTATTCCAGCGCGTTTGAGATGATGGTGCGTACCGGCAATATGCGAGTCATGGAAATTCTTTCAAAGACAACAACCGCCATTGCCGAAGGCGAGGTATTACAGCTTTTAAACTGCAACAACCCCGAAACCACGGAAGATAAATACCTCGAGGTTATCGCCAGAAAGACAGCCATTTTATTCAGTGCGGCAACAAGATTGAGTGCCGTCATCGCCGAAGCCTCATCTGAAACGGAAGAAGGCCTCGCCCGCTACGGACAGCATCTGGGTATTGCCTTCCAACTAATTGATGACGCGCTTGATTATAAGGCGACCAAAGAAGAACTGGGTAAGAATCTCGGTGACGATCTTGCCGAAGGCAAACCAACCTTGCCGTTGATTTATGCCATTCAAAACGGCAACAAAAACGAAGCCGACATTATTATCGATGCCATCAAAAATGGTAATCGCGACGCTTTCAATGAAGTCTACGCCGTCGTACAAAGCACCCAAGCGATTGCCTATACAGAACAACGCGCAGAAGAAGAGGCCCAAAACGCCATCGACGCCCTCAGTGTTTTGCCGGATTCGGAATATAAGGACGCTTTAACGCAATTGGCCAGATTTTCTGTGCAGCGTAATTACTGAGCAATCGATCAGCCACACCATCATCCCTTGCCCGGAACCACACTATTTCAGGACAGGGCCGTCCTAAATAAGGTGATCAATCGCCTGTAACCGGCAAGCACCTCGCAATAAAATCGAAAAACTCCAGTTTAACTTACGCCAAATATAGCCCGGCTTTTTATAGTTAAGCCAATAAACCTTGTGTTGGTTTATAGTAGAGGCAAATTGCCGCTAATCTAATTCAACCAATGTATTTCAATTATGTTCATTAATTCGTTGCCGCTTTTTTTCACTCATATCGGCTATGCAAGCCCGCTGGAATTGCTGATTATTTTTCTGGGGCTCTTTGCTGTTTTGTTTATTACCGCACCGGTCTGCGAGAACACCGCAAATCTCCCACCTTTTGATAATTACCTGTTTGCGGCATGGAGCGGCAAGATAGCGCTGAAATCGGCATTCTGGCCTTTCTTTTTGCTATTGAACGGCTGTTTGTATACGGTCGATTTGCTGGCGAAAACCGGATTGTTTACCGTTTCCAGCTGGGATGACATTCACTTTATTTTACTACTGCCGATTTTTTGGTGGACATTGAGCGTGTGGCGCTGCTCGGCAAACAGCCGGGCGCGTGCGTGGGGCGCTAGCGCCCGCTTGATGACGCTCAGTGTGTTTTTTGAATACGCATTAAAACTGTTAATACGCATAGACTATCCCCGGCTGTTTTTTAATTGCGAGGATTTGTTACTGGACTACGGTAGCTGTTTTTAGATTTGGCAATGTAAAAATGGGAAAACCCATTGCATTTAGGGTTAGTCTTTCCCCATCCTGCCGATTGTTAAACATCCCACAGACGGCTATTGTTGCTTCAAAAAGCCTTTGATGTTTTCCGCCGTATCCCAATCCATCCGATCTGTATTCAGCATGAACGTTATAAAGCGCTTGAAACTGACCGCATTGGCTTGGGCGGAAGGAATTGCCCAATACATTTCAATATCGTTATTATTGATATCGAGTAAGGAACGAGGCCGCAAACCCTTTTCCAGGTAGTCTGCAAAAGCTTCTAGGGTATTACTATGCTGAATAATCATTTTGCTGCTTAAACGAGCAGCGGCCAGATCTTTACGAAAAGCATTGATGATTTTACGGTTACCCACCGCAATAACAGTAGCATCAATCTGCTCGTGTGCATTGAGCCCGCCCAGCGATGTGATGATGCCGCTTCGCTCCTGGGCGTTACGATAGGCGATGTCCAAACTTTTTCGAATCCCGCTACCGAATGATATTGGATACGGCAACAATAAACTATCGTAGATAATTTTATCATCGAATGGGATCAGCGTTGCTTCAACAAGCACCGGCAAAGGCCGATTAATAACCTCTGAAATGGGACTGACAATTCCCAAAACGCCATAAGCATAAGAAGGCGCCCCTTGATTCAAAAAGATCGACTGTTTTTTTAAATGACGCATGATGTAGAATTTACCTGATATACGGTCTCTCCAGCCGGCGACCAATGCCAAATCCGTTTCAGGCAACTGACCTTGCCGTGCTGCCAAGAACGAATCCAGGTAGTCGTCAGATGCCCACAAAGCATCACGTAGGATGCGCGCATGTTCTGGATCAACTCCTCCTCGTTGTAAATTTTCCGGTAATGACGGGACAAGTTGCTCTCGTTCATTGACATGTTGCAGTAATAGAAACCAGAGGCGGTAAAAACGATCGCATTGTTCAGGATTAAGGTTCATGTTCTTAGTTACTTTACTAATTTAAGGTAAGAATTGAATTAAAATGGTAACATCGATGAGATGATCTCGAAACAGTCTTGTAGGCGCATGGTGTGCGTCTACAAGACTAGTGTGCCTGAAAACATGCCAGGGGTAATGGAGCTCCGCTACCCTACAACCTACCCCTTCAAAGCCTTCAACACCGCCTGCATCGTCGCATTGGCATCGCCAAACAACATGCGGGTGTTTTCCAGCACGAACAACGGATTGCCCACACCTGCATAGCCTGACGCCATACTGCGTTTAAGCACGATGGTCGTCTCGCCTTTCCAGCATTCCAGCACCGGCATGCCGGCAATCGGGCTGTTGGGATCATCCAGCGCCGACGGGTTGACAATGTCGTTGGCGCCGATAACGATGGAGACATCGACATGCGCCCAGTCTTCATTGATTTCGTCCATTTCATAAACGATGTCGTAAGGCACTTTCGCTTCAGCCAGCAACACGTTCATGTGTCCGGGCATCCGTCCTGCTACAGGATGAATGCCGAATCCGACTTTTTTACCTTTATCTCTGAGCAATTTGGTAATTTCATTGACCGTATGCTGTGCCTGGGCGACCGCCATACCGTAACCGGGGATGATCATGATATTTTTTGCAGCCAGCAGCAATTTGGCGGTTTCTTCTGCATCAATAGGCTGTACTTCGCCTTCAACAACTGCCGCTTCACCGCCTGAGCCGGTGCCGAAGCCGCCGGCAATAACGCTGAGGAAATGACGGTTCATAGCCCGGCACATGATATAACTCAAAATCGCGCCGCTACTGCCGACCAATGCGCCGGTAACAATCAATAAATCATTGCTCAGCATAAAACCGGTTGCCGCCGCCGCCCATCCTGAATAACTGTTCAGCATCGAGACCACCACAGGCATATCGGCGCCGCCGATGGCCATAACCATGTGTACACCGAAAGCCAGCGCGACTACAGTCATCAGCAATAACGGCAAGGTGCCGCCGCCAGTTTCGGCCTGACTTAAAAATAATTGGCCCAGAACAATCGCCGCAATCAAAAGACCTAAATTCAACCAATGACGCGCAGGCAATAACATGGGCTTGCCGCTGATCTTTTCACTGAGTTTGCAAAAAGCGATGACAGAACCGGAAAAGGTCACTGCGCCGATGAGTATACCGATATAGATTTCCACTTCGTGGATGATTTTTTCCACACCGGCCAAATTGCTGGAGCTATCCATAAAATTGGCATAGCCCACTAAAACAGCCGCCATACCGACCAAGCTGTGCATAATCGCAACCAGTTCCGGCATTTGCGTCATTTCAACTTTCAACGCGGCTTTTACCCCGATAGAGCCGCCGATCAATAACGCCAGAATCAAAATGACATAAGAATTAACGGAGTCGCTTAATACCGTTGCAACAATCGCAATGGCCATACCTAACATGCCGAAATAATTGCCTCGGCGGGCGGTTTCCTGGTTGCTTAAACCGCTCAGGCTTAAAATGAACAGAATCGTGGCGATGATGTAAGACATCGTGACTAAACTTTGGGACATCAATATTCTCCTTTTATTTTCTGAACATTTCTAACATACGACGAGTGACTAAAAAGCCGCCGGCAATATTAATAGATGCAATGAGTATGGCTAATCCGGCAAGAACAGTGATGATCAAGCCCGGCGTGGAAATTTGCACTAATGCACCAATAACGATAATGCCGCTAATCGCGTTGGTCACGCTCATTAACGGCGTATGCAGAGAAGCGGATACATTCCATATAACCTGATAGCCGACGAAGCAGGCCAGCACAAAGACGGTAAAATGCGACATAAACGAGGTGGGCGCGACCGATCCGATACCGAACAGCGCCAAGCCGCCGATAACCAGAGGTAAAAACTGCTTGATAGTGTCAAACGGACCGGGTTGTTTGGGTGGAGCGAGTACCGAAGGCGCTTCGGTTTGTGGAGCCGGTGCGGCAGACAGTTTCGGTGGCGGTGGCGGCCAGGTGATCTTGCCTTCTTTAATGACAGTGGTGCCGCGTATCACTTCATCGTCCATATTGACATTGATAACGCCGTTCTTTTCCGGGCAAAGTTCCGTTAACAAATGCCTCAGATTGGTCGCATACAGCTGGCTGGATTGATTCGCCAGACGACTGGGGAGATTGGTATATCCGATAATCGTCACACCATGCTTGACCACGACCTGATCTTTTTCGGTCAACTCGCAATTGCCGCCTTGTTCGGCGGCCAAATCAACAATCACGCTGCCCGGCTTCATCGACAAGACCATTGCTTCGGTGATCAATTTTGGCGCCGGTTTGCCGGGAATGAGCGCGGTTGTGACAATAATGTCGACTTCCATGGCCTGCTTGGCAAACAAGGCCATTTCGGCTTCAATGAATTCTTTGGACATGGTTTTCGCGTAACCGCCGGTGCCTGAACCTTCTTCCTTGAAATCCAGCATCAAAAATTCGGCATCCATACTTTCAATTTGTTCTTTCACTTCAGGCCGGGTATCGAAAGAGCGAACGATCGCCCCCATGCCTTTTGCCGCACCAATAGCGGCCAAACCCGCCACACCGGCGCCGATCACCAATACTTTGGCAGGCGGAATCTTGCCTGCGGCGGTAATTTGTCCGGTAAAAAAACGACCGAAATGTTGTGCGGCTTCAACAAGAGCGCGATAACCGGCGATATTCGCCATCGAACTCAAGGCATCCAGTTTTTGCGCCCTGGACATACGCGGCACGCTGTCCATCGCCAATACGGTGACGTTTTTAGCCGCCAGTTTCTGCATCAGCGCTTCATTTTGCGCAGGCCAGATAAAACTGATTAAAGCGCCGTTTTCGGATAACAATTCGGTTTCGTCGATGGCCAGCTCGGGATGGCGCTCGGGAGCGCGAACTTTCATCACAATATCCGCTGTTTGCCATAACGTTTTGGCGTCCGCGACAACTTCAACGCCCGCTTCTTTATAAGCTTCATCGGAAATATTGGCATTGAGGCCTGCACCGCTTTCAATGCAGACTGAAAAGCCCAGCTTGATAATTTGCTCGGCAGCCTCCGGCGTAGTGGCCACGCGTTTTTCACCTTGGTGAATTTCTTTCGGTATACCTATCTTCATACGGTCTCCTGTAGTTATAATTTTAGGGCATGATGCAAAAGGCGGCAGTACATCGAAAACTTTAACCGAACCGTTATTTCACGGCGGCAGCGCCTGATTGCATAATTAGTCTAACATAGAGCGAATTATCAAGGATTGAATTAAAGATAAACATACTAAAATCGGTTAAATCAATTGAGCACAGTCAATGACTATTAAACCGATCCGAAACGACGAAGATTTAAAAGCCGCGTTCCAACGCCTCGAAGCAATTTTTCAAGCCGAAGACGACACGCCCGAGGCTGACGAAATGGACGTGTTGGTTACGTTGATTGAGGCTTACGAAAACAAGCATTACGCGATAACGCCGCCCGATCCGATTGAAGCGATTAAATTCAGAATGGAGCAACAAAATCTCAGTCCGCGTGACCTGGAAATTTATCTCGGCAGTAACGGAAGGGTTTCGGAAGTTCTTAACCGCAAACGTCCGTTAAGCCTGAGGATGATCAAACGCCTGCATGATGGTTTGAACATTCCTTATGAGAGTTTGCTGGTTGATTAGATATTGCACTCCATTTCTTGCGATTTAGTATACCTACCCGGATTTTAGTCATTTTTTCCTATGCGTTTTTGGCGGTTAATTCTATCCAGCCCTACCCGATACAAGCGGCGCGCCAGCGTTACGCAGCTATCGATAATACCCGGTGTATAGCGGATTAATTGTTCTATCAGCAAAACAAGCAGACGGAAAAGCGCCGAACCGAACCGATAAAACTCAACTTTCAGGCGATACAAAAGCGCTTTCAAGCCGGCAAGATTCACTTCGCGATCCTGAATCTTGCCGTGTCGATGTAACCAGCGCATCAGGCCGCTGACATAAAGGAAGAACAGGCCTTGACCGGTTAGGAACCAGAGAAATCGACCGGTAGCACCCATCGCTTCGCCGGTGTGCAAAGGCCACATCCAGGTGGTAAAAGTTTCACCGTTGGAAAATTTGGAGGGATTACGGACTTCTTTGATCTGGCCGCTCCAGCGATCCACCCAAACCGTGGTAAACGGATGCCGCTGGTTGATTTCACTGCTTTGGCGCAAATTGATACGGTAGATGCCGGTATCGCCTGCCGGTGTAGTCACACGGCGCAATTCGGCGCGGGGGAACGGGCCGCGAGCCACGAATTCTGCGGCTTCCAGGCTGGTCGGGTGATTATTGGGCGTCGCCGTACTGATGATAGCGGGTCCTGTTTCGCCGTGACTCATGCCGCTTGAGCCGACCAGCTTTTCCAGCACTGTCGGATAACTCAGTTGAAAACCGGTAAATGCCAGTAACAACAAGACCGGCGCAATCAACAATCCGGTCAGTCGATGTAAATCGAAGACCAACTTGATCATACCGGCGTTATGGCGAATCCTGAATGCCGACAGCAACTTGTCTTTACCCGGCCACCACAAATACAGCCCGGTGCAAACAGAAAACATCAGCAATACGCCTAATGCGCCGACTGCATTCCAGCCAAACCTGCTCAAATTCAGCTGGGTATGCAGGTCCAGCACCCAGGTCGTCACTGTCTGCCCCCAGAAACGACTCGCAACCACCTCGGCAGTGTAAGGATTGACAGACACCATCAGTGGTGCGTACAGCTCGAAAAAAGTCTCCCGCGGTTTGTCATACCAGACGGTAATCATACCTTGCGGCGAGCGGGGCATTTCCAGGGTCCAGGACCCATAGCGATCGGGATGCGCCTGCCTTACCGACGCCATGACCTTATCCAGGGATTGTTGGGCGCCTTGCGGATTCTCAATAACCAGTTGCGGATTTAACAAGGCATCGAGCTCTTCGCGGTAAACGCTCAGGCTGCCGGTCAGCCCCAGCAGCGCGAAGAAAAATCCGGCGCCCAGCGCCAGGTAAAGATGCACTTTGAGCCAAATGGCCCGATTTCGTATGCGTTGGACAGGGTATTTCATGACATCACTGATAGAGATAAATCCCCATTATCCCACACGGCCTTTTGTCATGTCTCACCCCTGTTAACCTGAATATCAGGGGCTTCCTGAGGAATTATTCGGTCGTCGTGTTAGTGCCTTCCAAAACAGCTTTAGCTGCAGCGGTATCCTTATTGATTTTTTCGACAATCGCCCTGAACCGGCTTTGTTGGTCGTTCGCCGTTTTGGCGATAAGCGCGTTGTCTACATTGGCTTCATTAATCAGGCATGCATTATAGGTATTGGCTTTTTGTTGCCATTCATTAATCAAGGTTATGCTTTGGTTATAGGTCTCAAAAGTCGTCTGGTCAACCACGGGGGGTTCCGGTTCGACACCACAGTCTAGGGGAGCCCAGGCACCCTTGTTGATAACACCGGCAGTCCCGGAAAAAGTGGCAAGCATCAAAGTCGCAGCAAGCAATATTCTTTGTATCATGGTCTATTCCTCATTTTTATTTATTTTGGCTGGTGAATGGTTATTTTGGTAATTCAACCTGGAGAATACCAGTCTATCCCGGCATCACGTCTATCGCAATCACGCGAACTGTCGATTATTCAGCATAAAAACATATCCCTTGTCGGCATCATCCAATAGAGAGCCATCTTAAATTTAGCAATCCGGACTGGAACGTTTTCTCACAGACTCAAGAATAGCACACACAAAAACAAGCAACACACGCTACTTAATCGAGCCAACTTGAATTATTATCTTCAACCAAGTGTCCTAGCGAGCAAGTTCCGACTTAATTTACACATATTGCGATGACGGAAAAGCCAAGCAAAAACCTGATTAGTATGATGCTTCAGCTGGGCTCATAGATACTGGAGTTCAAAGCTTGCTTTGAACTTTCCAACAGCCAGAGCAAGCTCAGGACTCCAACCTATCGTCTATTAGTTGAAGCATCTTGCTAATCCGGAACAAAAATCATCAGGACTTTTACCTATGGACTTTCAAATTATCGGGAGGAATCTCTATGAAGCTTTATTTACTATTATTTTGTTTGTTATTAAGCGCTTGCTCGAATTTGCCGCCCGCCATCGAAGACGCTCCCCCGTTTGACATTAGCTATAGTCAGGCAATGCAATCCATAGACAGATTTAAAAATGCGCCGGTACGCTGGGGAGGCGTTATTATTGAAGTGGAAAATGAGCAATCCTACTCGTTGGTGCAGGTCCTGTACTATCCACTGAATTATTATGGCCGCCCGCAATTAAACAATGCCAATGAAGGTCGTTTTGTCATCAAAAGCCCTGAATTTCTTGACCCTGCCGTTTATACCAAAGATACCGAAATCACCGTTGCAGGCACGCTTGTCGGCGATATCGAACGCACCGTCGGTAAAAAAATACTGAGGCTTCCGCAGATTGCAGCCTCAGTAATTCATCTGTGGCCTGACTATGATCGAAACAATTATTACGGCTACGGAGGCTATGGCGGTTTCGGCTACGGTTATGGCTACCCTTATTACGGCTATGGCTATCCTTATTGGGGAGGGTTCTATCGCCCATACAGATGGTAGTTTTGCCGCTAATGGAATAACAAGCGCTCTTTTCAGAATGACCGAAAAACCGGGACACAGATAACATCCGTTAACGAGGTGTTATCTGTCTATAAGGTGGTTTGGTTTTGACAGCTTAAACCTACAGGCCGTATTTTTGGGAATTATCTAACAACCTTTCGCCAACCTGACCATAAGAGATTCCGGAAAGCCGTTGGCTTGCATATCCTTTATCGTTTTATCCATATCATAATCCAGCGTCACGAAACTGATGGACTGTTCCCGTTGATCGAAAATAGCGCATTGCGCGCCCACTACACCGTCCCGGGGTTGCCCGACGGAACCCGGACAAATCAGGCTGTGTCGATAGCCTTGTAACTTTTGCTGCTTCTCTTTATAAAACTTGTCCTGAGTACCTGTTTTTTTTCTGGCATAAATCCCCTGAACATGTGAATGACCATGAAAACAGAACGCGATGTTATTTTTTTCCAGCACATCCAGATTGCTCTCATAAGTCATTTCATAAACATAGCCGTAAAAGTAATTGGGATCAACCGGCGCGCCGTGGATGGCAAGCCAGCGCTGTTCGTTCTCGGTGCTGCCGTAAAGCTCCAGCGGTAAGTCCTCCAGCCAATGCAGATGTTCCTGCCTGAGATACGGAATGGTCCATTGAATACACCATTTCGCCGTCGTCGACATGCCATGGCGAATATCACCGGTCACAGCGGCATGATCATGATTGCCCTTGATAACCTCGAAACCGCTGTTCTGCAAGCGTTCAACGCATGCCCCCGGATGCGGACCGTAACCGACCGTGTCCCCCATTACAATGCCTTGAGTAATGTTTTCCTGTTTTAAAAATGCCAACACCGCCGTCAACGCCGGTAAATTGGCATGCACATCTGAAAAAACAGCCAGATAACGGTCACTGAACTGAGTTTTTCTGCTGATAACCTTGTTGCTTTGAAACTTGCCGATAATAATCTTGAACAGTTGATATTTTTGATTATCGGGTATGTAAATATCGCGCAATTTTGAAGCAATCATGGTGGATGTATGACTGTCTTTAAAAAACTCGTTAACCAGTTGCTGCAATAGCGTGCCGAGCTTTTCCGCACAACTTTCATCCAGCCAGCTATTATTGCGAATGAGCACCCCCAATATATGAGGAAAGGAAACGAAAGCATCCCACGAATAAATGTCGTCATCCAGGTAATACAAGCGATTTTCGCTGTCAACGGCAAAATTCGACAAGCCTTCATCAAGACGCTTGTCGAACACGCCGGCCACATAGAAATAAGCCCGATACAAGGCCTCTAAAAGCTTGATCTTTTGCTCGTTATCACAGACATCCGGGTCGGCAAACAAGGTATGCAGAGGGGTTAATCGAGGACAGATATTGCCGACAACACAACCGTTATCATCTCGTTCTACGATAAACCAGGTTTTTTTAGGATGACAAACCGTTAATTTTTTTTCCAGCTCCAGGGCATGAGTCACCCACATTCGAGCGCGTTTGTCGTTTAATTCGAGCTCGGAACGCAATTTGACGACGTCAGTCAGACCGGAATAGATTTTGGTTCCGGGGCGCCCCATAAATTGGCTGCCATAATTGAGTTCGATCTGATCATCTTCCAGCAATAAGGCGATTTGTTCGAGAGAATAATGCTGCCGGCCTGAAACCGAATCGATAATTTCAATTTTCATACTCTAAATACCAGGGCAATCTTGCCCACAAACATTATCCGGACCGGAAATAAACCTTAATGCTCACCGATAAAAAGCGTCCGCAATACTTCAATCATGGCTTTATTATCCTCATCGGCCTTGGCGTATGCATCCAGGTGATGCAGGATGTAAGGAACCCGTAGGGCCAGCGTTGAATTTTCATGCAAAGCCTTGCTGATTGCCGGTTTAAAAGATTGTTTCAGTTGCTCCATGACCGGCAAAGAGGACCCCGAGCCCTCGGCAGCCGCATTAGCGGGGATAAAATCCGTAAATACAGGCTGGTTACGCGACAGGGCAATGCTGTCCATATTCAGCGGAAAAGCTATCTTACCTGCGGCGAATAATTGATCCGCTGCCAGAAATTTTTCCGCGAGCATGTGTACTTTTTTTGCAATCCGTTGCGGGGTAATGTCCACTAAAGCGTCTTCCAGTAATTCAGCCAGAGTGGTTTCACGTCTTACAATTTGCCAGACTCGCCAACCATCGTTCTGATCGACCGATTCCACAATCGCCATACACCGGTGCTCCGTCAACACGGCGCTGAGTTCCTTATGCAAATTGGCATAAGCCATTAAATACGCGCGAGCCTCGTTAGCCGAATCAAAACAATCGGTTACCCTGCTCAACAAACGCCAGTGCTCGCCTATCCGAACCTCCCAATCGCCGGAGGCTGTCCGCTCGACTATTGAGGCTTCATCGCTGATTCTGTGCAAAATAATACGTCCGCTGACCGGCGGAAATACGCAACCGGCGATGACCAGATCCTTATGCGGCAAACTCGGTTGAGGGCTATCCTGTTGAGCTACGGAGGTGCTGTAATCTGTAGAATCATCAGCGTTAAGGTCTTCGGGACCTTCCACGACTTGATCGTGGTGTTGCGCGATCTCGTCCTGCGCAACAGCCGCTACGGAAGACGGTTCGGCGCTGTCTTTTTCCGGTATTTCTGCAGCGTCTTTACCGGGCGAATCACTCACCTCCTCAGCGCTTGTTTCTACCGCCTCATTTGCGGTAATAACTTCTTTGCGATCTGCTCCGGCGCTTAGGCTTTCCGCTGTTTCTGTTGTGTTGTCTGCTAACGGCTCTGTCGCCAAAACCGGTTTTTCTTCGTTGCTGTCGGCGTTTTTCTGTTCGGCTTTTTCCAATGAAGCCGCTCGCTCAAGATGCTCATCGGAAATAACCCGATACAATTGACTTTTACTCAGATCAAGATCGGGAATTTGCCGGATTCGCTGTTGCGGTGCATCACTGTCATGATGACTATTGTCGATCGCCATGCGATCAAGCGTTTCCCGTTCCTGCATCAGATTCAGTAATGCGTGACCACTCGCCAGATTGGACGACCCGACTTCCATTTTGTTATTTTCTATCAACCACGAGGCCCTTTCCAATCCGACTTTTACACCACTGACAAAGGCTTCACGAATACCCGAGCTGGTGGTCGCCACAGTGCCGAGTATTAACAGATTGGGGTTATCATCAAACATCTGCTGTATTTGCTCTATCGACGCGGCATCTTCGGTATCGCGCTTATTGGCTTGTATCACAACGCCCACCGGCGGCTCGCCGGCTCTCTCCAACCAGGGCAACATTTCCTTATAGTAGTCCAGGGCCGTATCCAGCTTGGATGTTTGGGAATCCAGCACAAACACCACGACATCGGCCATTTCCAGCAACAATTGGCGACGGTCTTTGAGCGTTTTCTGGCCGGGTACGCTGATTAACTGGCAATTGATTTTATAGCCCCTGAAATAACCACCGACATAATTCAACCAATCGAAATACAAGGTTCGACCGCTGGTATCATCGGGTGAAAAAAATTCCTCCTCCGCGCGGTTGGCTCCAAACAATAGCCCTGAAAGCGAACGAATGCTTTCAGTTTTCCCGGACATCGGCGCGCCGGCATAGACGATACGGACAATAACACAAGCGTCTTCTTTATTTAAAATAGCCATATCAGTAGTTTGAAATAGATCGTAGTTTAAACAGGGATAATTGAACCGAATTACAAGGTAAAGCGGAAAGCAGGGTCTTGCGATAACAGCTTAAATCGAGTTTTGAGTGCTTCGATTGTTCGAACCGAAACACTCAGTGACCACTTCCGTCCGTGCTATCTCAAATGCTGTCGTGCGTGGCAATGTCCCGTACTTTCATCAGGACCAGACCCAGGTTGGCGCTATCATGACAAACCACAGTGAAAACAACGCTGGGATTGGTGGTCAGGCGTGAAAAAACATGGATCAGGTTTGTGGAAGTAACAATAATTTCCTTGAAATAATGTTCTTCGGATTTGTCGCCGCGTGACGCTTTAAATGAATTTTCGATGCCCATCACCGAGTCACCTTCATATAAATCATGTGTCGCGGCAGCCAGCATATCCAGTACGCTTTGCGGATGTTGATCGACGGTTTTAACGCCCAGCAGCAAGCCGGTGCCCATGTCGACAACACCGGCGGCAACTGCCTTCGGCACATTAGCGATCGCTGAATTTACTATTGTATCTACGCTCATTGGTATATCTCCTGGATATTATATTTTTTTCGCGGTATTGCCCATTTGTTGGTCTTGTACACCAATAAACAGTGCTTTTATCAGCGTGATACGGGCCTTATCCCTGTATCACCGAATACCTTATTACATTGTTAAATAAATATAGGGAACAACCTACATTTATGATCTATTTTCCGACTGAATAAGTCAGGTATTATGCCGGAAGGATGCCTGTACAATTTAAGCCGCCGATTACAAACATGGCGCTGGCTCTGCTATACCGGTTATCCGACATTGCCGTCCGGATTAGGCCGCGTTACTGGTAGCGAACCCAACTAGGCTGGATTCACCCATATCCGGTAACGCTACCTTTAACCGGTCTTGTTACGGAACCAGCGGCACTATCATAGGCATCGCTTTACGTACCGCCGCCCATCCCATACCCAGGTTGGCTTTGCGATTGGTGATCAAAATCACCAAAGCGTCAGGTTTTTCCTTGGCGACCATCATGAAATGCAGAGTGTTTTCGGTAGTCATTTGGATTTCCTGAATCGATTTCTCCAGGGTTTTTCCGCGTTGTGCGGATAACAGCGACTCCACCGCCTGAACATTTTTGCCTCTCAGCATATCCACGGCAGCGGCCCCTACCGCTTCCAGATAGGTTTGCGTAAAATAGGGTACATTATGAGAAACACTTAACAATAAACCGCTGGACAGGTCAACTACAGCGCAACCCAGGGCGCCGTCAACGGAATTAACTACATCTCTTGTTACATCATCTAATTTGGCCATTTTATTGACTCCTACTTTGTGTTAAAGATATTTAAAAACACAGGGAAAATCCCATGCCTGCCTTATTTCACCGATGTGAAATTCTTGTCCCGTCTCCCCGTGCAGCATGGAAACGAGGGGTAGCCCCCTGATTTTTACCACCCCCCGTGTCTCGCAAAGTAAATGGGTTGAAAATGACAGGCAGCCAATCCGCCGCTTGCAAAAACTCAACCCACCCTGCGTTGCGAACTTTCATAGCAACGCATTTACCATGAAATGCTCAAAGAAAAAACCCAAGGTTGCATCTTTGGCGCCCTTACCTTAAACAACATTTCGCAAACGTGAGTTTGCTCACTATTCGAGCCACACCCGGCATTGCTTATGTCCGTTATCAAGGCTAAACAATTCTTGCGGCGAAATACCTTCCTGTTGTAAACGCCGGGTTAATCCGGAAAGATCAATATCCAGCGCTGTCTGTATCTCCGCCATGACCGGCTTCGGAATAATGGATGCCAAATCGGTAGCGGCTTCTGCGGGCAAATCCAGAGAAACAGTGGAAACGCCGTTTTCCGTTATCCGTACCGACAATCTGCGCGCACCGGCATAAGTCATACCTGTGACCCGGCTGTTTGCCGGCGCCGGTAGTTCCAGCGCGCGCGCCTCTTCCAACAAGGCATCGCCGACAACGTGACGCAGCAACGGCCACCACGGCAATGCTATATCCAACTGCTCCAATTGCTGACCGACGCCGTGAAACGCCCGCAATAACAACATCAGGTCGGCAGGGCCTGCCGCCCGGAACCACCAGCGCTGCTCGCCAAGCGATGCCTGCAACGATGTGCTTAACCGCCATTCCATGGTATGAAAAGGCCGTTGCACTAAAAAGGGGCGAAACAGTATATTACAAAGCTCAGGCATTTTGGTATTTAGATAAGCCAGCTTTTCGGCATCAAACCCCATCGCGACAAAACATCGCAAAGCGTCGATTTCACGACCGGCATGACAGGCATCCAATAGTTTTAATAACGCCAATCGGCGTTGTCGGTCTATCAATACGGTACAGCCAAAGTCAAGCAATACCGTTTGAGCATTGTCTTGCTGATCGATACGAAAAAGATAATTGCCGGGATGCGGGTCGCCATGCACTTCACCATGCACAAACAGGCTTTGCCACAAGGTCATCAGCAAGGTTCGCCCTATTTCCAGGCGACTTTTTTTCGGCCAGCTACAGGCTTCACTGTATCGACAACCGCTTTCCCAAGACTGGACCAGCACGGCATCCGTACACAGGTCGGAATAAATAGCGGGTATATGCAGCCCGGGCACCTTCAGCCTTTCCTTGAAGCGTTGCTGGGTTTGCATTTCAATGCGGTAATCGGTTTCGCGCAATAATTGGCGATGCAGGGTGTTTTTGTAATCGGCGGAATTGAATCGCCAGCGCTTGACAGGCCCGGCATCGGGCAGCCAGCCGGTGAGTTTTAATTCCGCCCTGACCGCTTCAACAATGCCCGGATAGCGGATTTTTACAGCCACATCGGCGCCGTTTTGCAGTACGGCATGATGAACCTGTCCCAGGGAAGCGGCTGCTGTGGATTCATCGATGGAACGCAGGGACTGTATTAGCTGATTTTCCAGACACCCTTGAACAGCGCTCAACGGCAAAGGTTCAATACTGGAAACCAGCGGCTGAAAAGCGTTATTATCATCGCTACCGGCCATAACCTGGCCCATCTTCATCGCCAGGCCGCGCGAGTCAGCCAATAGCGTCGCTAAAGCCTGTTGCGCATGGGCGCGCTCTTCGGGATTTGCCCGCTTTAAACGGCGAAGACCGAGTCCGATACGACACCAATGAAGGGTTTTAGGTACGATGCTTAAAAGTTGCGGTATCACGAGACCGTCCCTCTATCAAAATAGCCGGACGGATCGATACCCCGTTGCCGCAAGGCCGACATCAGCATAGGATGCTGGAAAAGAGGCGTTACATCCGCCAAAGCCTGCACTGCAAAGTTCATAGTCACAGTAATTTCAGCTTCTTCCGCAGTCAGCATTTCGGCGCGTTCGGTTATACGAATTCTTGCAGATTCACGAAAACTAACAGGAATCAGGCGTAACATCTGCCTTATACAGTCTTCCGCGTCTTCATTCCAGATCAGCGAGGTCGGTAATGGCGGAATAATACCCAACTCATCTTCATTGAATTCCTGCACCAGTGTTATCAGGATGCCCTGCGGGCCCTGCAACCGGCTCTCAACTCTCGCCGGGTTGACGGCGACAGGTTGTGCAATCAGACTGACATCCGGCAACACCAGCAGCTCTGCTGTGGCTTGCGCCATATTCCGGGTTTGCAGTTCGAGGTTCAAACAGCCCCCGTCTCCCTGCCGCGCCGTGTTGTCAGGCACCAGTCTCAGCGCTATTGCACCGTTTTCAACGATTACGGCTTCTGTAGACTGGCAGGTGTTTTTAAATCCCAGTGCATTGCACAAAAAGGTTGCCGCTGAAATGGGGTCGGCAACGGCATGAATGACTGAGATAACAAAGTTCATGTTGACCTGTTTAACGTGATAAAGGTGTTTAAAAACACAGCAGCGATAAACACCCTTTCATGATGCTATGCAGCAAGATCAAAAACCGTCTGGCCGATCACCCGTACAGTGCGCTCAACGGCCTGAAGGATCTCGTTAAGCACCGCATCCGTGGTCACTATTACCGCCAGGATCAGCTCCCCTTCACAAGGGGACACGATAACAAAACCGTTATCGCTCTTGACCAAAACGGCTCCCATCTTGCCCTGAAGGATTTGCCGGGCGGCATTACGGGCAACCGCAGACAAGGCTGCGCCACATCCGGCGATAATGTCTTCTTCCTGTTCTACCGGTAAAACCGACTCCAGAACCAGCCCATCTTTGGTCAGGATGCCCGAACCTATTATACAAGGTGATAATGCGTGAAAATCAATAAGAATTGGAACCAGATTATATGTGTTCATTGTTGTTACCTTATCTGCGTGAACTGAAAATTCCGCACTTATCAGTGCCGGTTTACTATATAGACTTAGAATCTCACATAAAAACATAAAACTCTTTTAAAATTATAATATTATATAAAAATCACCTATCAAATCCGAATAAACTGTTATAGCCTCGTTTCACTCAGCGACACTGGCGATGCGGGCGCCGGGATTACCGGGAACATAAAAATAGCTCGCCTGAACAGGCCATTGCCGTGGACCGAAGTAGTCGATATATTCCGTTATCCAGTGACGCCAGATGCGGCTGCTATCTTCTTTCCAGGCCCAGCTTATATCGGCCAACCGGTTAAATAGCCGATGCGCAAGCGGATTGACCGGATTGTCGATAACGCCTTGCCATAAGGGTTTCTTGTCTTGTTCATTAAACGGATCGACATAAATCCTGATGCGGGACAAACCTACGCTGTAACCGTCAGCAACCGGGGATTCAAGTATCAAATCCAGCCGGTCGCGGTATCTGCGATTATCTTTGTTGATACGGCCATAACTCAGCACCGCACCTTCGAACAAATTTCCGTCATCGTTAAATTCCTGAAAGAAGACAAAGCCCAGCGGCGCCGCTTCACCGTTTAATAATTCATCGATAAACCGTTGCGCCCGTTCGGGCATTTCCGGCCATTGCGCGGCGATCACGTCAAGCGCCGAGCGACGTAATTGCACATCGCTGTCATTGAGCCTGAAACTCTGGAAATTAACCACATCATATTTATTCCAGGGCCTGGACCAACCGAACTTTTTGGATTGACGGTAATTTTCCAGCGCCTGCATCATGTAGCGCAGAGTTTTAGACGGTTTTTTACCCGCGTTAAGCTCGGACTGAATTTTTTGATAATCATGGTCATTGGTGAGGATAATATTTTCGTCCATAATCGGTTAGCCGCTCGGTAAGTTACAGGGTAAGGTTAGCAGGATGCCGTAACATGCGCGTGAATTGCTTCTGTATACAGAAATACCCCTCATCCACTTGCTCAGGCCACTCTACGACGTATAATTTCGATCAGTAATTTCAGGATCACTTTTTTGACCTCTTCTTTTTCCCGTGCATCAAGCCGCATGACGCCGCAATTAAAGCCGCGCTCCATCGCATACCGGTGATAATCAATCAAGCCGGTACGGGTACGGGAATCGTCATAATGGGTAACGGCTATGATGCCCGGATTTTTCTTCAGGTAGGCGCCATGGAAATTAAGAAAATAATCCAGTTCTCCCATCGGATCATTACAACCGTTATCGATCATGATAATCATGCCGGAAGTGCCGTTACACAACACCTGCGCCATAAAGTCAAAGCGCCGTTGCCCGGGCGTGCCGTAAATATGCAATTTGGTTCGTTGCATCTGTAATACGCCGTATTCCATGCCGACTGTCGTCGTTTCTTTGCGATGCAAGGCGTCACGTTCGGTTGCCTTTGCTTCGGAGCCTATCACCGGTATTTCACTAACCGCATTAATGCTGGTGGTTTTTCCCGAGCCGACATTGCCGACAATAATCAGCTTTATTTCATTGGACGTAGCGAAGCCTGATTTTTTTACCGGCGGAGTCTGATCAATGATGTCGTGTTTTTGTTGACTATCGGCATTTAAATGCATGATTGAATGTCCTCCTGTAAACAAAGCTTAAATTCGACGTTAATTTCTTCATGTTCATTTTGATAAATTGTGTGCCGGGATAACAAAGCGTCTTGTTTGCCGCTGGGGCTTTTGCGCCAAAATGACAATTTTGATCCAGATACATCGACTGGTTCACAGTTTATCACAAAAAATACTGATTTAATCAATATTTTCATCATTTATTTTTCGTAACTCTTGTCTGACCATTACAATTTGTGTCGAGAAACTATCAAACAGACAGCACATAAGCATCTTGTAGTGTTGAAGAGAAGCCAAACCGAAGGTCTTCAGCCCGGCAGTTTTTTCAAGCCAAGAACGATGAATTGTAGGGTTTGTCAGTTAATTCGACAGTTCATTTGCAGCGCATTTACTGCCGGTAAAGTTCGCTCGCTTAAATCGCATGACATCTGGAACGACATAAATACCGAATAACAAACAAAAAATACTGATATTGTTTATAATGACGAATATATTGACTCTTTTGTATTTATCCGTCAAAGTAAGACAACATCGCTTCAACTTAACAAGAGTAGAAACGCCGGAGCATGGAAACGAAGGCGGCAAACATGATGTTACCGGGATAATCCGGGCAGCTGGCGATGCCGGACAGGACCCCGATTAAAAATTCAATACATGCGTATTGGTCACTCACATGTAAAATTAACTTTTTTTATTATGAATAACGTACATCAATGAAGAATAATTATGAAACCAATGAAAAGCAGTCATCGATTAGAATACATCTCTACCCGTGAAGCTGCCGCCCTACTCGGCGTGGCGCTCTCGACCGTTCAATTATGGGTGGAGGCAGGCACACTACCGGCCTGGAAGACGGCGGGCGGTCACCGACGCATACCCCGCGCAGCGGTTGACGACATGCTGTCCCAGCAACAGTCGATGTTGCAGCCATCCCTTGTACAAGTAGAACAATTTAAAATACTGGTTGTTGAAGACGATCCGGTTCAGCTCGGCCTGTATCGACAGAAACTGACCGACTGGCACCTGCCCATCAAGTTGCTGACCGCCAATGACGGTTTCGAAGGATTAATAATGGTTGGACGCCATACTCCCAACCTGATTATTACCGATCTGCGCATGCCCGGCATGGACGGCTTCCGGTTAATCCGGCAACTGTCCGAGCAAACCCCGGAAACCCCTTGCGATATACTCGTGGTTACCGGTTTGAATGCTGACGAGATTGAGGCGGCCGGTGAATTGCTGCCGGAAATTCCGATTTATTCCAAGCCGATTCCGTTTGCCGCATTACGAGTCTTGATCGAAAGCAAGCTCCAGCGTTTTTACCGAAAAATTTCGTCATGACCGAAAACCCGAAAGAACTGACTAAAGACATCCATAACCTGACCGACCAGCTCAACGTCATTCTCGTACATTCGCAACTCCTGCTCATGAAAAATGAGCTGGAGGCGGATACGCTGGCGCATGCCGAAGAAATCAACAATGCAGGGGAACGGCTTGCCGACTCCATTAATAAGCTCTCTGTGCGCATCAACGAGCATTTATCCGCAATGCCGCCCGACAAGCCGGAATCATTATCTCAGAGCAATCGGCAAGCAAATATTGAAAATACCAACCGCCGTATCCTGATCGCGGAAGACAATCCCGCCAATCAGTCGGTACTGCGCATGCAGTTAAATGCACTGGGCTATGAATTCGATATAACCGGCGACGGCAATGCCGCTTTTATCCAATGGCAAACAGGCGGTTATGGTCTGATCCTGGCCGATATCAACATGCCGGGAATGGATGGACTGAAGCTGACTCAAGTCATCCGCTCGACGGAACAGCTACGTGGCGGGCGCATCCCCATTATCGCCTTGACGGCCGTCCATTATCAGACCGAGCTAAACAACTGCCTGAAAGCCGGCATGGACGATATCCTGCCCAAGCCTGTTGAGCTGGACAACTTGCGACTGACTTTACAAAAATGGTTGCCCTTGCCGCAACAATCGACACCCTCCCGACCATCAACAGCCACCGATTATGTTGCAGAAGCCAACTATAACAACAAAATACTGGATACCAGCGCATTAGCGCGCGTCATTGGCAGCAGCGATTCAAAACCGATCAGAAACCTGATTGAATTGTTCATTACGTCCGCGCGAGCCGAACTGCCGATCTGTCACCAACACCTTCGGCAAAAACAGGCAAGTGCGCTGGCGTTGTCGATGCACAAACTCAAATCGTCCGGGCAGGCGGTAGGCGCGCTGTACTTCGCGGAGCAAGCGGAAAATCTCGAAAACAGCGCACGGCAAGGTCATTTGGAAGACGCTGCCGTCCTCCTTACTAACCTGGAACACGCTATAAGCGATGTCGAAACCGCACTGTCCGGGCGCATTCAATTCGCAGAGCCGGTAAACCGGCAAACAACACAGCCGCACTGCATTCAGCTGGTTGATAATGAAGCCACGGGGCTGCAACAAATCGCCGTGATGTTGACAGCCTTGGGCGTGAAAGAAATTGTCGAGGTGAAAAACACGACAACGGCCTTGCAAGAAATCGAGCGGCACGGCGATACCATTAACCTGCTACTGTGCGACCTGAATTTGCCGCCGGCGGACAGTATTGACTTCCTGCACCGAATTAATGAAAAGGGCTTTGAAGGTTGTATCGCCCTGATGCGCAAGAAGCAACACCTGTTGCCGCAATCCACAGAGGCATTAACCTACGCCGAGGAACTGTACAACGTTGACAAACCAAGCACGCCCGAAATACTGATTAAACCGTTAAACGAATCCTGCAAGATTCATAACGACGGCACACGAATATCGGTCAATCGGAGCGATCTGCCGGAAGCGATCCTGGAAGGCTTGCGCAATGACGAGTTCAAGGTGTATTTCCAACCTAAAGTGGATATCGTCACCTTAAAGCCGGTCGGCATCGAAGCATTGGCGCGCTGGTGGCGGCATGGCAACATGATTGCTCCGGAAATTTTCATTCCGGTTGCCGAACAACACGGACTGATCGACCAGCTATCCGAGATGCTGTTGACCAAAGCCCTGATTGGCGCGAGCCGTTTGGCGGAGGCCGGTTTTCCGTTGAGCATTGCCGTCAACCTGTCGTCCAACTGGGTGTCGAATGCGCAAATCCCCGATTTTATTCAGGCCAGTATTCATGCAACGGGCTTGAAGGTTGACAAAGTCATATTGGAAATCACCAAAACCGGGGCGCCAACCGACCTGACTCAAACCATCGATATATTAACCCGTCTGCATCGGAAAGGCTTCAGGCTCTCGATAGATGATTTCGGTATCGGTTATTCATCCGTGGAACAATTACATTCCGTCCCTTTCAGTGAAATCAAGCTGGATTTCAATCTCATCCGGGAAGCCTGCGCGGTCAATGCGATGGCCCGCACGGCGCTCACGTCGAGCGTGGAAATGGCCACTAAATTGAATCTCAGCACCGTGGCAAAAGGCATTGAAACGCAGCAAGACCTGGACTTGGCTATGGAATTGGGCTGCAACCAAGTGCAAGGCTGGTTTATCGCAAGACCCATGCATTTTGACGAACTGATAGAATGGCTGCAGACCTGGAAGCCGGTATAAGTAGGCTCCGCGATTTTTTCCAACCCAGTTGGTTTACCCCAAGTAAGGTAGGTTTCCTCTTGATGCCCCTGTGAGAGTATTCGGCGGCAATGAGCTGCCTTTATTAACCGGTATGAAGCCCAAGATAAATCAGATACCCGTTTTATCCATTAGTCGTGTATTTTAGAGACCTATGAAAACAAACGTTCCCTATGATTTCTTCGCCTTCCGCAACCGCCTGCTCAATGACGTCATACTCGGGATGCTGATCGCGTCGATACCGACAGTGGCTTTATCGCTAGCGCGGATAATGTATTTAGGCTGGCTACCCGTAATGGCGGCGCACCTCAGCCTGCTTGTCGCTCTTTTCCTGTTATGGCTGTTACGCGAACGACTCATCTACCAGTACCGGGTAGGTGCATTATTGTCGGTATTCTGGGTAGCCGGCTTTGCCGGACTTATACAACTTGGTCCGGTTGCAGGCAGCCGGGAATTTTTTATCTTGCTGTCGTTTGTCGGAATTCTGTTTTACAGCGTCCGAACCGGGGTATTGCTGGTAATCGGCAATATTCTGTGTCTGGCCTTGTTCGCTTTCGCCGCCAGCCAAAACCACTTTACCTTCAATCTGGATTACCGGGTTTATGCCCATCACCCTTTGACTTGGGCGAGCATTGTCTGGACGCAGGCCTCATACAGCACCATCTTGGCGTATATCGGCTTTCGCATGATCCATGGCTTGCGTGAGCGCGAAGAGAGCTTACGGCAAATAGCCGAACGCCAGCAAAAGATTGCCGCCCAGGTGCCCGGCATGATCTACCAATATTTACTGCGCAAGGACGGCAGCCGCTGCTTCCCTTATGTCAGCCCCGGCATCTACAATATCTTCGGCGTTTCGCCGGAGGCCGTCAGTCAAGACGCCTCACACTTGCTCAACGCAATCCACCCCGACGACCTTGTGCGCGTAACCCATGACCGACTTGATGCGTCCAACAACCTGACGGTTTTGCATAGCGAATACCGGGTGCTGCATCCACAGAAGGGCGAACTATGGGTGGAAAGCCATGCCGCTCCTGAACTGCTGGATAACGGCGACATCCTGTGGCACGGCTTTACTGCCGACATTACGCAACGCAAAACCGGCGAAGCGGAGCTGCAAAAAACCGAAACACGCTTCCAGCAACTCTTCGAAGTAAGCCCCGTTCCGTTATGCCTGGTTAACAAGGATGATGTTTTAGTCAATTTCAATCAAAGCTTTGTGCAGACTTTCGGCTATGGCAAGGACGATATGACGACGCTGAGCGAATGGCGGCAATTGATCTATCCCGACCCGCTCTACCGGCGCTGGGCCGTAGCCGCTTGGAATGCCGAGCTGCAACGTACAGCGGGAAATGCAAAAAACCATGACGGTATTGCGCCTTTCGAGCATCAGGTGACCTGCAAAAACGGTCAGGTACGCTCCATCATCATTGCAAGCGCCACTTTTGATGATTATTTACTGATTTCCCTATTCGATATCAGCGCACGCAAAAATATTGAAGAAATGATGCGGATCACCGAGCATAAATTCCGCAGCCTGTTCGAACTCGCCCCTGTCGGCATTGCGCTCAATGACTTTAACAGCGGACAGTTCCTGGATATTAATCCGGCCTTGCTGGCTTCAACCGGCTATACGCGCGACGAATTCCTGGCTTTAAACTATTGGGATATAACTCCTCGGGAATATGAAGCCCAGGAAAAAGCCCAACTGGAAGCCATGATTAAAACCGGACGCTTCGGTCCCTACGAAAAAGAGTATATCCGCAAGAACAATACCCGTTACCCGGTACTGCTCAACGGCATAAAATTGATTGATGCCGAAGGGCGCACCGTGATCTGGACGATTGTCCAGGACATCACCGCGCGTAAAGCGACGGAACTGGAACTGGAAAAATCCTACTCGCTGCTCAACGCAGCACTGGAAGCCACCGCAGACGCTATTTTGGTGGTTGACGAGACCGGCAACATTTCCAAATACAACAAACTGTTTACCGCCATGTGGCGCATACCGGACAACATATTGACGGCAGGCGAAGATAAACAGGCCGTGGAATTCGTATTAAATCAGCTGAAAGACCCCGAAGGTTTTTTAGCCGGTGTGCAATCGGTTTATAACCATCCCTTGGATGAAAGCTATCATGAACTGGAGTTTATCGACGGCAGAACCATCGAACGCTATTCCCGCCCCCAACTGCTGAACGGCAAACCAGTGGGACGGGTTTGGAGCTTTAGAGACATCACCCGGCGCAAAATGATCGAGGAAAACCTGCTCCATTCCAAGCAGGCCGCAGAAGCGGCCAACCGCGCAAAATCACAATTTCTCGCCAACATGAGCCACGAATTGAGGACACCGCTCAATGCGATCATCGGTTTCTCCCAACTCATGGAAATAGGCGTACCGACACCGCTGATCGGCGAGCAAAAAGAAGCGGTTTCCCATATCCTGAACAGCGGACGCCATCTGTTAAATTTAATTAATGAAATCCTCGACCTGGCGCGTATCGAAGCAGGAAATGTAACGATGTGCATCGACAGGCTCAACCTGCTTCCGTTGATTGATGAAGTCACCAACCTGGTTATGCCCTCGGCTAAAGAACGCGGCATTACCTTACACACGCAGGGTTACGCCGACTTGTATGTCAATGCCGATAAAGTCCGTTTGCGCCAGACCCTGCTAAACCTCTTGTCAAACGCCGTCAAATACAACCGCGACGGCGGCTCAATCAATATCCGCTATCTGTTGGCGGATCAATCGGCGCGTATTCTGGTAACCGACACGGGAAGAGGTATCCCGGATGAGCATCAAGCCAAACTTTTTCAGCCTTTCCAGCGTCTGGGCGCGGAAAATTCCCAGATAGAAGGCACCGGCATCGGGCTTTACATCGCCAAACAACTGATTGAAGACATGGGCGGTACTATCGGCTTTGAAAGCCGCGAGAATGTCGGCAGTACTTTCTGGATAGAATTGCCCATTTCTGAAAACCCGGTCAACGGAGAACCGCCGCTACAGGATGACATGACAAACCGGGAGGCATCAACAACCAATCATTCCCTGCACGGGAATGTTGTCTATGTCGAGGACAATCAGGCCAATGTCAGTGTCATGCAATATGTTTTCAAACAACTGCCGGATGTCGAACTCTACATCGCCGAAAACGCCGAATACGGTCTGGATATGATTCGGCGGCTGATACCGGACTTGGTGATCATGGATATCAACCTGCCGGGCATGAGCGGTCTTAATGCCTTGAAGATACTTAAGGCCGACCCGCAAACGACAGACATACCGGTGATTGCGGTCAGCGCTTCGGCCATGCCGAAAGATGTTGAAGCAGGCCTTAAATTCGGCGCCCACGCTTACATTATCAAGCCATTTCGGGTACGTGAACTGCTGACATTATTCGAAGACATCCTGGGCAAACGGTCGAGAGCGTCAACCTGATGGCGGCGATCGCTGTTTGCCTTGCGCCGGTTCCGACAGCCATGCTGTTTTCGGTATTTCACCGAACGACACCGCAAATTACCATCCCGCTCAGACAATAATGAAAACCACTGTAAGTTGGCTGATTTGTTTGTTATTACTCTGCTCAAGCGGCGCTTTTTCCGCGCCGCCCCCGAATCCCGCGCCGCTGGAAAAAGTAAACCTGCAATTAAAATGGCAGCATCAGTTCCAGTTCGCCGGCTATTACGCCGCCAAGGAACGTGGGTTTTACGCAAGAGAAGGGCTGGATGTTCATATTTTCGAGCGGTCTTTCGATAAAGATGTGGTCAGGCAGGTGGTATCCGGGGAAATGGATTTTGCGGTCGGCGACTCGGGCATACTGTCTTATTACGCGCGCGGCGAACCGATTGTCGCACTGGCGGCTATTTTTCAACATGACCCATTGGTTTTTATCGCCAGACAAAGTTCCAACATCATCAGTCCTTATGAAATGCCGGGCAAAAAAATCATGTTTGATTCGGTAGGCGAAGATGCGGCCCCGTTACGCGCCATCCTGGCCGAAGCAAAATTAGATGAACAAAAATATACCGCCATTAAGCACAGCTTTAACAATGAGGATTTGATTAGCGGCAAAATCGACGTTATGTCGGCTTATTTGTCTGACCAGCCTTTTTATTTCCAGCAAAAAAAAATACCGATCAACATCATTAACCCGCAAAATTACGGCATTGATTTTTATGGCGACCTGTTATTCACCAGCCGACGGGAATTACTCAACCATCCGGAACGGGTGAGAAAATTCCGCAAGGCGACATTGGAGGGTTGGCGCTATGCGTTGAACCATCAGGAAGAATTAATCCAACTGATCCACAACAAATATCACAGCAAGCTGGACCTTGAACATTTACGCTTTGAAGCGGAAGTTACGCGCAAATTGATCTTGCCGGATTTAATACCGCTCGGTCAGATAGACATGGGCCGGCTTCGAAAAGTAGAGGAAGTTTATACCCGACTCAAACTTTCCAAACCCTTGTCCGACAATGGTTTGACCGACTTCATCGCGCCCTTGAGCCATGCCGATGATCAAGCGCTTATCGTCGGCAGCGAGCAAGATTATCCGCCGTTTGCCCTGGGCTTAACCGATGCCGCCGCAGACGGTTTTACGGTTGAGTTATGGCGGGCGGTGGCTGCGGAAAGCCATCTTCAGTCAACCATTCGCGTGTTACCTTTCCATGAAATTTTACAAGGCTTTAAAGACGAAAAAATAGATGTGTTGATTAATCTGGCGCAATCCGAGGAACGCCGACAATTCGCCGATTTTACCGTACCGCATGTGGTTGTTAACGGCGCCGTTTTTGTGCGTGAAGATGAAAACCGCATTCGCTCCGAAGCCGATTTAAACGATAAGCGCATTATCGTGCTCAACGGCGATTTAGCACACGACTATGCCGTGTCGAAAGGCTGGCAAAAACATTTGATTCCGGTGGATACCCCGGAAGCTGGTTTCCGGCTGCTGGCGTCCGGCCGCCATGACGCATTGCTGTTAGGCAAATTAGCGGGCCAACAGGTTATAGAAAAATTAAAGATCGGTAATGTTAAAGCGCTGCCCGTCAAAGTCGGATTCGCGCAGAAATTTTCCTTCGCGGTGCATCGCGGTAACGCGGAATTATTGGCGAAAATCAATGAAGGTTTGGCGCTGACCAAAGCCAACGGCGCCTATGATAAGTTATATGAAAAATGGTTCGGCGTTTATGAGGAAAAAGCCTTATTCCCTTTATTGATTAGTTATTTAGGGGCCATCGTCGTCATTTTCCTGTTAATCCTGGCCGGCTTTTTTTATCGCCGCAGTGTTGAACGCAAACGCGCCGTACAGGCATTGCAAGACAGTGAAAATCGTTTTCGCGATTTGTTTGAAAACGCCCCGTTGGCATATCAGTCGCTGGATATCGAGGGTAATCTGCTGGATGTCAATCAGGCCTGGCTGGATTTGGTCGGTTGCCCCCGGCGCGAACAGGTTATCGGGCAATTTTTCGGCGATTTAATGACGGAAGCCTCTTCGGCATTGGTCGTGACAACATTCAATGAATTTAAAGCGGCGGGCGTTATTTCGAGTCCTGTTTTTGAGTTGATACGCCGCGATAGCGGTGAAAGCCGTTTAATCAAGGTGGAAGGGCGGATTGTCAGAGATAACCAAGGCCTGTTTCAGTACACCCTTTGCATTTTAATCGACGTCACCGAACCGCAACGGATAGAAAGCGAGATTATCGCCACCAAAAACCAATTGCAAGCCACGTTAAACGCCATTCCCGATTCCTTGTTTGAAATTGATGAAAACGGTTGTTTTTATAACTTCTACGCCACGCACAAATCCTTATTGATAAACTCCAAACAATTTATCGGCAAAACCATAGCCGAGGTGATGCCGACCGATGCGGCTGAAATTATGCTGTCCGCGTTGGATGAGGCGCGGCGGCAAGGTGAATCTACCGGTAAACAGTTTAAGATAACCCGGCCTGAAGGTGAGTTCTGGTTTGAAATTTCCGTCAGCAGAAAGTCGATGGCGTTTGCAGGAACCCTACATTTTATCCTGTTATCACGCGACATTAGCGAACGCAAACAAGCTGAAACGCAGTTGCGGATCGCCGCCACGATTTTTGAATCCCAGGAAGGCATGATGATTACCGACGCCGATGCCAACATTCTTAAAGTCAATCGCGCATTTACCGATATTACCGGCTATAACGAGGTCGACGTGCTTAATAAAAAACCGCATTTGTTAAGTTCGGGGCTGCATGATGCGGGGTTTTACAAGCAGTTATGGCAATCCCTTCATGAAAACGGGACATGGCAGGGTGAAATCTGGAATAAGCGCAAAAATGGTCAAATTTATCCTGAATGGACGACCATTACCACGGTGTTGGAGAACGGCGTTATCGCCTATTACATTGGAACCTTTGTTGATATTACCGAGAATAAACGAGTCGAGGAAGAACTGCTTCGCGCCAAGGAAACGGCAATTGCGGCCAATCAAGCCAAAAGCGAATTCCTTGCCAACAT